>NZ_PKRR01000019.1:0-5527 GCF_002855595.1 Uliginosibacterium sp. TH139 | reverse complement strand
GTGTTTAAGGGGTGTAGAATGCGCCCCTCTCGCAAACGATGCAGCGCAGTAAAAAGCGTAGCAAAGAATGCAAAGCCCGGAAACGGGATGCTCTTTAAAAAATAGAACAACCGATAGGTGTGGGTACTTGGTCAGAGTGGCTGTCTTCGGATGGCTGCAAAAATGATTGAGTACTCAACACAAAGTCAGTAATGAATTTGAGTTGAGCTTTGAAAAGATTGAACTTAAGAGTTTGATCCTGGCTCAGATTGAACGCTGGCGGCATGCCTTACACATGCAAGTCGAACGGATCAGAGAGGCTTGCTTCTCTGGTTAGTGGCGAACGGGTGAGTAAAGCATCGGAACGTACCCAGTTGTGGGGGATAACGTAGCGAAAGTTACGCTAATACCGCATACGCACTGAGGTGGAAAGCGGGGGACCGAAAGGCCTCGCGCAATTGGAGCGGCCGATGTCGGATTAGCTAGTTGGTGAGGTAAAGGCTCACCAAGGCGACGATCCGTAGCTGGTCTGAGAGGACGACCAGCCACACTGGAACTGAGACACGGTCCAGACTCCTACGGGAGGCAGCAGTGGGGAATTTTGGACAATGGGCGAAAGCCTGATCCAGCCATGCCGCGTGAGTGAAGAAGGCCTTCGGGTTGTAAAGCTCTTTCAGACGGAAAGAAATCTTTCGGGTGAATATCCCGGAAGGATGACGGTACCGTAAGAAGAAGCACCGGCTAACTACGTGCCAGCAGCCGCGGTAATACGTAGGGTGCGAGCGTTAATCGGAATTACTGGGCGTAAAGCGTGCGCAGGCGGTTGCATAAGACAGATGTGAAATCCCCGGGCTCAACCTGGGAACTGCGTTTGTGACTGTGTAACTAGAGTACGGTAGAGGGGGGTGGAATTCCTGGTGTAGCAGTGAAATGCGTAGATATCAGGAGGAACATCGATGGCGAAGGCAGCCCCCTGGACCTGTACTGACGCTCATGCACGAAAGCGTGGGGAGCAAACAGGATTAGATACCCTGGTAGTCCACGCCCTAAACGATGTCGACTAGTTGTTCGGGAAGGTGACTTCTTGAGTAACGTAGCTAACGCGTGAAGTCGACCGCCTGGGGAGTACGGCCGCAAGGTTAAAACTCAAAGGAATTGACGGGGACCCGCACAAGCGGTGGATGATGTGGATTAATTCGATGCAACGCGAAAAACCTTACCTACCCTTGACATGCCTGGAAGTCTGCAGAGATGCGGATGTGCCTTCGGGAACCAGGACACAGGTGCTGCATGGCTGTCGTCAGCTCGTGTCGTGAGATGTTGGGTTAAGTCCCGCAACGAGCGCAACCCTTATCATTAGTTGCTACGCAAGGGCACTCTAATGAGACTGCCGGTGACAAACCGGAGGAAGGTGGGGATGACGTCAAGTCCTCATGGCCCTTATGGGTAGGGCTTCACACGTCATACAATGGTCGGTACAGAGGGTTGCCAAGCCGCGAGGTGGAGCTAATCCCAGAAAGCCGATCGTAGTCCGGATTGGAGTCTGCAACTCGACTCCATGAAGTCGGAATCGCTAGTAATCGCGGATCAGCATGTCGCGGTGAATACGTTCCCGGGTCTTGTACACACCGCCCGTCACACCATGGGAGTGGGTTTCACCAGAAGCAGGTAGCCTAACCGTAAGGGGGGCGCTTACCACGGTGGGATTCATGACTGGGGTGAAGTCGTAACAAGGTAGCCGTATCGGAAGGTGCGGCTGGATCACCTCCTTTCTAGAGCAAAGCTCTGGTCAAGTATCCACAACCTATCGGTTGTTTGATTAAGCAGTAGGGACTGGGAACACAAGTTCATTTAGAAATAAATGGCTTGCCTGAACACTGGCGCCCGGTCTGATACGGATCGGGTCAGTAGCTCAGTCGGTTAGAGCACCGTCTTGATAAGGCGGGGGTCGTAGGTTCGATTCCTACCTGACCCACCACGGAATGCACAGCGCTGTAAATGACAGCATGTGTCTGGGGGATTAGCTCAGCTGGGAGAGCACCTGCTTTGCAAGCAGGGGGTCGTCGGTTCGATCCCGTCATCCTCCACCAAGAAATTGGTAAAAGTCTCTGACTGAAGTTCCAAAGTGGTGATTAAGCCATGCGCAGCGAGTCTGCTCATAGCCTAGTCACTCTTTATGAGTGATCGGTTGTACTGCTCTTTAAAAATCTGGAAGGCAAATTAAACATCGATTGAAAGTCGATTGCAGGCAACTGCATGAAACTGACGATCGAATGGGTAGTGATTGCATCGGATTGTTGTTTGCGAACCAGCGGCAACAGTCCAACAAACGATGATGTGCTAGTTCGCCTGTAACTTCCTGGGAGTCTGACAAGATGACCCAGGGTTCAAAGTTATAGGATCAAGCGACTAAGTGCACGTGGTGGATGCCTTGGCGATTACAGGCGATGAAGGACGTGCAAGCCTGCGAAAAGCTGCGGGGAGCTGGCAATGAAGCTTTGATCCGCAGATGTCCGAATGGGGAAACCCACTCCGCAAGGAGTATCCCTGACTGAATACATAGGTCAGTGGAAGCGAACCGGGAGAACTGAAACATCTAAGTACCCCGAGGAAAAGAAATCAACCGAGATTCCCTGAGTAGTGGCGAGCGAACGGGGAAGAGCCTGTACGTGATAATTCAATTGTTAGCAGAACGGTCTGGAAAGTCCGGCGATAGTGGGTGATAGCCCCGTATGCGAAAACAATTGGATGGTACTGAGCGTACGACAAGTAGGGCGGGGCACGAGAAACCCTGTCTGAATATGGGGGGACCATCCTCCAAGGCTAAATACTCGTAATCGACCGATAGTGAACCAGTACCGTGAGGGAAAGGCGAAAAGAACCCCGGGAGGGGAGTGAAATAGATCCTGAAACCGCGTGCATACAAACAGTGGGAGCCTCGTAAGGGGTGACTGCGTACCTTTTGTATAATGGGTCAGCGACTTACGTTGTGTGGCGAGCTTAACCGAATAGGGGAGGCGTAGCGAAAGCGAGTCTGATAAGGGCGAATCAGTCGCACGGCGTAGACCCGAAACCAGATGATCTATCCATGGCCAGGATGAAGGTGCGGTAACACGTACTGGAGGTCCGAACCCACTAACGTTGAAAAGTTAGGGGATGAGCTGTGGATAGGGGTGAAAGGCTAAACAAATCTGGAGATAGCTGGTTCTCCCCGAAAACTATTTAGGTAGTGCGTCGTACGGACACTTGCGGGGGTAGAGCACTGTAATCGTTGAGGGGGTCATTGCGATCTACCTCGCGATAGCAAACTCCGAATACCGCAAAGTGATATACGGCAGACAGACAGTGGGTGCTAACGTCCATTGTCAAGAGGGAAACAACCCAGACCGCCAGCTAAGGTCCCAAATGCATAGTTAAGTGGAAAACGAGGTGGGAAGGCATAGACAGCTAGGAGGTTGGCTTAGAAGCAGCCACCCTTTAAAGAAAGCGTAATAGCTCACTAGTCGAGTCGTCCTGCGCGGAAGATGTAACGGGGCTCAAACTATGAACCGAAGCTGCGGATGCGTACTTAGTACGTGTGGTAGGGGAGCGTTCCGTAAGCCTGTGAAGGTGGATCGAGAGGTCTGCTGGAGGTATCGGAAGTGCGAATGCTGACATGAGTAGCGATAAAACGAGTGAAAAGCTCGTTCGCCGAAAGCCCAAGGTTTCCTACGCAACGTTCATCGGCGTAGGGTTAGTCGGCCCCTAAGGCGAGGCAGAAATGCGTAGTCGATGGGAAACAGGTGAATATTCCTGTACCGATTCTTGATGCGATGGGGGGACGGAGAAGGTTAGGCCAGCCAGGCGTTGGATGTCCTGGTTCAAGCCCGTAGTCGTGCCCGGTAGGCAAATCCGCCGGGCTTAGATGAGAGGTGATAACGAGTCTGCTTGCAGACGAAGTGGTTGATACCCTGCTTCCAGGAAAAGCCTCTAAGCTTCAGTCAAGAATCGACCGTACCGCAAACCGACACAGGTGGGCAGGTTGAAAATACCAAGGCGCTTGAGAGAACTCAGGAGAAGGAACTCGGCAAATTGATACCGTAACTTCGGGAGAAGGTATGCCTCTGTAGCTTGTAGATGAACAATCGAAGGGCGAAGAGGCCGCAGAGAATCGGTGGCTGCGACTGTTTATTAAAAACACAGCACTCTGCAAACACGAAAGTGGACGTATAGGGTGTGACGCCTGCCCGGTGCCGGAAGGTTAAGTGATGGGGTGCAAGCTCTTGATCGAAGCCCCGGTAAACGGCGGCCGTAACTATAACGGTCCTAAGGTAGCGAAATTCCTTGTCGGGTAAGTTCCGACCTGCACGAATGGCGTAACGATGGCCACACTGTCTCCTCCTGAGACTCAGCGAAGTTGAAATGTTTGTGAAGATGCAATCTCCCCGCGGCTAGACGGAAAGACCCCATGAACCTTTACTGCAGCTTTGCATTGGACTTTGACGGGACTTGTGTAGGATAGGTGGGAGGCTATGAGACCGGGACGCTAGTTCCGGAGGAGCCGTCCTTGAAATACCACCCTGGTGTCGTTGAGGTTCTAACCTTGGTCCGTGAATCCGGATCGGGGACCGTGCATGGTAGGCAGTTTGACTGGGGCGGTCTCCTCCCAAAGAGTAACGGAGGAGTACGAAGGTCTTCTAGGTACGGTCGGACATCGTACTGATAGCGCAATGGCAAAAGAAGGCTTGACTGCGAGACCCACAAGTCGAGCAGGTGCGAAAGCAGGTCATAGTGATCCGGTGGTTCTGTATGGAAGGGCCATCGCTCAACGGATAAAAGGTACTCTGGGGATAACAGGCTGATTCCGCCCAAGAGTTCACATCGACGGCGGAGTTTGGCACCTCGATGTCGGCTCATCACATCCTGGGGCTGTAGCCGGTCCCAAGGGTATGGCTGTTCGCCATTTAAAGTGGTACGCGAGCTGGGTTTAAAACGTCGTGAGACAGTTTGGTCCCTATCTGCCGTGGGCGTTGGAAGTTTGAGGGGGCCTGCTCCTAGTACGAGAGGACCGGAGTGGACGGATCTCTGGTGTACCGGTTGTGACGCCAGTCGCATTGCCGGGTAGCTAAATCCGGAAGAGATAAACGCTGAAAGCATCTAAGCGTGAAACTCGCCTCAAGATGAGACTTCCCTGGGACTTCGAGTCCCCTGAAGGGTCGTTCAAGACCAGGACGTTGATAGGTCAGGTGTGGAAGCGCAGTAATGCGTTAAGCTAACTGATACTAATTGCCCGTGCGGCTTGATCCTATAACCCTGAACACATTACAAGCGAACCCGACTTTTACGTCGGATACACATCGCGCAATCATCACCCATACCAATTTGCCTTCCAGCACACCTTCGTGACCCAAGCAGCGCGCTCGCGTCACGAAGCACAAGTTATAGTCTGACGACCATAGCGTTTCGGCTCCACCCCTTCCCATCCCGAACAGGACCGTGAAACGAAACCGCGCCGATGATAGTGTGGTCCGCCCATGCGAAAGTAGGTCATCGTCAGACTACCCCATAC
>NZ_PKRR01000018.1:0-5575 GCF_002855595.1 Uliginosibacterium sp. TH139 | reverse complement strand
GGAACGCAGGCCGGCCAGCACCTCCAGTGCGCTCGCTGCGGCGGGCAGGCTGCGGGGGTCTAAGGCCTGGTTCATGGCTTCTTGTCTGGCAGGGCGGTGGGGGTCTGGGCCTTCGGGACTTGCACTGCTGCCGGAGTACGCACGCTACTACCAAGCTTTATTTGGCTGCTGCGAACAGCACCCACTTTTCTACGCGATTCATGGGGGTGGCCGAATCAAACGTGAAGGCGACGTATTCGGCATCATCAGCAGCCAAGCTTCGCTCTTCCTTTGTGCTCCGACCCACTTCGCGGTTGTTGTTGTCGAAGCCGCGCAGATGCAGACTGCCTTTGAAAGCTTGGGCAGACTTTACATAGGCCTTGAGTGTGTTCTGTCCCTCCTTGCCATTGACCTCCAACACCGCACGGTCGCTGCTGACGCCAAGTTTTGCGGCGCCATCATCGGTCGTGATCTTGGCTTCCTTGGCGCGGTCAATGCCCTGCGTGACCCCGCCGATCACCTTGCCAACACCCGTAGAAAGTTCAGCCGCTGCTTTCTGGCCGTCGCTCTGCAGTGCTTCGCCAATGCCTTTCACGCGGGCGGCCTTGTCTTCAACGAGGGCTGTGCCTTTGGCGTGCTCAGCCGCTATTTCTTCTTCGCGGCTTTTACAGGCAGTGAGGCACAGGGCGAGTGCGAGTAAGTAGGTGAGCTTTGTGCTTTTCAAGTTCATGTTCTTCATATAAAAGAGTTCGTCTTTGTGTCGAATGGTTGCCGTGCGGGCGGCACCACGCCCAGCGTGTCTTTGCTCAGATTCTCGGGGGTTGCTGCGACGCAGCATTCGGCTCGATATAGGCCTGTACCGCTGTGCATTAGCGATCTTGGCTGTTTTTTGGGTAAGCGCGTCTGGCATTGGGATCGAAGTCAAAGGCCTTGAAGAACGCTTCTTTGCCTTGCCATTTTTCCTTGCCGTCCGGTGTGCCATAGCGAATGTCGGCGAAGTCGAACATCTCTTTCTTAGCGACGGCGCTGCCCAGCCTGTTGTTCCAGCCCAGTGCGACGAGCGTGGCTTTGCCTGCGTCGTCGTATTCCCACACGCGGTAATAAATCAAGTTGGTTTTAAGGCGCAGCGCAATCTTTGTGCGCTTGAGGTCTTGCGGCTCGTCGCCGTAGAACTTTCCGTCCTGCATCGGGTCGAGGTCGAGCAGATTGATGACGCGCTTCAGGCGGCCTTGCTCGTCGTATTGTTCTTGCCGCATCGTGCGGCCCAGAGCGGTGTAGAAGCGGTCGCGCACCTGATGCTCGCCAGCCTTGAAATGCTCTACGAGCTTGATGACGCGACTCACGCTCGTTTCGCGGCGGCGGTCGTACTGGTAAATCTCTTCGGGGTTACGCAGCAGGCTGATGGGTACAGGGGGCTTGGTGAAAAAGTATTCAACTGGGGGGAGGCTGCCTGAGGCATAGGGCCATTTGTAGTTGTGGCTTTTGTCTTTGGAGCCGAGCAGGTCGGAGCCCCCCAGAATTTTTGTGACGCCGGCGGCGGACGTTACATGCCCCCCCCCGGCAAGTTCATGCGCCTCGGCAACCGCTATCGTGGAGGTCATGTATTCAGCGGGAACGACAGAGAAATCGATGCGCTTACTCCAAGAGCCATCTTCTTTGCCAGAGTGTTGCTCAATCCACTTATGCCAGACCTTGCCCTCAACTTCCGCGAATTCGAAGCGGTGGAAATCGTCTCGTGGGTCGGGTTCGCCAGCGGGGCAGCGCCGGGTTTCGGTGGCGCGCACCCAGAGCAGGACGCGGTCTTTGTCGTCGTAACGGTAGCAGTGAAAACCGGAAATTCGTTGTGGTTGATTGTCAGCAAGCTCAGATGGAGAAACAGAAAACTTGCGTTCGATACGCCCTTTTGCATCGTAGAGAAAAACTTGCGCAGATCCTAAATCATGCGTTTCTGCGATGGAGGCAACCTTCTTGTTGTTTCGAGCATTTTGTTTACTTAAGTGAATGACATCCGGCTTACTGTTTGGTGTGTGAGACCGCCATTTTTCCTTTCGGCAAATTCGCCATCCACCGGCTGGATTTGGTTCGAAGTAAGAAATCCAGCCATCGGCAGTTGTTCTGGGCTTTCCTTCTGCGTCCTCGTATGTGGTTGAGAGCGCCCCTGTGCCACTCTTTGACAGGAGGTCCTCAGGTACTTTGTCAGGATAAGCCTGCATGGTCAGGCCGTTCATGGTCTGGGAACCCAGCAACAAGGTATCTTCGTTGTAGCCAATGACGAACTTGATACCTTCGTTTGGGGATTCGTACCAATTGGCCGGGTTGTTGCACGCCGCTGCGGCAACGGCGCTAGCAAGGCACAGCGCGGCCAAGGTAAGTGAATGGCAGAATATCTTCATGATCAGCTCAAGCTAGGGGGCAGCGCGATGTTGGCATCAGCGATATCAACGCTCATGTGGTGGTCAACGCTGTGGCGACTTCAGCCTTGCTTGTGTTGGCATTCGCCTTCGAATTCATCCAACAAACAAAAGCTCAGTAATCTGACACGCGCACGTACTCTGCGCCGTTGTCGGGCGCGCGACCGAAAATCTTTGTCAAAATCGATTGATGCGCGACGATGTAGGCGTCAATTGAGCCGCCTAGTTTGAACAGAAGTCGCTGAGAAAGCGGCGTCTTCGCAAACAACTCCTGATTGAACCGCAAGCTGTAAATTTGATGATATTCGATACCACCCAGTCGGACAGGCGCTACGTCCTGTTCGTAGTCAGACGTATTGCGATCCCAGCAGTCGAAGCGCTCGGTGAAGGTTAGATACCAGCGGTCTTCATGCCACTGATCTTGGTCATCAATGTAGATCGAAGGGTAGATGTGAAGATTTGGAAAGTCGTAATTCAGTAAGCGTTCACGAATATTGTCGTCGACGATGATATCAAAACCACTAAACAATAGTTCTGGGGTGATGCTTTTAATACCCTGGCGACGACGTTCTTCTTTAAAACCATTATGGAATTTCAAGGGTGCTTGACCAAAAGGTAATGCCTCAAAATCATAATTTCTATTTGATGTGTCTTTGTCTGGTGTCAAGAATGGTATGCGATCGTTATTCTTTTGGTCTCTGATTAAATAATATTCTTCTTCGTACATTACTTATCGCCCCGCTTTTAGTTGATATTTGCCGTCAGATGCATAGGTGATATTTTCCACCTTTTGTTCCGGGCCTTGATTCTTGTGATGATTGCGTCCGACCGAGCATTGATGATCGAACCGATGCAATGTCGTTGAGTCAGTACCCGCGCACCCAATCGAATCGCCTGGCTGGAAATGCGCGGCTACTCTTGTGAGAGGCGCTTCCTCGGGTCTCTTCTGAATTAGCTTCAAGATTTGTTGACTGAGATTGTCAAGTTCTGACTTGATTTTATGCCGCGCAGTAAGATCTTGCGGCCCGCCCATGTATCCTGGACAGTCCTTGGTTAGGCCAAGCTTCGCGGCCATTATTCGTTTAGCAACCATCTTGTGATAGCTAAGTGGATGCTCGTCATCGTCATAACTATCCAGGATAGGTGCCGTATGATTTCCTCTGTGCGGCTGCACCCCAAGGTGGCACGCCCCTTGCAGGGTAGAGGGCAGAAACACGAGGTTGTCTAGCAAGTTGATGTCATAGCCGAACTTGCGAATCTTGTCGGCAAGCCCGGATTCCTTCATCGCAGTCGCGGAGATCACATGGTGGGCCTGCATCGCCACGCCCTGGTGACGCGGGTGGTTACGCTCATCCGCGATGGCGCGAATGATGCGATGTAGGTATTGGCTGTCTTTGGTCGTCTGGCCTGTCAGGGCGAGTGGTGCGCGCTTGTCTGGACTGGCCTTGGCCGATTTGCTCTTGCGTGGAGTCGCTTTCTTGATTGCCATGTCGATTGCTCGCTCAGTCGTATTCGACGTTGCCTAAACGTCCACGTGGGGTGGAGTGCTCCGTGCTGCCGCACAAACGGCAGCGCGTGTCGCGCTTGATCAGTTTTTTCTTGGCGCTGAGGGTTTGTCGTGTTTTGCCACGCACGGTGACGCCGCGCCTTCTTGCTGCCAGAAGTTTTTCGCCGAGGCGATGCATCTGGCGCGATGCATCGAGGAAGTCTTCAAGCATTCTGGCGTAGGCGCGCAAGGCGGCCTGCGCTTTCTGGATGCGGCGCGCCACGGTAGTGACCTTGACACTGGCCGCCGTCAAGCGGGCGGCTAGGGTGGTGAGTCGCACGGCAACGCCAGTGCCGGCAGTGAGGAAAGCGCAAAGTACCGTCAGGATGACTTCCAGCAGCAATTGCACGCCGAACTTGGCTGAAGTGTAGGCATAGAAATTTGGTGGGACGGCTTCGAGCATGAGGCCGAGGTAGGAAACGTAGTTGAGTGCGCTGTCATGGTCGGCGATCAGTTCCAGCGCGATGTGAAACTGCCCGCTCTCTTTAATGGATTTGGCAAGGGTCGGGTCGATGTCCTTGAGCACCGTATCAACGAAATTCTGCACGCCTTTGGCGTCGCCCTCGGTGATGAGGTTGGGCAGATTCAGGATCGCGTTGCGGTGCTGATAGATCTTGTTGGATTTGTCGACCGAGTCGAGCACGGTAGCTGTGGTGTCGTTCACCGTTTTCGTGATCGTATCGACCTTTTTTTGGGTGTAGTCACGAGCTTGCTCCGCCTTGCGATCTATAACGGTTTGCCACCACGCCCAATTCTTGATGGTGTCGTCGGCATGTTCGATCAGGTTGGCGCCGCCATTCAGACTCTCCCGCAGTTCTTCGTATTGCTGCGCCGAGTAGTCGGCCATCGTGTCAATGGCTTTTCCAGCGAAGTGCTGAATCTTTTGTCCAACCTCCTTCCAGGTCTTCTTGTCGAACAGATCACCAATGCTTTTTCCCCAGTCTCCCCCGCCTTCTTTCACGCCCTCGTAAGCTGCGTCCAGAAAGGCAATCTTCGGGTCGGTGTCCCATTGTTGCTGGAATTCCGCCATGTGGTCTAACAGGTTCAAATACGCACCGTGCAGGCGTTGAACAATCTGCTCACGATCTTCGGAGATTTCTTTTTCGGTATAGGCACTTCTGGCAATGACAATTACATCGCCATCGTCGCTTGAGAACGTTTTTACAGGGGGGGATGCTTGCTGGTTTGCCATGTGTATGCGCTCAAGCTTTATTGATCGTGAGTGACTTGGTGATGGTTTTGCTATTAACCTTCACCTCGGTATTCTCGAGTGGCCAAGGGGTATTCCATGCATCCTCGTAGTGGGCTTCGAGCTGTACCCAAGAACTGTTGGAGTTGGACATCACAGGCAACGCCGCATCCACCTTCGCCCCCCCCACAAAGCTCCGCTGACTGGCATGCACGGTGAGCACCCCCGGGCACTGCACGGTGATGTTCCCGCCCTCAATCGTGATGGCTGATCCACCTGCCACCGCGAGGTGGATTTTCTTTGCGGAGGCGAGGTCGAGCTTGCCAGAGACGGAGACCATCTTCAGTTGCTCCTTGGCGGCGAGTGTCATCGTGTCGGCCTGGGCCTGGACGAGCACCGGGCCGCTGTTGGCGATGAGTTTGAGGTGGCCGCTGCCTTGCGCGCTGCTGA
>NZ_PKRR01000017.1:0-5775 GCF_002855595.1 Uliginosibacterium sp. TH139 | reverse complement strand
GGTTCCCCGTCTGGTGGGTCTGAATCCTGTCCCGCGTGGCTCGGCTCCGAAGCCTGTAGCCCCCAGCGCGTAAGCACAAAACAAAAGCCCCGGACCTCGCCAAAGGTTCCGGGGCTTTCTATTCCACACAAGTCTGATTTGCGGGGAACTGATGACAAACCTAGCTGTTGCTGAACACTTTGTCAATGATGACGAAAGCATTCCCTTTGAGCTACCCGAAAGAAACTATTTTATGAAGATCCGAACCTTTCAAAACGGAACCTTGGAGGGCTGTGTGCAAGCCGTCCGGCCCATGGCAATGGATGCCATGAAGGACCGTTTCGAAAGCTCCGGCACTCATGCCCCCGGCTTCGGCGCAAAGCCTCTTACTGAAGAGGAGGAGGCCGAAAAGAGGGAACGCAATCACAAGCGCGCAGTGCGTCGCGCCAAGCAATCCGCCCGTTGGCTCGTCAAGCAAATTTCAGCCGATCGGCTGCTGACGCTGACCTACAGGGAAAACATGCAGGACCGGGAAAGGCTCTACGACGATTTCAAGCGCTTCGTTCGCCTTCTCCGGAAAGAACTCAAGGGCCGTCCTTGGCCTTATGTGGCGGTCCCTGAGCTGCAAGACCGGGGCGCGTTCCACATCCATCTAGCCGTCAAGGGGTGGCAGCCCTATAGCGTGATTCGTCGCTGCTGGTATCAGGCCTTGGGGGGCAGGGGTGACGAAAAAGGCGTTGAGACTCCGGGTCAAGTTGATGTGACTTCCCCTAGGGCAAAGCAGGGCATGGGTGGGGCAGGGCGGCAATGGGATAGCAGCAGGCTTAGCGGATACATCGTCAAGTACATGGAAAAGACTTTCGACGATCTGACCGACTCAGAAAAAAAACGCTATTGGCATAGCGCGGATGCCAAAAAGCCGACCGTGCATCGCGTCTGGCTTGGTGCTGTCGATGTGACGGAAGCATGCCCGGAAGCAATCGGTGTTCTCCAGACCTTCTATGGCCTCGTCGGTGCTCAGTTCGACATGTGGCTAAGCCCGGACGGAACCACGTTTTGGGTTGCTGGCAAAAACACTGTGCAAATTGATGTTGAGCATGACGGTGAAGAGCCGCCTTTTTAAATCAGGAGGTCGATATGTCTGAGCTTTGCAGTAGTTGCGAGGAAGAACCGGTTAGCGAAGAGGGCGAAGAGGTCCAGCTTTGTCAGAAGTGTTACGACGACTGGATTGAAAACTACGACGAGTTCGGTAGTGGTGGGGTGTTCTAAATGCAGTGCGCTCAAGCTCAAGGCTCGGTTTTGATTCTGCGTCCGGATTTGACGCTTGAAAACTGCGTTGCAAGTGGTTTTGTGGTTCTCGCTGATTCGTCCGATGTGATGGCTCAGCAAATCACGTCCGATTCTCTGGGGGTCGCGTTTCTCTGGGGCTTTGGTGCCGTGATGACTTTTTGGTTTCTGGGTTTTAAGGTCGGGATTGCCCGGAAACTTATCTCTAAATCCTGACTATTTCTGGGAGTTGAAAAATGACTGAAATCTTTGCTGGTATCACTTTTGCTGACGCAATTACCGCTGTGAGTGCGCTCGGCATTACCATCATCGCGCTGCACATGGCCTTCAAGGGCATCGACCTGGGCAAGCGCGCTGTTCGCAAGGCCTAAACCATGGGGGCGGCCATCGTTTATGCGGTGGTCGCGCTTATCGGCGCAATGAGCGCTGGGGCGTGGCTCCGTGGTATGTACAACTCATAGGGGCAAAACACATGCTCAAACAAATTTTTAAGCTGCTATTAATCTCGATGGCGGCTTTTTTTTCGTCCTATTCTTTTGCGGCCATAGTTTGGCGTCTTCCGGGGACTGGCATCACCGGGACTGATTCTTACGTTTGTGGGCAAATGTCGGGCTGGGTTACCGATGTCTATTCTGGTTGGAGTGGTACGGCTTCTTTTGACATTTCTATTCCGGGGCGCTGCGAATTCACGTCAAATAGTAATCAGAAATATAATCACCAGCTTGAATATGTTTCGGGTTGTGATTCGGGTACTCAAATCAATTTGACCAGTGGTTCATGTGTTTCGACTTCTTCTTCCTCGTCCTCTTCGTCTTCTTCATCTGTTTCATGTCCAGAGGCTGGCACTATTGTTTCGTCTTCTTACACATACAATGGAAAAAACGCATCAGGCCTTTGTGTTGGTGGCTGCGTTTTGCAGGCGGGCGGCGTATGTGTGGAAGTTGTTGTTAATGGTCTGTATCAGACCTCTTGTACAAATTGGCAATCTACTGGTGCTACTTGTACGGGGACGGGCGTCACTGTAATTGGTGGTGAACAGGCTCCTACGTCTTGCACTGACGGTAAAACCCTAGGTCAGGTTAATGGCGTTAATACTTGCGTAGCCTCTGGTTCCGGTTCTTCTTCGGGGTCTTCAACCGGTTCAAATTCTTCAAGCGCTTCTGGCTCTGCGTCTTCTTCTGGTTCTGGCTCTGGCTCTGGCTCTGGCTCTGGTTCTAATGGCTCTGCGTCTTCTGGTGATGCTTCCTCCGGGTCTGGTACTGGTTCGGGTAATGCGTCTTCCGGGGCGGCTACTTCTGGCGCGTCTAGCAGTGTTACCGGGACGCAGGGCGGTGATTTGCCGACAGTTGAGTCCTCTGATTTATGGGAAGAGCGATATCCGGATGGTATTTCGGGGGTTTGGGCTACACACGCCAATGCCTTTAAGCAAACTCCCGTTGTGAGCTGGCTAAATGGTTTTGTTGATGCGGCTCCGTCTGGCGGTTCTTGTCCGTCGTGGTCGCTGTCCTGGGGTGGGGTTGCGTATCCGCTTCAGGCTTCATGCTGGATATGGCCAATGATTAAAGCAATCATCATTGTTTCCGCATTATTCGCGGCGCGATCAATTGTATTTGGGGGCTAGAAAAATGGATTTCTCTTGGCTCTGGGATTGGATTGAGCTTGTTGCTAATTGGCATAAGCTAGTCTTGAAATCGATTTTTTCCGCCATTTGGAAAATCGCAACGGATGTACTTTGCTGGGCTCTAGATAAAGCGCTGGGTCTTGCCGTTGATATCATCAAATCTTTTGACATATCCGGGCTCGGGTCTGTTTCTGCCGGCTTTGCGTCTCTCGGCGCGGATATTCTGAATATGGCGGGTTTGGTCGGAATAAAAGAGGCGCTGGGTATTATTGTCGCTGCGCTCGTTATTCGCATGCTTCTGCAATTGATACCTTTTACAAGGCTCGGATCATGATCCACTACTTGCTTGGAACCTCTGGTTCTGGAAAATCATATGAAACCGTCCGTTATCACATATTGGATGCGGTTAAATCGGGGCGTAAGGTCATTACTAACCTCCCACTTGATCTACAGGCTTTTGCGCTACTTGATCCGGCTTATCCCGCGTTGATTGAGCGTAGGACAAAGCCTCTGCCTGTGCGGGGTACGTGGGAGCCAACGCGAGAGGAGGGGGCTTTTAATGTCCTTCCTGAGTCAGAGTGGCGGCAAGCGCCTAATCCGCGTGTATTTGCTAATGTCTGGGACTATTACGATGAATGGCGCCATCCTCAGCACAAATATGGGCCTTTGTTCGTAATCGATGAGGCACAAAACGTAATCCCTTTCAAGGCAACATCTGTGGAAGTCGAAGAATGGGCGGCGCTGCATCGTCACTGGGTTTGCGATGTGCTGTATCTGACTCAGAGTTACGGCAAGACCTCAGCAGCCATCCGTGAAAACGTCCAGATGGTTTATAGATTTGTCAAAAAGGTTGCATGGGGCCAGCCGGATAAATATATCCGCAAGGTCTCTTCTGGTTTTCGTGGCGAGGTCTTGAATACCAGTGAGCGCTCGTATGATCCGGATTATTTTTTTCTGTACCGGTCGCATACGCAAGGTGTTGCGGGTGTCGAAGCGATGCCGAATGATATTAAGCCGTGGTGGCAGCATTGGACATTCATTGGCTGCGCCATTGCCTTGCTGATTGCAGTCGGCATGTTTTCATGGGTCGGCTATCGTGTGAGCCATAAGCCGCCAAAACAGGCTGTTGCGGCTCCTACAAGGGGCGGTGTGGTTAGTGCTGGTGGTGCTGCGGATCAGGAGCTACTGCGTCAAGTTCGCGCTGCTGCTGCATCTTCGGTGAGTGCGTCAAGTGCGGCTAGCTCGTCTGTGGCTCCGTCCCCCAGGGCGGCAGATTTCGGGCCTTATACAGAGCGTGGATTGCATCTTGCTGGCGGCATGAAAATGGGTGGCCGGCATGTCATGCTTTTTGCGGTATCGCAGAATGGCTTTACCGTCACGACTACGACCAGTTCAGAGCTTGAGGCTGCGGGCTATACGATTACATCGCTCAACGATTGTGTGGCAGAACTCCGCTACCAGAACACGGTCAGGAGTGTTATTTGTGACGTGCCGCAGCAGGGGCAGGGGATTGCTGGATTTTCAAACTCTGGCGCGCCTACAAGGGCGACCGTAACGACCGTATCGAAAGGGATTTGAGTATGCGTAATGCATTGCGTCGTCTTGTTTATGTCAATGGCAGGCCGTCAAGGGCATGCGTCGCGGCGGTGTGCTATGGCTCGGTCTTTGGTGTGCTGACCGGTCTTTACCTTGTCGGTTGGCTGGTCTCCGCTCTGGCGTCTTTCTTTACGTTTGCACGATGACTACATCTGATAAATATGGTTTGCGGTCTGCTGCTAATCAGCTTCAAAAGTTGGCTGACGAGTTAGATCGTGGTGACTTCACTGATCGTCGCTATGTACCGGCAATGGTGCTTCGTGTCCTGCAATCTGTTGTTCATCCTTATGGTGTAGAGCGATTGTTGTTTCGTTTGCTTCATGTTTACTTGAAGGATCGAACCCGTTGATTGCTTCTATGCCCATCGTGACTCTGTCGTGCAAGGCGATTTGAGTCCGCAGCGAAGCGAAACGGATAGCCGCGTTCAGCGGCTACCTTGCTGCATCAATCCGCAGCGCCTCCAGCGCTAGGCGCTGAATCTATCTCTCTTTGTGTCTATCGCCTCGCGCCGGTCCTGCTGCGGGGAGAGGGGCCCCCGCTCGCGGGGAGTTGCTCCCCGGCCGCAGGCCGGGTCCGGGCGGCGTAGCCGCCTAGATTTATAACTAGGACACATCAGAACCAACGCACCGTCTAGGACGTGCCCGGATATCATCACGGGCCCATGGAATCTAGAACCCCTCGGGCTGACGAGTTAGATCGTGGTGACTTCACTGATCGTCGCTATGTACCGGCAATGGTGCTTCGTGTCCTGCAATCTGTTGTTCATCCTTATGGTGTAGAGCGATTGTTGTTTCGTTTGCTTCATGTTTACTTGAAGGATCGAACCCGTTGATTGCTTCTATGCCCATCGTGACTCTGTCGTGCAAGGCGATTTGAGTCCGCAGCGAAGCGAAACGGATAGCCGCGTTCAGCGGCTACCTTGCTGCATCAATCCGCAGCGCCTCCAGCGCTAGGCGCTGAATCTATCTCTCTTTGTGTCTATCGCCTCGCGCCGGTCCTGCTGCGGGGAGAGGGGCCCCCGCTCGCGGGGAGTTGCTCCCCGGCCGCAGGCCGGGTCCGGGCGGCGTAGCCGCCTAGATTTATAACTAGGACACATCAGAACCAACGCACCGTCTAGGACGTGCCCGGATATCATCACGGGCCCATGGAATCTAGAACCCCTCGGGCTGTCGTGCCTGGACACATGCAGCATTGGGTGAATCGCCCCGGCTTCCCTAGACTGCTCCGAGCTTCATGAAATACTGCTTTTCGTAGTCTATCGGAGACATGCCATTTGCGTGGCTATGTCGCCG
>NZ_PKRR01000016.1:0-8336 GCF_002855595.1 Uliginosibacterium sp. TH139 | reverse complement strand
CGTCCTCCTCTAGGACGTGAATGACATGGCAGCCATATTGCTCAATATCATCTAGAGCCTTCTGCTCCGAGGCATGCATGTTATTGCTCGCTAACGTTTGACGTGAGGGGCCGCCGTAGCGGCGAAGCCGCGAAGGGAACCCACAAGCGCAGCTTGTGGGCGGTCCCTCTCGACGGAATTGTTAGGTGCGCGGCTCATGAAAACAGACCCCATCGGTGGGAAATGGGAAGACACTCTTGGCACAGTGACCTGCCTTCATGGTTGCCACCATCAAGAATAACGAACTCAAGATCCGCATAGAGTGGACTACCGTCGAAACGGGCTGGGTTTTCATCGCGGTTCATCATCAAGTGCCCACATGCATCACAGTAGCAAGTGGACATTTTTTCCATCGGAATAAATCTTCCCTCTTGGGAAAGTAGCTTAAGACCGTGCTTTGCAAGCAGGGCGCGAATTTCACTCTCCACCTGCTCTAGCTTGTTATCAAAAGCCGATGAATCAATTTCTTCGCTAGTGGTCTCGAAGCTACTGAAATATTTCCAAATGGCAATGTGCTTCATTTTGTGTGAGCACCTAACGTGGAAGTGAGGGGCAGCCGGAGTGCGAAGCACGGAGGGAACCAACAAGCGCAGCTTGTTGGCTGTCCCGCTCGACTGCAGGGTTAGGCGGCTCTTTCACAAAATACGCTGTTTTTCGTTGTATCATTACGGTGAGCTCTTTAACGCCTGACCGCGCTTGCTTTGGAAAACTTGCTTGTGCCAATACATCTTTGGCGCGCGAAACCAACTTGTATTTTTCTCATTTTCGAACTGTGCCAATTGCGCCATTGGTATGTTGTACCGATGAAAAAGTGCAATCAAATCTCGAAGTGACTCTTCTGATATTCGGACTGAACGAACAACCAATGTATCTTGCTCCCAGCGGAGCGTGCCCTCGATTTCTAGCGCCCAGGCAAAAAGATGCTTTTCATCAAGCTGTGAACCGAATCGCACGCCGGAGAAATCTAGGTAAACCATGCAAGACGCCTAACGTGGAAGTGAGGGGCAGCCGGAGCGAAGCGGAGGGAACCACAAGCGCAGCTTGTGGCTGTCCCGCTCGACTGCAGGGTTAGACGTCTGTTTCACGATGAGACGCCTCAAGGCAACGCATAAGCATTACTTCCATACTGGAATTGGTCGGTTTGCCAAATGCCTGGACAGACCGTATCACCTCCAGCCATCTCCGGATAAACGCATCATCCTTTGCCAAGGATGCCTTTTCTGAGCTCCACCGCGCCTGGCAATTAAGCTCTTCTGCTTTGAGCTCATCGAACTCCTTGTGACATTGAGCGCACAGACTTGGTAGCCACCAGACAAATCGTTTCTGGTTTTCATACGCAGCCTTCTGAGCTTCTGCAGAGAAAACACAGTCAGCGAAGCACTTGCGGCAGCGGTATGCAATGTTTTCATACTCAACAGCTTTGTCGTCGTAGTGACCACCAGATGAATTCTGGCTAGACCTAGACCACGCATTGCGATCGATGGCGACTGACATGGGCGTGTTGAGATCGGAGACGTCTAACGTTTGACGTGAGGGGCCGCCGTAGCGGCGAAGCCGCGAAGGGAACCCACAAGCGCAGCTTGTGGGCGGTCCCTCTCGACGGAAGGGTTAGGCCCCGCGGAATCATACGCGCAGAGCCGAAATTCGAGCAGAGAGATCGTTTGCAAATTGCTCTGCTGTTTTTGAAAATCCATAAAAATCCACCTCCTCTGCAACCCCAGAGCTTCGTAAGTGAATAACTAAAATATCTATCGGTATATCATGGTCGGAAGGATTGTATGGGGGCAGAAACAAGGCATCTATGTCAGACAAATTGATGCACTTGCTTTTTCTTGTCACCTTAAATATTTTTAATTCATTTCTCGTTAGCTCTATGGACGAGAGTTTGTTTGAAATTACAATCATTCCGATAATCACAGAAAGTATAGTCGAGGTCTCAGCCCAATAGAATTCTATCGTTGATGGGTTTTGACTTTGAATCCCACTAAAAAGTGGGAACAAAATTATATATATAGATATTCCTATGATTAACGTCCACGCTATCGGAGGCGCCAACGGATATCGTAGTTTTATCGTTCGATTGATGTCTTCAGGATCTCGAACAGACATTCGTTTTTGCCTAACGTTTGACGTGAGGGGCGGCCGGAGCCGAAGGCGAAGGGAACCGCAAGCGCAGCTTGCGGACGTCCCTCTCGACGGAATTGTTAGGGCGTTGCATAGCGTCGCCTCAGTGCCAGATAGAACAACGCAATTAAAACACCATGCCAAAGTATTGCATCTAACCAGCTGCCGTGAGTCCACAGAACCTCAGCTACGCCAGGGGCTGCGCCTACCAGTAGTGCAGTAACCGGATTTGCAAAGTTTATTTTTCTTAGTAAAGCGTATAGCGGCATCCCGTAAAGCAGGACAACAGGAATGGCCAAGATAAAGCCGTAGCCCCCAACGGCCAGTGTACCTCCGACAACTTGGCCAACAGTTTTAAGTTCACCCGTAAAACCGAAAAGCGTCAGTAAGAACGCGCTCAATAGTGACCCAACTAATGCGGCTGCAATTCCGAGCAGTACTGGGTGAGGCTGGGGTTTCATTTCAGAAGCCCTAACGTTTGACGTGAGGGGCCGCCGTAGCGGCGAAGCCGCGAAGGGAACCCACAAGCGCAGCTTGTGGGCGGTCCCTCTCGACGGAATGGTTAGCTTCATTTGATACGGCGAATTATTTTTTCAGTTACTTTCTTAGCGGTACTGCGTGCTCGAATCTCATTGATGTAAGTTGGGATAAGACGCCACGCTTTCTCACCATCAAACCCTTTTGCGGGGATTAGGTTGAAGCATGCGATGAAGAAATTGTAATAGCCAAGATTTGTTGTAAGAACACGTACGGCTGCAGGTTGACTATCACCAAGCAACAAAGATAGAACAATTAACGGAAGTGCTATCGCTAGCTGAGTAAGCACGCCGCCCCATGCCACCAGACTGACTTCTTTTTCGTAGTAAGGTGCTTCATAGACGCATACGCCGTGAATGAAAGTTATATAAACATCATGAATGCGACAGCCTAGGCATTTTGCTACGTATGCGTGGCCGGCCTCATGCATAAGGATAATGGCCAAGTATGTAACCAACCATTCGACAGCGAGCAACGGGGTTTGAATCGCGCCAACCAAGAGCGCTGTGCAAATTACGAGGACTGACCAGTGGATATGCACTGGCGCACCGAAGATTCTGATTGATTCTGTTGCGATGAATCCGCGCATGTGATCGATGAAGCTAACGTTTGACGTGAGGGGCCGCCGTAGCGGCGAAGCCGCGAAGGGAACCCACAAGCGCAGCTTGTGGGCGGTCCCTCTCGACGGAATGGTTAGACATCTTTTGAGGCCAATGGATAGATTGTGCCGAGTTGGCGAATGCCAATAAAGAAGCACAAACCCCGATACATGCGCCGATGATCATGGGCAAGGCAAAAGCAAGTAAAAGAAGGATCGTGAGCCAAAATCGAATAGGGGTGATCGCCCTTGAGACAAGAAATCGGCCTGGCAGGAAACCTAATCGGATACCGTGAACACACAGAACGACGATGGAGAATCCAATGCCACCCACGCCCAGCCCAACATAAATATCTATAAACTCCAAGGGAATGTATTTCCCGAAAAAGGGGATTGCCAGTAAGGAAAGAAAAGCTGGCAAAAATATTCCGATCACCATCCATTTTGGAAGGCTTCTAGAAAACCGGTCATCGTCGCCATGTGGGAACATGATGTCTAACGTTTGACGTGAGGGGCCGCCGTAGCGGCGAAGCCGCGAAGGGAACCCACAAGCGCAGCTTGTGGGTTCCCTCTCGACGGAATGGTTAGAGATCACCAGAACTTGAACCATGGTTTCTTCGGTGCCTCAGGAGGCTGCGGCTGACGAAGGCTCAACTGGCGAAGAAGTTGGCCCACTACCGACTGATAAACCAACATGCTGAATACTTGAAGATTTGATACTTCGAACTTTCCACCAAGCAAAGGATGCAGCTTCCAGCCTAAGCATTCATCGTGACCTGGCGACAGCCCGTTTTGGATTGCAATCGGCAGCCACTCAGCAATGAAGATGCGATTCAACCATTCTTCAGATTTATTCAGTGAGTTGTATTCCGCAGAGTTTTTGGCCACCTGCTCATAGGTGCCTTCAAGCAGAGACAGTACCCAAAGGCTGCCATTAGGCTTACCGAAAACCCAGTCACCAAATGCGCTAATGAAGAGCGGAGTATCGCTTTCAGGGATGAGCCATTTCCATTCTGCGAGAAGTGCTGGGACGTCATGGTTTTTGGCATCCGACATGAGTGTATAGGTGGCGGACATGTGATCTCTAACGTTTGACGTGAGGGGCCGCCGCAGCGGCGAAGCCGCGAAGGGAACCCACGAGCGCAGCTTGTGGGCGGTCCCTCTCGACGGAATTGTTAGAGCGGCGGTGATCAGTGCTCACAAAGTGCATATGTATTTTTAACTCTTCCGCTTTCGGTGGCAATTTTGCAACGGCAAGCTGCTGGGCCTATCACGCTTACAACGGTACCTCCCACCTCGTGACGTACTGATTTCTCACCAAGTGAGTTGAACGCCGATATCGCTTCATCAACACTGCTGCTAGCAGCTATGCTTTCGCAGACGCCCCTAACCGCCCAATGGTTGCTTGCTGTTTCGTACGTCATCCTCCCCCACGTTACTGCGAATATGCCCGCGATCAGCAGGAAAGCCTTAGCTAATACGCCCCTAATTTGCATGAGCTCTAACGTGGAGGTAAGCGGACGCCGTAGCGCGCAGCGCGGAGGGAACCTGCGAGCGCCAGCTTGCAGGCGGTCCGCTTGACCGTAGTGTTAGACCACGCCGTATAGTTCATGCTGCAATCTACGAAACGTTTCTTTGAATTTAGCTTCAGCACTTGTCGGGAATGGATAGCCATCTGGCCCGGAAAATACAAAACTTTCAGTAGATACAGTTCCGCCGTCTCCGCGGATTCTGTCAAATTTTTCAAGCCAAGCATCGTAATGTTCGACCAAGCTACAGGCCTCGTTCATGAGTTCTGGCGGAATAAGATGGCCCTTGTTGAGCAACAGGTTCCGAATCGTCTCATTTCCTTCTCTGACAACCTTACTTTCGAGATATAGATTTTTCTTTGTCCAGCGGTTAAACGCTCTTTTGGTGCGCTCAAATTGCATCTGAAGTGGTCCGAACAGCTCGAAAAGTGCTTGTTCCTTCCATGTTCTTTCCGACTCAAAAACCTTAAGTGCTCGGGAAAGTTTTTCTTGAATCTCGGCTTCAATCGTCTTGTTATGGCGGACAAAGAGGACGCCAACAATCACTGCGCCAACGGAGCTACTGAGTAATCCTGTGACTGCGAGGTTGAGCAAGTCAGGCATATATGCTCCTTCTGCGTCTAACGTTTGACGTGAGGGGCCGCCGCAGCGGCGAAGCCGCGAAGGGAACCCACAAGCGCAGCTTGTGGGCGGTCCCTCTCGACGGAATTGTTAGGCAAGCGATGGCGGCGAAATAAGCGCATTTTTAACAACCTGTGCGACCGTATTTTCGTTTATGCCTTTTCGATCGCAATATTTGGAATTTGTTAGCCAATCTTGCAACAACTTGGCGCCTTTGCTTGAGTTGCAGGACATGCAGCACAAAGCGATATTTTCTCTAGTGATGATTCTCTCATCGTTTACGATGTGCTCCCACGAAGACTTTGATTTTCGGGTGCCACACGAACCAAACGTGATTCCACAATAAATACATCGAGCGTCTCGGGCGACAACTTCTTTTTCAAGCCATTCCGGGATATTCCATCGGTTCATATTCGCAGACTCACTGTTCTCAGATGCCTAACGTTTGAGCTAAGGGGCGGCCGGAGCGCGAAGCGCGGAGGGAACCCAAAGCGCAGCTTTGGGCCGTCCCTATTGAGCGAATTGTTAGGCGGATGGGTGAAGAAACCGGCCTTTCACGCCCAACGAATGCGCCGCACAGCGAAGGCAACCACTTAGGAATAATCACGGCTCGCCTGGACGAGCCACCGGTGAGACAACGCGCGGCACTCACAGCCCGCACGGCACTGCCGACAAATTATCACAGGCCAAGCGACGCGAACGATCAGATGCCGATCAAATAAGCGCATCAAAAGCGGCGCGACCGAACAAGCAAGTTTTTGCGCCAACCAACTACCGACCGGTTTAAGCGCTCAACCTAAAAACAAAGACCAACAACCAAGACGCCTAACGTTTGAGCTAAGGGGCGGCCGGAGCGCGAAGCGCGGAGGGAACCCAAAGCGCAGCTTTGGGCCGTCCCTATTGAGCGAATTGTTAGGCGGATGGGTGAAGAAACCGGCCTTTCACGCCCAACGAATGCGCCGCACAGCGAAGGCAACCACTTAGAAATAATCACGGCTCGCCTGGACGAGCCAACGGTGAAACAACGTGCGGCGAACACAGCCCGCACGGCACTGCCGACAAATTATCACAGGCCAAGCGACGCGAACGATCAGATGCCGATCAAATAAGCGCATCAAAAGCGGCGCGACCGAATAGCCGAGGTTTTGCGCCAACCAACTGCCGACCGGTTTAAGCGCTCAACCTCAAAACAACGACCAACAACCAAGACGCCTAACGTTTGAGCTAAGGGGCGGCCGGAGCGCGAAGCGCGGAGGGAACCCAAAGCGCAGCTTTGGGCCGTCCCTATTGAGCGAATTGTTAGGCGGATGGGTGAAAAAACCGGCTTTTCACGCCCAACGAATGCGCTGCTCAGCGAAGGCAACCACTTAGAAATAATCACGGCTCGCCTGGACGAGCCACCGGTGAATCAACGTGCGGCACTCACAGCCCGCACGGCACTGCCGACAAATTATCACAGGCCAAGCGACGCGAACGATCAGATGCCGATCAAATAAGCGCATCAAAAGCGGCGCGACCGAATCACCGAGGTTTTGCGCCAACCAACTGCCAACCGGTTTAAGCGCTCAACCTAAAAATAAAGACCAACAGCCAAGACGCCTAACGTTTGACGTGAGGGGCCGCCGCAGCGGCGAAGCCGCGGAGGGAACCCACAAGCGCAGCTTGTGGGCGGTCCCTCTCGACGGAGTGGTTAGGCGGATTCCGAGGTGTCGTTTGGCGGTTCATCATCCGGCATGAAGGAGAAGGCTTGGCGAATGAAGAGGCTGCGCGCAAGCTCCTCCTCCACCCACGCCTGCTTACGTCCATCAAAGAACACCTGTACGACCCCTTTCTTGCGAAAAACGGCTGGGTCCAGCGGACGAATTGCGTAAGGGTTGTGGTAGATCTGCAAGCCATCTGTGATGGTTTCACCAATTTCATCTGGTGTTCCAACTCGACGAATCGGCCGGCCATCGGGCTCCGACCCCCAAATCGTAGTTATGAGGGTTTTACGGCTGGACTCCCCCGTTACTAGAGAATCTACTTTTCCCCAGGTTGCCGTGCAAGAAAACATTACGGCACTAATTTCGCGCATCCGATCATCATTGAAAAAACCAAGCTCTATTTCTACGCCATTATCTTTAGTTACAAAGCCGAGACTCTTGGATCGCGGACCGTTCGGAAATTCGCTTGGATTTCTCAAATACTCATCTTCATCGACGTAGTGGTCGTAAAGAACTGATTTGATAGGGCGATTGTATTGGTGATTGAAATATGGCTGCTCGAACGGCGCGACAGCCAGAACAAATGGACGTCCTTGCACATGAGGTTGGGATGCGTAGTCTTTGCAGTATTTTCTGTGCTTGCTGTATATGGCGCTGGAAAGGCGAACCATTGCCTCGTGGTTTAATTTTTGAAGATCGAGGCTCTGCATGTCTTCTGCAGAAAACTTCTTGTCCCATTCGTTAGGTTTGCCATCGGCTGCATTTGCAGTTACTGCTTCGATCAATATGTTTTTAGATTCATTAACCAAAACAGAGAAATCTGGCGCCGACTTTGACCAATCGATTGTGTAACCGTAATCTTTGATGACGGCATGTAAATACAACTCCCAAAATGGAGAGTTGAATGACAACTGGAACTCCTGAACAAATTTACCGTCCCGATCGGTAAAACCGTCCGCCCACCGAGTAACAACTTCACGGCTGGGCTTGCAGAACGGGGATAGCACTGTCTTAAAATGCGGGTGCCAACGTTCTTGCGGAAATAGTGGGGTAAATAGTTCCAATGACCGAAGCCCTTTAGCAATACGCCTAACGTTTGACGTGAGGGGCCGCCGTAGCGGCGAAGCCGCGAAGGGAACCCACAAGCGCAGCGTGTGGGCGGTCCCTCTCGACGGAATGGTTAGG
>NZ_PKRR01000015.1:0-8564 GCF_002855595.1 Uliginosibacterium sp. TH139 | reverse complement strand
GAGTCGCTTACCCAGGACAAAGACGCTCCTTTGCCAAGAAAGCGGCGAGCAGTAAGCAGGAGCAACCTCCATTCTTGGTCGGACATGAGCACCTAACGTTTGACGTGAGGGGCCGCCGTAGCGGCGAAGCCGCGAAGGGAACCCACAAGCGCAGCTTGCGGACGTCCCTCTCGACGAAATGGTTAGGCTCGATTGTCATTTAAAGCCTCTATACGCATAGAAATATCTGCAGCAAAATCATCTGCGCTTCTATTGAGACCGGCCAAATTTATCTCTTCCGCTGCCCCAGAGATGCTTAGATGAATTATTAATAAATCAGGCTCGCAAGAATCAGGCTCGTATGAAATCGGGGTCGGGTCTTTTGGCGGCACAAATAAGTCATTAATGTCAGACAGGTGGATTGTCTTTCTACTTCTTTTCGGCCTAAATATTTTTATTTCATTTCTTGTAAGCTCTATGGATGTTCGACAGTTAATCATCGCACACCCCCCTAAAACCCCAGGAAGGAATGTTAAAAAAACAATTAAATATATCTCGGGTGTTGGTGCATCGGCGAGTGACAAGCCAATCATTTCTGGATAAAACAAAATATATGCAAGTATTGCAGTTATAACTGGGCCACCTATTGCACCATCCAAAGGACGCCTTATTTTTATAGTTTTATTAATATCCTTGTGATCTCGAGTCGGCATTTCTCTCGACTCTCGTATTCTTTTGCTGGACAGCATGAAGATTAATCTAAACAGAAAAAATACTATCAAAAAAATAATTGATAACTTTCCAATATCAATGATTGGAAATATTTCATGGATTACGTAAGCCACAGAAATGGACAGAAAAACAACAGCACCTCCTTGCAGGAAGGAAAGTTTATTATGTTTCATTGTTTGAATTCGTGGTATGCACTTGGCCTGGCCTAACGTTTGACGTGAGGGGCCGCCGTAGCGGCGAAGCCGCGAAGGGAACCCACAAGCGCAGCTTGTGGGCGGTCCCTCTCGACGGAATGGTTAGAGCGCGGGCCGCACTTATTGACGTGAAACACAACCGCCTGACTTGCCTTCATGAGAATCGCCCGAGCCGTGAAACTGCCCCACTGAACCAGCTGCCTTCTATCGGTCGTGCACGAAAACCGCAAAACATAAATGATTGATCCGGCTCACCCTGCCAGCCACTGCGATAAACCTCAATCCATGCCTCGCAAGCAGTGATTTCAGACGGGGAATCGTGGGCATACAAAATCACTTTTGCACCGATAAGCGCATTAAGTAGAACGACTTGCTCTCGATGAAACGAGTAAAAGCAGTTGTCGTTCGGTTCATCGCTTAGGCCGACAGCGTTGAAATCGCACTCAATACGCTGTAGATCTGGGGCAAGAAAGCCGTCTTGTGGCATGACGATTTATGCGCTCTAACGTGGAAGTGAGGGGCAGCCGGAGCGCGTAGCGCGGAGGGAACCAACAAGCGCAGCTTGTTGGCTGTCCCTCTCGACTGTAGTGTTAGAGCGGACGCCCATCGCACCAGCCAGTATTTGAAGACTACGAGCTTTGCTCATCTTCATGCTCAATTTTCTGTGCCAAATGCTTCTCTCTGAAAAATGTTGCACAAGCAAAAATCGTTAGAATGATGCTGAGTAACCATATCGCACCTCCAAGCCCAACCGAAAGAACTTGGCCTGCCGCAATGTCTCGGCTTGAGTCAAAACCTAAACTCTTTACATTCATAAAATCAAGGGACAAGACTAGAGCGGCGATTGAAAGATACAAGCACAAGGTCGGCTTGTTTTTCATTCCAAAGAAGCAAAAAATTATCAACGGATTGGCGAGCCACGCATAGATATGATTTCCGATACCTATCCATCCGATTAACAGAAGCCCGATACCTGGCATTCCAAGCGCGGACTCTCGCGTAACGTATGACGGCAACACCATCGAAACGACGTAAATCGCAATAGCGAGATTTCGACGGGAGGTAGCACTTGAGGTTGCCCGTTTTGGCATCGATAAGCTCTAACGTGGAAGTGAGGGGCAGCCGGAGTGCGAAGCACGGAGGGTACCAACAAGCGCAGCTTGTTGGCTGTCCCTCTCGACTGAAGAGTTAGAGAGCACGATTGCGCTCCTCGATCTGCTTTTTTGCAGGCTCACGAACAAAAGCCTCTTTATCTTCAACTAAAAGTGCAAGTGCCTCTGAACTGCACTTCTTGTTATTTGCGACCCGACCGCGAACCGAAGCATCTGGATCGCAAGCGAGCTTTTCAAAAAGAACTGGAGTGAGCTTTCTCTTTTCAGCAACTGCACTTCGTACTTGCGAGTTGTCATCGTTACTTAGGTATTCAAGAACCGAGATCGGAACCGTCTTGTTGTGGGCAACCCACTGTCGAAGATCTGGGAAATTTTCTATCATCTCAAGCCAAACACGCTCCGCCGCTTCTTCATTGGCAGCGCGTCCGTACTCCGACGGATCATCGCTCTTACGCAACCTTGCAAATTCTTCTGCGGAGACAATCACGGCTTTGCTCTCTAACGTGGAAGTGAGGGGCAGCCGGAGCGAAGCGCAGGGAACCAAAAGCGCAGCTTTTGGCTGTCCCTCTCGACTGCAGGGTTAGAGGTCTTCATCGTCATACTCTTTGGCGTCTTGAGCGATGACTGAATTGAGATGCTCAACCGTCTTGACGCGAGACCAGGCCGGAAACTTTTCCGGAATTTGATCTGGTTTTCCTTGCCACGTAAGGTGAATGAGTGCGAAAGATCCATCATTCATTTGAGCCACTACATCGTCACCAGAGGTGCTGCGGCCGATCACTTTTGGCGCTTCACTGAATAGCGGATGAGATATAGAGAGCTCTTGATCCAACGCATCTTGTAAAGACCGCGCTTCATCATTTAGCGAAGCGTCGTATACCGCTCTCCAAGGACGCTGCCAGAGAATGTCGGCCATGCTGACCTCTAACGTTTGACGTGAGGGGCCGCCGTAGCGGCGAAGCCGCGAAGGGAACCCACAAGCACAGCTTGTGGGCGGTCCCTCTCGACGGAATAGTTAGAGCGGCGGTGATCAGTGCTCACAAAGTGCATATGTATTTTTAACTCTTCCGCTTTCGGTGGCAATTTTGCAACGGCAAGCTGCTGGGCCTATCACGCTTACAACGGTACCTCCCACCTCGTGACGTACTGATTTCTCACCAAGTGAGTTGAACGCCGATATCGCTTCATCAACACTGCTGCTAGCAGCTATGCTTTCGCAGACGCCCCTATGGGGCTACAAATTATTCGCCTCTCGGGGCATTTGGTCTATTGGAAACGTTGTGTAATTCAGTTCCCATTATTCTTCGCTCTTCATCCCAGCACGCATACAGATGAAGCAAGCCTGGATTTTCGTTTTCGTTTAGATGGAACGAATACGTATCGAGGAAGAGTTGCTCCAAGTACTTAGCTATTCGGTTCTCACACTCAAAGAAGGACACACCAAAGAGCTCGTTATCTGGCAGCTTGGATTTTGCATGGCTGAGTAGTCTTGTTAACGCATCGCCTTTCCCTGCGTAAATCCCTAGCATTGAGTAGATCCGGTGCTCGTAGCAGTAGTCTTCCTGGACCCAAATGTGGTAGATGCCAACCTTGCCTTTCAATCCGTAGAGGAAGTCCCTCAAGGTAAGACTTTCATTCGGATCATTGAACTCGTCGAGCTGGAACGATGTACAGAAGGAACTGCGATTTACGATATCGTCAGCACTAATCGGTAGAGCCAGTTCTGCGCGGCAAACCGAATCGAATGCTGAATAGCCGTCTCGTGGGCAGGAGCATGAACTGTCAAGGAACTGTGGCATCGCACACTTTCGCAGGATTCAAAAGCCTAACGTTTGACGTGAGGGGCCGCCGTAGCGGCGAAGCCGCGAAGGGAACCCACAAGCGCAGCTTGTGGGCGGTCCCTCTCGACGGAATTGTTAGCGCGGGCACTCATTCTTGGATACCGAAAACCCGCAGGCTTTCAAAGCCCTTTGAACAAGTGGATGGCGCTCCATGGCGATGGCAGCCACACACGCGATGAAAAGAAAGATCTTCGCCGCCTGCCAAAGCATGGCAAGAGGGCTTGCATCAGATGCGTGGATAAGTAGATACGCACAAAAAACAATGAATGGAAGCGCTGAGATCACAACGAGTGATTTGAAAAAGCGCCTGGACATTGCGCTTGGATTTGTCGTGTGATCCGCGCCGAGGATGCTTGCAACAAAGAAAAACAACCAACCAAAGAATAAACCGCCTTCGGAAATACTCTTCGTTGCAATGAACTCAATGGAGATGAAGAACGCTCCAATTACGCAGCAAATTATTTGAAGTGCAATGGTTCTAGGTTTCATAGCGCTAACGTTGAAGGTAACCGGCACCGGAGCGCCAGCGAAGGGAACCCAAACTGCGAAGCAGGTTGGGTGTCCGGTTGACCGCACTGTTAGGTTTCGGCGAGTCAGCCATTGCAGCCGCGGACCTCGACATGCTCGGTGAGCCGCGGATTTGGGGTTTGATCTTCGTCACCACACGAGGAACGTGGAACGCACGCAAAGGCGACGACAACCGCAAGAGGCGGCACAAGCAAGAACTTCCACAACGACCGCAAGCGACTGACGAGAACTAGGTAGGCGGCAGGCAGCGGTGCAACCAAAGGGCCGACCCACGATAGTTGTGCAGCGTTAAGGCTTTGAGCAATGCCGATAGCACCGAACGAAACGGCGGGCGCAAGAACCAGCAATGCGCCTGCAAACGCAAGCCACCATTCCGCTCTGGTCTTCGGATGCCAAAGTGTCATTGAAACCTAACGTTTGAGGTGAGGGGCGCCGAGCGCAGCGAGGGAACCCAAAAGCGAAGCTTTTGGGCGTCCCGCTCGACTGATTAGTTAGGGCTTGCGGTTAAGAAACCGGACAGAAAACCCCGACCTTTCAAGCCTCAAGCGCAGGCACCCGGACTAAATTTCAACAGCCCGCCGTGACGGGCCACCGGTAAAACGGAACTGCGGAAATCAAAACCGCACGGAACAGCCTCGAATTTACCACCGGCCAAGCGCGGTGAACGCAGCTACACGCCTGGCATACGAAACAAACTGTTTGCGCAAAGAGCAGAAAACAACAAAGGCAAAAGCCGCACGACCGAACAAGGAGCTTTTGGCGAAAATCGGCACGGCCAACCTGAAACGCGCAAGCCCTCAACCAACAACCCAAACCAGCAAGCTCTAACGTTTGACGTGAGGGGCCGCCGCAGCGGCGAAGCCGCGGAGGGCACCAACAAGCGCAGCTTGTTGGCTGTCCCACTCGACTGTAGTGTTAGGCAGGGGTTTCATTGGTTTATTGCACTTCAACGTTGAGCCTATGCAGATACGCAGCCTCTTGGTCATCGCAGTTGGCGCTCGGCATAGTATGAATTGCTAAACAGCAAGGCCTGCTTCTCTGCTTCAGTTAATCGGAGGTCGGCGTCGGATTGTACGTTTCTGTACCTATGAGACATCCCGAGCAGAGCGATACGGTGGGTATCAGGAAGTAGAGCTACTGAGTCAATGAAGCAACCATCTATTCCCGGCCCGGTAATGGCTTGCCCTGTTGCGCGATCGAATGCATATTCAAACCCTCTGCACCAATCGAGACCATGAACTACACAGCCCTCGACCGCCGTAGCTAGACAGAGAATGCATTCTATGTCTTTGGCGGTAGCATGAAATATATCTCCAACCTGAAGATCCAATACTTTCCGCGCGGACTCAACCATGATCGTATCTGCTTAACGTTTGACGTGAGGGGCCGCCGAAGCGGCGAAGCCGCGAAGGGAACCCGCAAGCGCAGCTTGTGGGCGGTCCCTCTCGACGGAATGGTTAGGCTGCGGGTTAAACATTGACGCATTTATTTGCATACGCACTCCACCGGGCCTCTCCCTCCTGTTCCTGCCGTCTGCTCCCAACGGTAAATACTCTTCATCGCACCTTCTTTTCCAATAGCGGAACATTTATTAGTACAGGACTCTTGAGCACTCGGGAACAAACTCACGAAATATGCCAAAGATAAATTCATCGCAATGATGGCTGCAAAAACGAAAGCAACCATTGCCCACGGAGGAAGACGGAGCTTTTTAAAAATCCTTCGCATGTGGATCCGTAGGTGCACGTAGAAGACCAATTTGAATTTGCCGAAAAATTAGCGGCCTAACGTTTGACGTGAGGGGCCGCCGTAGCGGCGAAGCCGCGAAGGGAACCCACAAGCGCAGCTTGTGGGCGGTCCCTCTCGACGGAATGGTTAGATTTCTCACCAGCCAATTGACACATTAACAAAACCACCAATATTCCAAATTGAATGAAGAGCGACAGGAATTGATATTGATCTAGTTACGTAGAACGCGATACCGTAAAGACAACCTCCCAAAAATAGCGGAATAAAATGCAAGAAATCTCGCAGGTTGTGACAGGAGGCGAAGAACGCCGCAGAAATTGCAATTGCGATAACCGCAGACTTCATATTACGAAGAAGTGCCGTTAGAACAATCCCGCGAAACAACAACTCTTCATTAAGTGGAGCAACGATGCAGTGATCGACAAGACCTCTGGCGGTTATTGACAGAGTTGATTCGTGATTAACATTGAACACAAGGACTCTCAACACAACAGCTGTTAAGGCAATCGCGATCACAAATAGGATGGAGCACTTCGGTTTTGCAAGATCAATCGCTTTATCTAAAAACTCCTTGAGCCTCACCCCTTTTGCCGCCATCAACGCAATAAAAACAAACAGAAAAATCGCCCGAAGATATGCAAATACATAATCTCCGTAGATAAGTTGCAGTGCAATTAAATGTGCGCTTGCATACGACACAGTAAGAGCAAGCAGCAAGCTATCTGTCGAGTAATCAAATCGCCGCATGAAATCTAACGTTTGACGTGAGGGGCCGCCGGAGCGGCGAAGCCGCGAAGGGAACCTGCAAGCGCAGCTTGCAGGCGGTCCCTCTCGACGGAATGGTTAGCCCGCATGGCGCTCGATTCGAACGACGTTGGGCGATTGGGCATCCATAAACATATAGCAGCGCGCAAACAGCGCCTTTTTTCCAAAGTCATCAAACACGTTGTGGCCGAGCGGTGTAATTAAGACCTCGTAAGTCGCAAGTGCACGTTGGTGTTGCTTGTCAATTTCAGACCAGTGCTGCTCAACAACGTCAGAGAGCGCGAGACTTGCAACATCGTGGTTGTACTGAACCAGGATATTTCCATCTTTCATGTTCATTGGATTCATGTCTGGATGGGCATGAAAGACCTTGTGAAGTGATTCTTTGGCGTGTTTCTCGGCTTCGGCGTCACTAAGACCGTTTGGAAGTATTGCAAACGTGCCGAAACTGAAAACCGCAAAGTCGCGTGAGCCGTTGGTGTAGAGGCCTACGCGTTCGACAATGCGATCAAGGGGCTGCCGCATTTCAGGTTTCCAATCGGGCACCGGCGGAAACTGTTTCGGCGGTTCTGACGGAGGCGGATTCTTTTTGAAGAGACCAAACAAGGCTGAAATCTCCTGCGGGCTAACGTTTGACGTGAGGGGCCGCCGTAGCGGCGAAGCCGCGAAGGGAACCCACAAGCGCAGCTTGTGGGCGGTCCCTCTCGACGGAAGGGTTAGAGCGCAGGTGGTTCATATCTATACGTCGAATGCAGCTAAAGTGGCAGCCCTTGCCGCGCGCTCAAACCCGGCCTGACAAGATGATATTTCATTCCACTCAATCTTCTTGAGCAGCACCCCCGGCGAACGAAGATGTCCTTGAATCTCTTGCAGAGCACCTTCAATTGCAAGTCTCACAGCTTCTTCGTAGTTGTCACCACTTGGCCAGCTAGCCGTGGACTTGAATTCATACTGCTTTGAGCCTTCAAACTGAAGTGTGACGGCACCATGAATAAAACGCGGGCCAAAATGGCGCGAAAACTCAAAGCTGATTTCGACTTCCGCAATACTCTCTGTGCGTGTCATGAGTTGTGCGCTCTAACGTAGAGGTGAGGGGCGGCCGGAGCGAAGCGTAGGGAACCACAAGCGCAGCTTGTGGCCGTCCCTCTCGACTGGCGGGTTAGGCGATTTTGAATGCAGATCACTATAGTGAATCAAACGCCGTACTCCTGTGCCATATAATCAACCGCCCTTTTGCAAGGAATTACCAATATGCCACAGCACATCACAGTGCGTGCAGTATCTGAGCAAAGGTTGCCCACCTTCGCCCTCAGTTTCAATGCTCGGCTCTAGGGGGCCTTTGCAATCCGGGCAAAGTGGTTCCTTGGCAAACTTTTTTGATATCAAATTGCCTGAAACCCAAAGAATAATAAGTGAGCTTGCGCCAACAATGGCCTGCGAGAGCTGGTTGCGAATAAACACCATTGTTAGCACACCAGTAGTCAGCCAGAGTATCCCTCCGACAGGGACTATCAAATCCAACAGCGAAAATTTTTCTCGGAACGTCTTAACCCGCGGCATTGGTTTAGCCTAACGTTTGACGTGAGGGGCCGCCGTAGCGGCGAAGCCGCGAAGGGAACCCACAAGCGCAGCTTGTGGGCGGTCCCTCTCGACGGAATGGTTAG
>NZ_PKRR01000014.1:0-30333 GCF_002855595.1 Uliginosibacterium sp. TH139 | reverse complement strand
GGCGACATAGCCACGCAAATGGCATGTCTCCGATAGACTACGAAAAGCAGTATTTCATGAAGCTCGGAGCAGTCTAGGGAAGCCGGGGCGATTCACACTCTGGTCGGCAGCCAACTGTACGAACTCACCGAACTTGCCCGAGCGGCCGGATGCGGTGTGACTGATCAAGCCTTCGCTGACGGATATTTCCGCCACCGGCACCTGCCATTGCTGGGCCGCTGCAGCCGTCAGCATGGCACGTGCCGCTGCGCCGGCCTGACGCATCTGCATCCAGGAATTGGCCATTGCGCTACTGCCGCCGGTGCCCTGAAACGGCCCCCAGAGTGTATTGGCGTAGCGTTTGGCATCGGCTGGCGCGCCTTCCACGCGGACCTGCGACCATGCTGCATCGAGTTCCTCGGCAATGATGGTGGCGATGCCGGTGTAGGTGCCCTGGCCCATTTCGATGTGCTTCGAGATGACGGTGACGACGTTGTCTGCACCGATACGCACAAAGGCGTTGGGCTCGAAATTCTGCGCCACCGCAGTAGCGTCGGGCGGGAGGCCAGGGCCGGTCGCGCCAAGCGTGCCGGGAAGATAGATCGCCAGGCTCAGCCCTGCCGCACCGTGCAGGAAACGGCGGCGGCTCTCGTTCTCAATATGGGGTATGTGGCTCATTTCATGTTCTCCCTCAGGCCAGAGCCTTGGCTGCTTCATGGATCGCGGCGCGGATGCGCACGTAGGTCGCGCAACGACAGACGTTGCCGGCCATGGCGGAATCAATGTCCGCATCGCTCGGCTTGCGGTTCTCAGTCAGCAGCGCGACGGCACTCATGATCTGGCCGGACTGGCAGTAACCGCACTGCACAACGTCCAGGCGCTTCCAGGCTTCCTGCACGGCCTGCGCTACCTTCAGACGATCTACACCTTCGATGGTGACAATTTTCTTGCCGACGGCTACGGATACCGGCGTGGTACAGGAGCGGATGGGTTGGCCGTCCATATGCACGGTGCAGGCACCACAGAGCGCCATGCCGCAGCCGAACTTGGTGCCGGTCAGCTGAAGGCTGTCGCGCAGAACCCAGAGCAGCGGTGTGTCGGGTGCCACGTCCACACGTGTGGATTTTCCATTGATGTTCAATGTGATCATTCGAGTCTCCGTTGGGGGCGCAGATCAGCGCTTTTGCATTCTGGGAAGCAAAGACTCCATGCGCTAGATCATTACCCCGAAGTTCTTGCCTGATTCTCCAGGGCGGAAAATGAAGACCCCGAAGGTGCTTCAGGCATGCGCCGCGCTACGGCCGTCGAAATCGCTGCGGATAGGGGCTGTGTCATAGATGATCGTGAGTTTCGTGAACTGCTGACCGTCCGGCGTCAGCTCAAACACATCGACACATTCAAACTGAACCTGTTTGCTATTGCTGAGCGTCCAGATGTACTCGAAGTGCAATGCCACAGACGAGGCTTCACCGCTGGGCAGGAAAATGTTCAGAAGGCGAGTTTCGGAACGTTGGGTGTCCGAGAACAGTGCCCGGTAGAAGCTGTTTGCTTCGATGACGCCATACAGAGGCGAGATCACCGTGGCTTCGGGAGCGAATAGGGAGAGGACTCCGTCCAGATTGCTCTCGTTAAGTGCTGTGAGGTACGCCTTGCAGAGTGATTCGGTTTGCATTTTTTACTCGCTTTGGATTGACGCAGGAAAGAGTGGCTATGCCTTGCTGCATGGCGTGATAAAGGGGGCGAGCACTGGCGGAAGGCTGCGTCTGTCACCCAGTGATTTCCAGACCGTCGAACTGCGTGTTCAGGCCGGAATACTGCTTGTGGTCTCGGACCTCTTTCGTGCTCCGGCGCGCCCGTGGCGCAAGTCTTCGATATCTCGCTTGGGGGGCGCACCGAACAGTCGGCTGTACTCACGACTGAACTGAGACGGACTTTCATAGCCAACCTGAAAGGCCGCGCTTGCTGCATCCAGATGTTCGTTGAGCATCAGGCGTCGCGCTTCGTTCAGGCGCAGCCACTTCTGATACTGAAGGGGGCTCATCGCGGTCAGCTGACGGAAATGGAAGTGCAGGCTGGAAGTACTCATCTGGATGCGCGAGGCCAGATCTTCGATGCGCAGAGGCTCGGTGTAGTTTGTTTTCAGCCAGTCGATGGCTTTGGCGATCCGTTGGCTTTGGCTGCCCAGCGAAACGATCTGCCACAAGCGTGCAGCCTGATCGCTCATCAGCAGACGGTAATGAATCTCGCGCAGGATCAGCGGGGCAAGCACCGGTATGGAGGCGGGCTCATCCAGCAGCTCCAGCAGACGCTGGAATGGCGCCAGCAATTGCGGTGACAGGCTTCCCCGGGCTAGCCCCCTGTCTGCGGGGCGTTCTGTGGGCGGCGTAAGGCCACCTTGCGCGATCAGCGCTGCGAGGATGCTCAGATCCAGTTTCAGGACCAGTCCGAGGCAGGGTTTTTCAGGGCTGGCTTCAATCACCTGGGAGCTCGCCGGTAGATCAATCGAGTTGATCAGGAAGTGTTCTGGGTCGTACGGGAAAGCTTCGTCACCCACGAGCATCTGTTTGGCGCCCTGAGCTACAAAAACGACGCTGGGCTCAACCATGCAGGCACAGGGCTCTGTAAGTTTCTCTCTCCGGAAAAAGAGCAGATCGGGAATATCTGTGCACCGGTCCTCGTCGCCACTTGTCCTGCTTGCGATAGCGTGAGCTAGTGCGGTTTGCAGCGTGCTGATCTGTGTTTTCAGTGCAGGGGCGTGAGTCTGCTGGGAAGTCATGCCGTTCTCCAGATGGTTCTGCTTTGAACTGTAGCCGGATCAATCCAGCCGCGGCTTGCCGCAGACTATCTGGCCGCAGGATCAGGCAAGAAAAACATCGGAATGAGCATGATTTCTCCGCTGCTCCGGGGTAATCACTTGATCAAGGGGAGGGGAGTGCAGGCACTGGGGACCCGATTGCAGTAAAGCCCCGTGTTTTCTACTCCTGGGCTCTTCGTTTGAAGAACAGGATCAGAAACAGGATCATGAACAGGATGTCGTTCACGCCGTAAATGCTGAAAAAAATACCGGCCATGGCATCTTCGGCATATACGTTTGCGACGCTGTGTTTGGACATCCAGTCCAGCCAAACCACTGCATAAACGGATTTTTCAATCGCAAAAGCACCTGCGATCCATTTCGACTTGATGCTTGCTGCTGCGCCGATGTAAGCCAATCCCCACACGACGATCATCAGTAGGCCGAAGTTTGACATCACTACGGGATCTGCCGCGTTGATTGCTGTGTTTGTAAAGAGTCTGGAAAAAATCAGCACTCCGCCAATGTTCATGCTGGCGGCTGCCAAATAAATCCTGGTTTCCATGCTTAATGTACGGAGTTTCATTTTTTATTCGGGTGTTTTCAGGGGGACTGTTTTGAAACTTAGCGCAAGCGTTTCTGAATGAGAACGAAGGCTGCGCCCAGCACACAAACAAATGCCAAAACAATAAAAATTTCTTGCCCTACCTGGAGCGTGATCGGCGTGTGATCCGATGTACCGGAACCGAAAACGGAGGCGAATGGCATCTGCTTGCTAATGTGTGTGCACTGCAGGAGCGCTTCCTCCCTGCATCGGCTGACATTGATCAGCCAATACTGACTGATCAGGCCTGCGGAGAACGCACTGGCGATCAGACGCACGATGTTCTTGAGCGCATAGGCATGTGAGAAGTCTTCATGCGGAACTTCTGTGTAGGTGAGTCCTGCGATCTGAATAACTCCCAGGATCGGGAAAAGCGCCTTGAGCGCCATGGGCCCAAGCAGGCCTGGCCAGGAGGCCTCGTGGCCTACTGCGAAGCACAGCCAGAGCATTCCCGCCCCCGCACAGGCGAAGCCCCAGGCGATCAAGCGTCTGCGATCTCCGAGTCTGGAAGCGAAGCGAAAATAGAGCGGCAGGCAAACGACGGTCACGATTGCAGAAAATGACTGTAAAGCGCCCGTTGCGCTCAGCCCCAGACCCAGCGCTTGATCGAACAGACGAGGGTAGAGATAGCTGGTGGCGCCATTGACGAGGTAATACAGACCGTAAAACCCGAGGCCGACGAGATAGCGCCGCCCGTTAAGTACATTCAGGCGCAAGAGTGGATCGGGGTGCTGCCGAGAGCGCCAGATCGTAAATCCAAGGCAGGCCATGGCCAGACTGAGCACGGAGAGTTGGCCAGCCCCGAAGCGAGCCAGCTCAAGGCCCTCCAGACCGTGGAGCAAGAGCATCATGCCCAGCGCGAAGCTCAGGCTCGTCAGCCAGTCGAGTGAGCCCAGAGAGCGAGGGGTGTGGCGTTCTGCGCGAAGCTTCAAAAGCACGGTGATCAGCATCAGCAGGGCGAAAGCCGCCTGCAACAGGAAGGTCGCACGCCATCCCCAGGCCTGGACGAGCGCAGCTGTAAGCCAGGGCAATGGGGCTACGCCGCCCAGCAAGCCAATGATGTAGGCCCTGAGTTGCGCCGGGCGTTCGGATTGTGGTGTGACCAGTTGCAGATAAACGCGGGACATCGTGAACAAGCCCCCGCCACCAATGCCTTGCAGGATGCGCGCGGGAATCATCAGCCAGAGCGAGCTGCTCATGGCTGCCAGCAGGGCGCCTGCGAGATAGAGTGCAATGCCGCTTGCGATGAGGTTCCTGTAATGCCAGCGGCGGCTGGCGCGCTCGATCAGGGGCAGGGTGGCAATGCCGGAGCCCGCGTAAAGGGTGATGATCCAGAGGAAGTCACTCGGGCTTGCCTGCATGCCGGCTTGAATCTCCTCTGCAGACAGCAGCACGCTCAGAGAAGACCAGAAGTCCACGGCGGTCACCAGCCCCAGCACGTAACCCAGCGCACGCGGTAAATGCTCACGTGGCAAGGGCTGATGCGAGAGTGGTGTTGCCTGCTGAACGGGTGATGTGGCGGGGGATTTCATGTCAGTTTTTGTATTGCGCGCGAGCGAGTTGGGGTGAATCTCTCATTACCCCGAATGCTCATTCGTGGCCTGAACTGCTTTTTTCCATGCTTCACGGGAATGGATGCGCTGGACGAAATTCTGCAGCTTGGGCCAGCGTTCGGCCTCAGGCTGCAGAGTGGCGAGCGTTGCAGGGAAACTCAGCATCACATCGGCGCCGGTCCAGTCATTGCCCACGAAGTGACCTGAAGGCTGAAGCTCGTTTTCCAGATAATCGAAATGCGCGATGAGCTGCTCATTGATCCGCGGGTGTAGCGGCTGGCCGGCTTCGCCCAGCGTTGCAACGTAGAGCCTGAGCAGTACCGGTGTCATGGCGGAGCCCTCGGCGAAGTGCATGAGCTGAAGGTGGCGCAGCGCATCTTGCGAGCCTGCGAGAGGCAGGAAACGCCCTTGACCATAGCGTTCGCAGAGGTATTGCACGATGGCGCCCGACTCCTGGATCAGGATGCCATCGTCTTCAAGCAAGGGCGATTTCCCTAGCGGGTGAATCCTCTTGAGTTCAGGCGGCGCCAGATTGGTCGTGAGGTCGCGCTGATAGTGCTGAACGCGATAGCTCAGGCCCAGCTCTTCGAGCAGCCACACGATGCGTTGCGAGCGGCTTTTGTTGAGGTGGTGAATGACGATGCTCATGGCTTGCTAGCCTCTTGTTCGTGGGAAATCGCAGCGCTTGCGACCCCGTTAACCAACAGAACGGAATAATCGGCACCCGCATTGCGATGAGGCTTGGCCTTCTGGTACGCGGGGCTTTCATACCAGTTGCGCGCCGCAGCCATATCCGGAAATTCAAGGACTGCCACGCTTTCCTCAGGCTGACCCTCCAGAACTTCGATTTCGCCGTAATACGCGATTGGCTTCGGGTTATGGCCAGCTCGTGCCAGTTTGGCGAGCGAGGCATAGGTATCAAGCTCGTCGGGCTTGAGTGTGTGATGCTTGATGAGGATTACGTAAGCGCTCATGTTTTTCTCCTGAGATCGGGACGCGTAGAGATCCCGAAGGATGGTCAAGCTGTAGTAGCGCTAACGCGCACCGACAGGTAAAGCGATTCACCCATGCGATCAAGCAAACTCAGTTCATTTTTAAGCCAGGAAAGATGCGCCTCTTCACCCACAAGCACGTCCTCAATCAGTCTGCGAGTTGTGGCGTCGCGCAGTGCCACCAAGGTTTCAATGGCTTGATTGAGTACCGGCAAGCCCGCCTCCTGAACCTGAAGATCAGCCTCCAGAATGCTTCTGAGCGTGTGCCCGATGCGTGGCTGAGCAATGGTGAAATCAGGCGTCCCGCCGATGTCGAGCAAACGATCGGTCAGTGTTTTCAGCGTCAGCGGCTCATCGCTGATATGCGCCTGCATTTGATTGCTCAGATTTGTCAGGCCCAGCGCGCTGATCAAAGCGAGATGTGTCTGATGCTGGATGCTTGCACTCCAGAAGGCTCCGATGAGTTCGTTGAGTAACTGATGGGCAGGAGCCAGCGGGCTACCGCCAGTATTCTTTTCAGTCATGAGGCGCTTTCTGTCAGTTGTTTAAAGAGAGGCAGATGCAGGCTAGGCGCACTGCATCTGCGGCCCTGTGCTCAGGCGAGCAGTTTGATCAAGGCGTGTGCGACACCTTCGGAGCTTGCGGGGTTCTGTCCGGTCACGAGCGTTCTGTCGCTCACGATGTAAGGCGCCCAATCCGGGCCTTTCTCATAGAGGCCGCCCAGTGCCTTGAATTCATCCTCGATCAGGAAAGGCACGACATCGCTGAGCTCAACCGCATCTTCTTCTCCGTTGGTAAATCCGGTGACCCGGCGGCCCTTGATCAGCGGCTCACCATTGGCGGCCTTCACATGGCGCAGTGCGGCGGGGGCGTGGCACACGAAACCGATAGGCTTGCCAGCACGTTCAAAGTTTTCAATCAACGCAATCGACACGGCTGATTCGGCCAAGTCCCACATCGGCCCATGACCACCGGGGTAGAAGACGGTGTCAAAGTCTTCGGCTTTGACGGTATCGAGCTTGACCGTGTTGGCCAGGCGTTCCTGTGCGGCAGGATCTGCCTTGAAACGATGGGTCAGTTCGGTCTGGAATTCAGGCAGGTCACTCTTGGGGTCGAGCGGAGGCTGCCCACCTGCCGGTGAAGCAAGCACGATCTCGGCGTTTGCATCCATGAAGGTGTAGTAGGGCGCGGCAAACTCTTCCAGCCAGAAGCCGGTCTTCTTGCCTGTATTGCCGAGTTGATCGTGCGAGGTCAGTACCATCAGAACTTTCATGTTTCTCTCCTTTTGAGGTGTGTAATTACGCGGATAAAGCAGATTCAAGTGCAGCCAGCTTGCTGGCGTAGGGGGCACGCAAACGCAGATTGGAAGCGCCATCCGGGCTTTGCAGAACAACGGCCTTGTTGTGGGTAAAGCGCATGAAGCCGTGGATGCCGTGGTAGGCACCGATACCTGAAGCACCAACGCCACCAAACGGCAGCGTTTCGATAGACACGTGGCTCATGATGTCGTTGATTACCAGTGCGCCGGAGGTTGTGCGGGACGCAAAATGTGCCTGCCCCTCTTGCGTATCGCCGAAGTAGTAGGCCGCCAAGGGGCGAGGATGGGCATTGATATACGCAACGGCTTCCTCAGCACTGGCGCAGACCATGACGGGCAAGAGCGGCCCGAAGATTTCTTCTTGCATGATCTTCATGTCATCCGTTACGTCGAACACCAGATGCGGAGCAATCTTGCGGGAGACCGGGTCGTGAGCAGCTTCGTCAGACGGCGCCAAGCTGACAATGCGCGCCCCTTTCTGGGCCGCGTCTTCAAGCAGACCGAGCAGACGCTCGTAGTGTTTCTGCGTGATGATGGAGGTGTAGTCAGGGTTGGTCTGGAGTGAGGGGTAAGCCTCTGCCATGAAGGCCCGTGCGGCTTGCTCCAGTCCCGCCTGCTGTCCTGGCGGAACGATCATGTAATCTGGGGCAAGACAGATCTGCCCCGCGTTGAAAGTCTTTACCGTCAGTGTGCGGGCCGTCGCGAGCCCGATGTCAGCGTCTGCACTCACGACCACAGGTGACTTCCCGCCCAGCTCAAGCGTGACCGGTACAAGGTTTTCCGCCGCGGCGCGCATCACATGCCGGCCGACTGTGGTGCTGCCGGTGAAGATCAGGTGATCGAAGGGCAGACCGCTAAAGGCGGCGCCTACGCCGGCGTCGCCAAGCACCACGCCCAGCTCCATCGGATCGAAATAGCGTGCGATCAATTCGGCGAGCAATTCAGAGGTGTGCGGTGTCAGCTCGGACGGCTTTAGGAGTGCGGCGTTGCCCGCAGCCAGAACGCCCGAAAGAGGGCCGAAGGCGAGATTGATCGGAAAATTCCAGGGGCTGATGATGCCTACAACGCCCAGCGGCTGGCGCTCGATCCGTGCTGTCATGCCCGGCGCGGGAGCGGGAAGTGTTTCCGCCTGCATCCATTCCTGCACATGCTGGGCTGCGTAGTGGAGCATCCCCTGCGTTGTCGCGATATCCGCCGCCAGTGACTGGTAAATGCTGCGGTGGCCGAAGTCTGCACTCATCGCGTGAGCCAACTCATTGCGATGCTCGCGCAACAGGCGCGCCGCGCGGAGAAGGCGGTCCCGGCGTAGTGCGCCATCGGCCGGCCCTGTTGCAATGTGCCGCTGTTGCATGGCTTTGAGAATGGAGCGAAGGTCTTCTGTCTGTGGGTGGGAGTGCATGTTGTTCTCTTTTCGTGGCGCCGCCGGATCCGGCGTGCTGTGAGTGGGTTCAGATGATTTCGAGTGCGACTTCGACGTTGCCACGTACTGCGTTCGAATAAGGGCAGACTTCATGGGCGTCTGCCACGAGGGCTTCAGCGGCGTGGCGTTCGATGCCAGGAAGCTGGATGCTCAAGGTGATCGCCAGGCCAAAACGACGCTCGTCCTTGGGGCCGACACCGACTTTTGCGGTAACCGTGGCGTTCTCCGGGATGCGCGGGTGTTCGCCGCTGCGAGCCACATTCTTCATGGCGCTGAGGAAACAGGCTGCGTAGCCGGCGGCGAATAGTTCCTCGGGGTTGTTGCCGAAGCCGTTGCCGCCCAACTCTTTAGGCATGCCGAGCCAGACATTCAGCGAGCCATTTGCGGTGCGAGCGCGGCCGTCCCGCCCCCCTGTTGCTGTGGCTTCTGTTTGATAAAGAATCTTTGTAGGCATGTTGTTCTCCTGTTGTGAGGGCTGAAGCGGTAACGCTGCATGGCCTGTGCATCTTAGGTTAGGCGGCTGATCACCCGCCAACTAGGCTAGTTTGGGTCTGCCATAAATAATGTTATGGTTGGCAGATGTCGCTTATCCGTTTGCGGACCTTCGTCGAGGTCTATCGCCAGCGCTCCATCAGTGGGGCTGCCCGCAACCTCAATCTGACCCAGCCAGCCGTCTCACAGCACATTGCCGGGCTGGAGGTGGCGATCGGACGCCCTTTGTTTGAACGGCAGGTGCGAGGGGTAACGCCGACTACGGCTGCGGATGAATTGGCCGCGGATATAGGAGACAAGCTCGATGCCGTCGAGGCCGCCATGTCTTCGGCCCGTGCGCGCTCGATGGAGCTGGCGGGTGCTTTGCAGATCATCGGCCATGCGGACTTTCTGGCCGAAGTGGTTTCACCCCATTTACTTCCTTTGCTGGAAGTGGGGATCCGTGTGCGCATGCAGACGGGGAGCAGTGACTTCGTCAATCAGATGGTGATCGAGGGACACTGCGACCTCGGTATTACAGCCTTTCCTACCAGTGACAAACGCCTGCATTGCGAGTTGATCCGCAGTGAGCGTGTGCTTGCGGTGGCTGCGCCCAGCGTTGCAGACCGGATGACTCAAGCCGCTTCACTGGAGAAAGCGCTCGCTCAAGAACCCTTGTTGGCATACAACCTTGAGATCCCGTTGATTGATTCCTGGGCAGCGAAAAACAAGCTGAATCTGGGGCCGCTTGTACCCGCGTTGATCGGTCAGGACTTACGCGCACTGCGGAGCTTGTTGTGCCGTGGCTTTGGCTGGACCGTGCTGCCCGAGTATTTGTGCCTGGATCATCTTCAGCGTGGTGAGCTAAAAGAAGTACCCGCATCAACGGGTGCGGGCGCACTCAACTATTACCTGGTCTGGACCCCGAGCGCACTCAGGCAAGCACGCGTTGCGCACGCCCGGCAAGCCTTGCTCTGGCATCTGAAGGCTTGATTCGAACGCGCTGCGCGTGATCTCGCAAGACGCACAGCTTTTGGGCCGTCACTGAACCCCATTTTGGCAACAGGATTGAGATGATCTTTCCGCAGCGCCAGCATATGCACAGACGCCAGCGCTGCGGCGGAGGAGATTAAGCCGGAGCTTTGTGCTGCCTCCCGACCCTTGGCAAGCGTTCAGGCCTGTTTATTACGCACGATATTGAAAGGCCCGCTGGCCTGGCTGCCGGGCATCAGCTCGATGAAGTTGATGTTCACATGGCGTGGCAGGCTGGTGCTCCAGTAAACCGTTTCGGCGATGTCCTCTGCCGTCAGGAAATCCGTGTTGGCATAAACACCGTCGGCCTTGGCCTGATCTCCGTGAAAGCGCACGGTCGAGAATTCGGTTCCGCCACACAAACCGGGTGCGATGTCGGTGGCCCGCACGCCAGAGCCAGCCAGATCGGCGCGCAGATTCAGGCTGAACTGGCGCACGAAGGCCTTGGTGCCGCCATACACATTGCCGCCCGGATAGGGGTAGTGGCCGGCCACCGAACCGAGATTGACGATGTGGCCGTTGCCTCGTTCAACCATGCCCGGCAGCAGGGCGTGGGTAACATAGATCAGCCCCTTCACATTGGTATCAATCATGCGCTCCCAGTCATCCAGCGAAGCCTGATAGGCGGGGCTGACACCGAGCGCCAGACCGGCGTTGTTGATCAGGACGTCGACCTGCGCAAAATCAGCCGGCAGCGCCGCGATCACATCGAGTACCGCCTGCTTGTCGCAGACATCCAGCACGGCGGTATGCAGCGGCAGGCCGAAGCACTCATCCTTCAAGGCTTGCAGGCGCTCGGCGCGGCGGCCGACGGCAATTACCTTGTGGCCTTCGCGCAGATAGCGGCGGGTAATCGCGGCACCAAAACCAGCGGTGGCGCCGGTTACAAAAACGATCATCGAAATACTCCTGTAGTTAAATGGGGGAGGGCGTTAGTCGGCGCTTGTGCAGCGTCTAGGCCGGAATCACAAGGGCGAGCGTCATTTTGGCCTTTGCAAGGAACGAAGGACACCCGTTCTTGACGCCCAACGTAGATCAAGCTTGGCAGCTGACATCTGTTATAGCCTTGGCTTATGGGGGCGGCACGGCGAGTGTCTTTGCTGGCTATAGCTTATTGGGGAGAACATCTTGATCGTCATTCTTGGGGCCATGGATGCCGAGATCGCCGAGTTTCTGTCGGTGATGGAAGCACGCGAGACTTCGGTCTGGCAAGGCATTGAAGAACATCGTGGGCTAATCGATGGGCATCGCGTGCTGGTTAGTAAGACCGGGGTCGGTAAGGCTATGGCCGCCATGCGTACTCAACACTTCATCGACAAGGCTGCGCCATGCGCGCTGCTATTCACGGGGTTGGCGGGGAGCCTGAAGCTGGATATCCGGATCGGCGACACCGTGATTGGCCGAGACCTTGTTCAGCACGACCTGGAAAGCGTCGTGCTGGGACTACCTCGCGGGCAGATTCCGTTTTCGGATATCCGCTTCCTGACGCCCGACCCAAGCTTATTGGCGCTGGGGCAAACCTATCGTCCGGCCGAAGGCCAAGTTCATACGGGGCGTATCTGTACGGGCGATCAGTTCATCACTCACCGCGAAATGAAGAGCCACGCTTATTTGCACAGCGAACTGGCCGGTGATGCAGTAGAGATGGAAGGCGCGGCCGTGGCGCTGGTGTGCTCGCTTAACCAGGTTCCGTATCTGGTGGTGCGCACAATCTCTGACATGGCCGATGAAGATGCCGTCTCGAATTTTGAAGAGATCCTGCCGCGCGCCAGCCAGAACAGCTTGGCTTTCGTACGCCATGTGCTGACAGGAATAGATCCTGCGCCCTGACAACCAGATCTTCGCTGCTGGTGGTTTGACGCAACAGATGTGAACCTGCCCGCCATGACGAAAGTAGGCAGGTACGGGGCGTGTTGCGCAGCCTAAAGCCCTCTCCCGATATACGAGACTTGGCTCTTTAGGTCTTAAAAACGTTGCGTGGATGAAAGTGGCGTATCTGTTGCGTTATCCGCAGACTGTTGCGCAACACCTGTTTCTGAGCGTCTCAATCTCGGCCAATCCGGACTTTCGTCTGACCATGGTGCGCACCACCTTGCCGCGTATCAAGCCCCGTAACCCCTGATGACGCATGAGACGTTCGAGCGCGCAGCGTACGAGCTCTCGATGCCTTACCGGTTCAGCTGCCGCCAGACCTTGTCGTCCCCGTAGACATGTACGTGAAAGGCGATTTAGACGTCTTCCTCAAAATCTTCGTTCGGGTCCACGACATATTTTGCCCGCACCGCAGGTATCGGCCGCTTTTGTTCAATCAGGGTCGTACACGAAAAGCAATACATCGCCGCGCCTCGAAGCTCTCCAGGCGCGACTGATCGGACCATAGTAAAAGCTCCCCCTAGGGTTCCCTAGGGAAAAACTAGCAACGTAGGGCACACGTGCTCCCCAGGACCCACTCATGATCGGCTCGCCCGGCATAACAAGCGCGACATGATCTATGCTAACCGCTAGTACGGGTAGTCCGACTCCGGCACTGAATGCGGCATGTACGAGCGCCTCAGCTGACGCACCAGTGCCAAGGCGCTTCCATCCCGCCGACAATGACAAGTATTGCTGAATATGTTCTGCGCGAAGATACTTGTGCTCATATGGTGGCCCGATATCTGAGTAGTCGATTCCCAGTGATTGCAGAATCTCCTTGGATGGGTCGATAAAGGCGTTGTAGCCATAGACGAGAGAAAGACTATGGGCGACGAACCGATTACATGCAGTGCGCCATTGTTCTCCGGGAGGTAAGTCGCCAGTTGGGATCGGGTAAGCAATGCTCAGGCTGACCACCAGTGGATCGATCGCCACTAAAGGCGTGTAACTTTCGTCTGAGCCCCGGTCGCCTTGTCCGACCATGTACCGGCGTAGCCCCTGGGCCGCGGTAAGGTACCTGTTTGCAAAAGCTGCATTGCCCAAACGATTGAAGGTACTCGCATAAGCCAGCGTCATGCTTCCGTAGAACTTCAGTGCCTCCAGCTCGCTTTCAGTGAGGTTGCGAATTGCTCCTCCGGTAGTAGCGAGTAGGTTCCTTTCCCGGCTTAGGCGGGCGCTGAACGAATCCCATTGGAGCAGTGCAGGTTCAGGTGGTGTTTGCGAACGAGGCGCCATCGGCGGTGTTGAGGGGAATTGCGCTACTGCGATCCGCAGCCGTCCGATCTCCTGCGCCGCAAGTGTTAGTGCGGCGGACTGGTTCGGAGCGACTTTCGCGAGCCCTTTGCGCATCAACTCTGCCTCGCTAAGATTATTCGCTGTGCGGTGCCCCAGATTGGCGTTAATGGCGGCAAGGTTTTCGCGCCCTGGGCTTCGCAAGTCGAGGATCCCCGATCCGTCTACATTGCGACCATAAATCCCCCTACCACTCCTGCTGAATTGCGACGCGTAGCCGCCTATCCAACCAACGACCTGGTCGCGCTGCGATGAGAGGTACGCGAACAGCACTGAAGAGGGACTACCCAGCACAGCATCAGCTAGCGGCGCAGTGATGGTTGGTAGATGAGATTCCGGAGTATGCAAAAGCGAAAGGACTGCGGGAGAGTCCCCGACGGGACATGCTTGTTCGGTAGCGCCATCTAGCAGTTGCTGGATTTGTCGCTTTACGAAGTCCTGCTGTTGGTCAATCAGCGAATGCAGTGGCGCAAGCGCGAGATCTTCGCGCTGAACTCTCAATTGCAGCGCAAGTTCTTGGAGCTTGGCTGACAATTCTTCCGTCATGGCCCAGCCTGCCACTGTGCCATGCAGGGCATTAACCTCTAGCAGTGCGGCGCGCAGAAATTTCATGTTCGCGCTGAGTGTGGACGCAGTTTGCAGGAGGATGAGCGTGGCCTGAGTATTGGTCATGACATCGCCCATTTGCAATGCCTTGATCAGTCCATTCATACGGCTCTGAAGCAGGACATCCTCAAGCCTGCTCAGAGTTGCCTGCAACCATTGCATCTGCTGTCCAAGCAGCGCAAGATGGTCACCCAGGTGCATCACCAGCTGAAGATTTTCGTCGCGCATCTGCTGCGCTACGACCTTGAAGCTAGCGAGGTAAACGTCGTAGACTTCCTGCTCTTTTGGCATCCTCGCCATCAGTCGGCCGAGCGCATTTCGATATTGCTCTACCTGATGCTCGTACTTCTGCTCATATTCCCGAGCGCGCAGCACGGAGAAAGCGAAGAAAAGTGCAAAGACAAACGGAGCCGCAGGGGGGAAATACGTAGCGATGACGCTCGCACCTGAAGCGATCATGCTGTCCGTCGAAAGTAGGTCAAGTTTAGGTGGCTGGTCACCGCTCACCTCTATGCCCGCATAGACGTAGTAATCGGCCATCGGAATACGGCCGAAGTCTATGGCGGAAGAGAGAATTGCGTTATACGCGAGGAAGCCTAGCCCTTGCATGCGAAACGCGTCAAACGACATAGGCTCATCCAAGGCGGAAGCCACTTCTTTCATACCAGCCATCCGGTCATACTGGATCGAAAGCTGGTAAAGCGCGAGGCGCGCATCACGCCGGTAGGACGCAATTTCTAACGCTCCGGCCTTGTCGAGCGTCCCCTCCGGCAGATCCATGAGAGATTGGATGTGGACAAAACTCTTAACCATTGCATCGGCCAAATTACTTGCAGCTAAGGCTTCCTCAGCCTGACGCACGGCGAAGTCGCGGGTTACGGCGACATAGTTAAGAGTGCGCAGGACAAGATCTGGCTCGGTGAACTTGCGAGCAATTGCGTATGCGTCGTTGTCAACCCAAGCCGAAAACTCGTCGCCGAACGTTGGAGCATACGACATTGGGAGCGCCCTATTTATTGTTCAGGTAGCTGAGTAGATGAGCTCCCTGCCCATTCATATCCTCTGGAGCGGGCAGGCGAAGCGAGGAAACTAGTGCAAGGTGTTCATGTAGCCTTGCGGCATCAACGTTGGGAAGCGCATCAATGTTTTGCCGAGCCAGTGTGTCGATGTTTTGGTCCGGGTCCATATACTGAGCTCGCTCCATTAGAAGCGCTAGAAAGCGCTCAAGTTTTCGTTTGTACGAGGCCACCATATCATCCTTAAGCAAGTCAAGGATTTCCGAGGCGGATGTACTCTGGTCATTCAGCTTTCGGATTGCGTTTTGCAACTCAGCGGGCGTTTGCTTGGAAAGAAGCAGAATGTCTGGGATGGTGTAATCATCAAGCTGCTTAAACTCGATCAAAAATTTCAGAAGGCGCCCAAGAATAACGTCATTGCTGCTGATTTCGCTGGCCAATTCGCCAAGCGATGCATCTAGATGTATGACAACGCCGGATTCGTACAACTGCTCCGAATAAAGATGGATTGCAGTATTGTTGTTGTTACGCACCAACTCCGAGCGCGGACTAAAATTTTCGTACCGAAGATTTGCCAGCCGCAAGTAATGATTCAATCGTGTGGTTGTGTCGAATTTCTTAGGCAGTTCCTCGTGACTTCGATATGGAAAAGTAATAGAAAGACCGGTCTGTGCCATGTTCTTCCAACCATCCGAAAACGCTGCCCGCGCAATGAGGCTCCCGTTTGCAAGGTTGATCTGTTCGCGTTCTCCTGTACGCAGGTCCATGTCGTCTAAACCATTCTGGCTGACCTTCCATGGGACCTCGCGCACCTTCAAAGGTGCTACTGAGGACGGCGTGATGTTTTCTAGAACTACATCATAATAATGGTGCGGAAATGGTTTGCTGGGATCAGGAATAGGAACAGCGGGAATCTCGACTTGGATCTCGTATGCCGCCCCAGCACCCGAGTTCCAGTTCAACGTGTAATCCAACTCGGGTGTCGTTAAACTTCCAAAGCCCTCTATCACAAGGCTCTGCACTTTGACCTGGTTTCCGAAAAACGGGGCTTTTCCGAACGAAAGCGAGAAGTCGAACGGCGCACCTGATACAGCGCCTGACAATCGTCCTTTGATCGGGGCTGGTTGTTGTTTTCGGAACTTCGCCAAGCTGGCATGCTCGGGATCAAGAAGAAGCAACTGCTGGGGACTCCGCAGAAGAATCTGCAGGATGTACTCCGGATCGGGGTAGGCATCTTTGCTCTGAAATGGTACTTCGATCGCTAGGATAGAAGCGCCGCGTTTGATTAAGTGATCAGCAAGGGGGCGGTCATCACGCCGCAACGCATGGGTTAGTGCCTTTCCGCCTTTGACTGGCACTGTACTCCCATAGACGAACCGCTCGACTAGAGCAGGAGCGCCGTGCACCACCGCCTCATCGACGTACGATTCGCTCTGCGCAGACGCTCCGGCCTTGATCAGTGCATCGATGACGGTCATATCGGGGGGCCTGCGCTGGAACTGATAAGTCAGTTCCCTGCCCTCGGTGGCTCGACGGTAAACCGATTCGAGCATGATCCGGGCTGAGTCATCGCTGATAGCGGAAAACGCTAATACAACAGCCCGCTCCAGGATAGCGGTTGGCCAGTCCGACCGCATCTGGATGAGCGTCAACGCGTGTAGGCTTCCGCCATAAATCACGGCGTCGATGAGGTCGTCTTCTTCAATCTGAGGTAGCGCTTTGGAAATAACGAGAAAGGGGCCGAGATCGCCTCGTTTGAGGAGCGTCAGCGCAAATGCGCTACGTGGAGAGTCCAAGATCTCTCCGCGCAGATCGAAACCCTGCCCGACTAGTTCTGCAATCGTTTCCGTATCCGCGGCATAAATTGCTTTGGCCATGGCCCGCTGGGCGTCGAGGCTATTCGACGCTTTGGCACTAACAGAGTGCACTGCCAATGCAGCCACTATCGCCATCAGGAGTACGCGGAGACCCACCACGAAGGGCTCAATGATCAAACTGTTCGCTTTCATTCGATTCTCCCTTTGCAATGCCTGAATCGCCCCGGATTCCGTGGAATCAAGTTAGTTTCAGTTGGCAGGATGGCGCCCTGACTGGCGAATTGCCTGTAGTGGTCTACCTTAGCTTCTTCGGGCGAAACCTTAATCAATGATGTCCAAGTAGATCAGTACAACAGGTTTCCTCCCGAGTATCATATTAATTCGGCTGTTTCGGACTGATGGAAGAAAGGTAGAGAGTGCCTGTAATGCTGGAAAAGAGTGGAGTCTGACACCCGCGCGACCAGGAGATGCAATGGTGCCGCTTGCATTCTTTGGAATCGAACGATCTGGGATCAATGCGAGCAATTGATGACAAAGTTCATTCCAGTCACTGCTGGTTGAATTCTGCCCATTCCTTAGATTTACTAGGTGCTTGGCGTTATAGGCGAATTCATGTCCGACATTTACATTTTTATTAAGCCCAGCATGCTGGATCTGATTCGCACCCAAAAAATGTTCTAAAAGCGAGCCAAAAGTGGTCTCACATTCGGCGTTGCTAACTGCTGGCCCAGCTAGCCAAAACTGCCCGTGCGGCCTCTGACATTTTGGGTCAGCTCCTATAAACCAACCATATGGCATTATGTTCGTGTGATGCTTCGCAAGTGTAATGTTTTTTGCTAGAACATTTTTTTGGCTATTGGACCCTTTGTATAGGTCGAAAGTCGGCCATTCCTCGAGTAGTTTTAGTTCTTTTTTTGTGCTGTCATTAGGGTCGCTTTTAGGTATAGCGATTGGGATCCGAGGCTGCCCGACCTTGGCCTGCAAAATTAGGCAGCGTGCATTGATGGTAGTGCCTCCTCGATGTGTATTTTTCGACACAAAGAAGAGTGCGGCATCCCCGACTTCTACACGCTGGGTGATTGGCGCCTGAGCAGGATTGAATTTCGCATAAGGCCCTTTGTCGATCCATCCAATACCGACATTTAGCTTGCGCTTGGAATTGACTGGTGCGCTCTTAGGAGCATTGAAATAGTTACTCAGTGCATTACCAACTTTGCTCCAGTAACTATCAAAGTATCGCTTCCAATCAACGTCGGTGAGATGCATCAGATTAACGGGCGTGATTTGCCGAAATTGCTGATTGAAAGTTGAGATTTGATTCTTTTCAAGTTCGTTTTGTGCGATCTCTATGACACGTGCTAAATCTGCTGTGTCAATGAGGCCTACTGGATCATGTTCAGTGTCATCGTCGAAATCATGATTCCAGGCTTTGTAGAGGTTGGCGAATGTGTTTTCGGATGCGCGAGGTTGAAGACATGCCCCAAGAACTCCAAGGGTTGCTGTCGAATAGGTAATCTCGTTTTGCAGGAGCTGCGGGAGATGTCTGAGCATGCTTTCATGTCCTGGACCGTTCCATTGTGCTGGGAGTAGGAAGGAGCGCGAAAGCAAGGCAAAAAGGCACAGACCAAGACCGCGAATAGGATTCTGTGCGGCACCTATCTCGCTCAAGACGAGTGGCGCATATCGCCTATCATAGATCCGGTGTCGCTGTGGACTTCGCCGAAGTTGCCCATTTGGTTCTCGCATCTTCTGTTTCCACTCATGCCAAGAGACTGCAGGCGTATTAATGAGATGACTTGACAACGCGAAGTTGAGTGGGTGAGCGCATTCGTAGCGCGCATCGGTTTGATTACGCGATGCACGTTGAAGATAGTCTTGATCGAGTGTTTCTGTGTGGGACGACAGCAGCACCGCTGCCTGCCTAACTATCTCTAGGCAGCTCCATTCACCGAGTCGCCAATCCTTTGTGATGTGTGGATCATTGCTGCGCCAGATTTTTTCTGCCCAGACCGGCAACGGTAGAAATGTCCTCGATTCAGATTCATTGAGTGATTTTCTAACACGAGACGCTGCTGAAGAAGGATCTGCTGCTTGCTGAATGTCTTGGTAGTTGACGCGCCCCATTAAAGCGTCAAACCACCACCCTTCTTGATTAGCTTGAGCTGACTTATTTGCTGACGCGATCCGTGCTAATGATGCGACTGGTGCGTCCGCAGGGAAGAAAGTCCACAGATCGTCTGACTCAGCTAGGTCTTCGACAAGGGCACCCAAATGAATGATCAGATCAGACGCTCGACGAATAGGTTTGCGAAGATCGAATTTACATCCCCACCAAGCATGGACAACGCGTAGATCTGGCGGCACATCATTGCTAGTTAGCAACGCACGGCCTCTGTCGACAAATGCTGGACTCAACGCCCTACCTAATAGTTGAAAGGCACCTGGCGAGTTTTCCAACAATGCAGTCGCGCAATACACACCGACACAAAGCTGATCTAAGCTTTTCTGCACAAACCATCGGTCTGCGTCAGGCAGGCCTCGAGCAGTTCCTCAACCCACTCGGAACGAAACGATGTGGCCCCTAAGATCGCAACTGCAGCAAGTCCTTTTCCCTCCATGGCTATTGCGTCTGGAATTCCTTCACAAATATGGAGAGTCCTTCCAGGCTGCAACTGGGTAAGTCGCTGGGCGTTGAACATTGGCTTGTGGATGCCGCTTGGGCCAAAAAACTTAATTTTGCTCTGAAGGCAACGAACCTGTATGTACTGCGTGGTGTCATTCAATTTGAATGGAAAAATGAGGGCATAGCCAAACCAGCTAAGTGATTGTCGGCTCCCAGATAGTCCCGCACGGCATATTCGTTCCGCACCCCAGCGCCTTTCCAATGCACGATATGCCCGTGCTGGATCTACTAATTCCACGACGCCGAACCTAAGCGCCAGATCAGGCGAAATTCCATGGGCTTTAAGGTAGGCCGTTCCCAAATCCGCTTTGACCATGCCACAGCGCGCCACCAACCAGCTGTATAACTCGGGGTCTGGACTAACTAAGGGAGCAGAAGGAGGCGGAGTAACTGACTTGGGCTGTGTAGTCCGTAAACTTGAGCGAGTGTGTTGGCTGTGAGAAACCTCGCCGCCAATGATGCCAAAGTGCTTGCAGAGCCAGTTGCTTGCCTCCATAAACCCAAGTCCGTGAATCTCTTGGACCAGTCCGATTGCGTCGCCATGCATGCCACATCCAAAGCACCGCCAAGTATTTCTTGCTTTACTGATGGTGAAGCTTGGACTCGCTGAATCATGCCCGTTGAAACACATCGCCTTGTTGCCACGTAGATTGATCCCGAGGGCTGAAGCGACATCCGAAATTGGCAATTCGCGTATACGAGCAAGCGTCTGATCGCTCAGTAGCTTAGATTTAGCTGTCGGAAAACGCACCCGTAGCAAAACTGACCTCCTTTTTTCTACGGTTATGTACTTAGGGATGTATTTCATGAATATGACAATGTGATGACCTCTCTGGGTCAAAACTACTGATTTAAGTGTTACTGCATAACAAGTAAAACCATATGTCACGGACTTGAATTTCAGTTTCTAATTTTCAATCGCCGCTAAACTCGATGCTTCCCATATCTGTATCTTCTGCCGCTGTTGTTTCTAGTAACCGCTTGAAAAAAGCATAATTGGCATCAGATGCAATGTTGAAACAAGGCTGGTACAACCTGCAAATATCCAGAGCGTAGTCTGTAGGGCCATAGGCAGGAACCTGAATCGCAGACTCATCACCGGTTCTCGCGCCGGGCGGCGTGTGCTTCAGATAGTGAGTTCCAGCCAGATGCTCAACCGTAACAACTTCAGTAGTATCGAACTGCGTCAGTATTTTTTGGACCAACCCCTTGTCTGTCAAAGCAGACACGACATGAGCAAGGTTGGTTTCCCACCGGTCATCACTGGCATCGAGCTTGAATTTGTTCTGCTCTTCGGGATCAAGCAAGACCAATGGTTTGCCATCAAGGTAGACAGAAGAATTACAAAAGACACTCAATGCGCCGAAGTCATCTGCTTCCAGCATGGCGATTTCCCAAAGCGCTTTACGGCGCATTGAGTCTGGATGCGTTTCTTGTGCTGCCAGTGCTTTTGCCAAGAGATCGATTCGCCAGTCTTCGTTGATTCGGCGAGCGAAATCTTCAAACATGTCCCACCAAGATTGATCGCGTTCGTTGGATTGATTCTGTTCTTGCTTTTGTCTCTCAGCGGCTGTTGAATCGTCACTGATATAGGCAAATGATCGCTGGACTGTTGCCAGCAGGCGTAGATCGCTCTCCAACTGCTCAAGCGTCGTAGAAAATGAAAATGCTTTTTCCCCCGTAGCGGCAGCATATTTCTTCAATACTTTTTTGTGATGTTCGAGCATCGCAAAACAAAGCTGATTGAACGTTGCCTCGTTGGCCTTGATCCGCGCCAGCCGCAGTCGGCCATTGACGACCCATTGTGCTGTAGCTTCAGGCGCATACGCAAAAATCAGTTTTAACAGCTTCCCTGGTTTATCACTAACCAATCCCGCTGCTAGGTTGGCACCTGCCACGGCAGCTTTCTCTGCCATCCGGTACGCAACTTCGATATCTGTAGCCATCGTTCAAACCCTTATCATCAAGTCTTAAAGACTTTGTCCGCAATGCTACTCAAAGGTCGGCGGGCGGAATCACGCCACAAAACCCAACGTCACAGTGCCTGAAGATAACATCTTGCAACACATAGCTGAGCTGTGATCGAGGTAGATCAAAATTCTATGGAATCTTATGGTGCTCATTGTTGAGTGCCTGCCTGGTTGTAGTGGCGCTGGTTGGGGTACGGTAGGAAGCGCTCCGGACATTGTCTGATGCTTGTTTCGTCAACTGGAAGTTCGGGAGACGCCTGCTCTGCCTTCTGGTAGCCTCCAAAGAAGCTTGGCGCACGTAGTTCGACAGGAGCGGGGATATGAGTACAAAACTTGCCAAAGCAAGGCTGGCCGCTGGGTCCGCGCGTCAGAGTGCAAACGATGCAAGAGCGGCAAACAAGCCACTCCAATCAGAAAATCGGAAATTAAGAAAAGCCTTGCTTGAAATTTCCGAGCGTTATCCCGATTCCGGCCCTGCCGAGATTGCCCTCAAAGCTCTGGGGTTGGTGTCGGAGCTTCCCAACCTTTAGCCCTGCAAGAGTGCGTCAGCTGGGAACGTCGGTATCACGCCACGAAACCCAACACCCCCATGCTTGAAGACCACGTCATGTAAAACGTGGCTGAGTTGCGAACGAGGCAGATCAAAATTCCTATGGAATCCTCTAATGTTCCAACCTTCGGCGCGTGCGTGGTCGGCGTAGCGCTGGCAGTTCCCAATGATGGCGTTGGCGGCATGCTTCGGGCTGACACGTGAGCGCACCATGAAATCTACGGCGCGTCCCGCCGCATTCCAGATGAGTTGGTAGCACTGCGACACCGAATGATCGCGTAGCAAGTTGTCGAACAGGGTCGTGAGTGCAGTAGTGCCAGGCATCGGCAGGCTCCGTTGTGCAACGCTATACGCGCAGTATTCCCAGCACTCTGAGACAGCCAGACGCTTCCAGAGCGCCCGCAACGGCTCAGTCCTGTCGTTGTGCCATGAATCGTCTGCGATCAGTATTTCGAGCCGTCTAACAAAATCTGGAGCCTCCGGAATGAGGAGTTGCCACTGTGCGATTTGCCAGTCCCACGCAATTACCTCACTGTCGCTCAAGACAAACGCTCCTGAGGGTGAGGAGGGGGCTGGCGCAATGAGCCCGTCGCTGAGCAAGGTGCTCAGGAGGTGTTGGGCCACAGTGAATTCTTTTGGCACAAAAGGAATACATGCCGATTTGATAGCTCCAATGCATGATTCATTCAGCCAGCCACCGCTGCGGATCAGGCTTAGCAGGGCGACTGCTGCATCCGAACTGAGCTCCTCTGGCTCTACCACCTTCGGCTCATAACTCCAGTTGTTCTGGCAAAAATTCGCGATTGCAGCACGATCCCGCTCAGGCTTTTCTTTGGCTAATTGCTTGCGAAGCGCCGTGCAATGCACACACCTGCATCCCGGGGTATCCCGATGGGCGCAAATCGAGCATTGCGCGGCCCTTGTTGCTTGGTATTTGCTGGATGACCTTGATAGACGCGACTTGATCATGGCCTCGCCACATGCCGGGCAGGCTGTGCCGAGTTGCTCGGGCGGAAACGCGCGGAACAACTGAGCAGGGCTGCATGTCAGGTCATACTCCGCCATCAGCGAGTTGATGTTTTCACCCGCGTAGTAGCGCTCAATCAGCGTATCGACTTGCGGGGGAAAGAGGTGCTGCAGGGCAGGGGATGGCGATTGTTCGCTCATGGCTATATCTCTGTGGTGGCTGGAGCCGAGAAATATAGGGTGACACCCCTAGTTTGTCACTCATAGAGCGTCGCCTTAAAGAGGGCAGGTTTCTAGCATCGCGTGATGGAAACCAAGCTCACTGGCGAACAGGAAGTTGATCTGCGTGCGTTCGGCCAGCGCCTTGCCGCGCTGCGCAAAGAGCGCGGCTGGTCACAGGAAAAGCTCGCCCTGGAAAGTGGCTTGGCGCGTAGCTATCTGGGTGGCGTCGAGCGTGGGCAGCGTAACGTTGCCTTGCTGAACATTTTGCGCCTAGCTCGAACTCTCGGCATTGAACCGGGGGAGCTTTTCAGAGGTTAGCCAGCGTAGTTTGCTAGCCCTCAAGCAGCCGTTATGGGGAGCAGGCTACTTTCCGTGGCAGTATTTGTACTTCTTCCCAGTGCCGCACGGGCAGAGGTCATTGCGACCTACGCGCGCGTTTGATTTAACTGGGCCTGCCTTTTGTATCGGCCTCGAGCGTGAAGGCCTGTTCTGTAAAATCGCTGGCAATAAGGACTGCGCTTCCAGTCTTTTTCTGTAGGCGATTTCTTGTCTGGCTTCCCGAATCTGGCTTGTAGTATTCGTTACAAAAGAGTCCAGAAAAATTTTTGACACATGACCTTCTGGAGTTTCCACTCCTTGTTCATTGATCAGTTTGCGAAGTAATTCATCGGCATTTTCGTGAACACTCCACGCTAATTCGCGAATTTCTTCAGGAGTACTATCTGACCTGTTTAGTACAGCCTGGATAGTGAGCACCGCCTCAGAGATATTGTTAAAACTTGGTGAGCTGAGCATACGAATTGATACGATATAGAGCTCGGCTTTATCAGCAAATTGCATTTCAATGTCGACGCTATTGAGGCAGCGACGGAACAACTCCTCAGCATCAGTGGGATGATTGCCAGATATCTTTCCTTGAACTATGTATTCCCCTAGTTGATACATGGCAGGCCAAAATTTCTGATCAGCTGAAGACTTGAGCCAATGAATGGCCTGCTCTTCATCCTTGGTGGCCACTATTCCACTTTTGTAGTACTCATAGAGGTTGAATTGTGCTTTTGGATAGCCCGCCTCAGCTGAGCGTTTGGTGTACTCAAAGGCGGCTTTAGGGTCTTTGGACACCCCTTTTCCGAGCCGATACATTTCAGCTAGAGCTATCAATGCCTCAGGGTGGTCCTCTTCGGCCGCCAATTCAAAATGTGATCTGGCTTCTGCATAATCAAGCTCATAGTCGTAAAGCCCTTTGTAATAGAGATTTCCAACAAAATTGTTAGCGTTTGCGTCTCCTTTCGTCGCGGCTCTGTGAATATTGTTGAGGCCCATGTACTTGAAATCCCCCCCCTCTTTCCCTTCCGCAAGAGCACGCCCGTACTCATAGAGGGCGCCGGGGTGATCGGTCATTGACGCGAACTTGAACCAGAAACGTGACTTTTCGAGCGCATCGTGGTATTCGTCGCCCAATATCCTAAATTCGCTGCGATTGTCCGGGTCGTAAAAATCTTTGCGCTGTGCTTCTGCATCACGAAGAAACCGCATGCCGATCAGGTACTGGGCGTCAGCATTCTCGTCAATGGTGGCTTTGTAGCACAGTGATTTGAGCCCACCACCTATAGGAGTGGTTTCAATCTCCGACGGCAAGGGCGTACTGGGGTGCAACTGCTGGTGTGCGAACCTGAGGGCTGTCACAGATTGATTTAATGCCTTGTGAGCCAACTCAGTAAATTGTTCAGCAGTGAGCGGGTTCTCTTCCGTATGCGCCCCCTTGTTCCCCCACACTCTGAGGACATGAAGAGCTTTTTGGGTTTGATCATCTGGCTTCAGTTGCTCAACAATCTTAGCAATCAGATCAGCAAGATCTCCATTTTTGAGTACAGCCAGCTTTTTTGCCTTAACGATCTCCTGGCAAACCAGCTTGCACATTGCCCGGAGTTTTACCAAGCAATGCTCTGGATAGTCCTCAATAGCCTCTTTGGCGATAGCCAGTAATTCCGCTACCGCAGGAGAAACGCGGGCTGCGAGTTCTATGTCATTCATGCTGTGATTGCTATGCAATAGTTTTTTGGATTGCTGTCGCGAAATGCAGTCTGGAATTTGCTTTTTCCAGGCCAGCCTCAAGCAACCATTCTGATGCTTCCCGCTTGATGCCTTGAAGCCAGGGGCTGGTTTCGTGGGGGGCGTAGAGAAGGTTGTCTGGTTGCCAGAAGTCGATGGGTTTGTGCATGGCTTCGGGGATCAGAGTGGTGCCGAGTTCCAAACGCTGCAATTGCTTGCGTGGGATCACCAAACCACGCAGCTGGATCGAGAGAGCGTCGGCGACGGCGCAGGTGGCGAGCAGGTCGATGCAGCAGGGTGGATGCTCGAAGTGGGCGCCTTCCGAGAGGCGCTGATAGCGGGTGATGACGCCTTCATCCAGTCCGGGCAGGTGTTCGCGCAGGACGAATGCGAAGGGGCCGCGTGAGGCGGCGCTGAGTGTGCCCGGCTCGGTTTTCAGAATGTACAGCGCGAAGTCGCGCGGATGCTTGCCGGTGCGCTCTTGCAGCCATTGATGCAGCTCGCCGGGCTGTTTGTAGAAGCAGCTCAGGTAGGGCGAATGCGGCGGTGTTTCGGGCACGCAGTCGAGCCAGGCGCGGTCGAGCAGGAAAAGGCTTCATAAGTCGTGAGCCGCGAGAGTTCATTTCAGAGGCGGACTACCCAGGCTGGATGACAAGAGGGTTTCCAAAAGTCGGTGACATTTTGTTCACCACTGAGGCACCACTTGGCAACGTCGCCGCTGTCGACATCGAAGAACCGTTCGCCTTAGCTCAGCGAGTCATCTGCTTCGGTCTCTATATCACCTCAATGTCGGTATGCCTAAAGCACGCTTTGCTTAGCGGATATTTCCAAGAGGCGATTAGTGATCAAGCTTCCGGCGTTACGGCCCAAGGAATCAAGTCTGCACGGCTTCAACTCATTCCAGTGCCGGTACCTCCACTCGCCGAGCAAATACGTATCGCGCATCAGATCGAAAAGCTGCTGGCCCTGACCGCCACCCTCAAAGCCCGCCTCACCGCCGCGCAAACCAAACAGGCGCATCTGGCCGAAACCCTGATCGCTGAGGTCTGCTGAGATGCTGGATGCGCTCGGGCTGGCAAAAACCGCCGCCGACCTGCTGCCTCGTGCTTGGACAAGCTGGCAGGAGCGCCGCGACCCGGTACGCGCCCAAGCCGCCCGGGTGATTCGCGCCTTCGAAGCACACGACATCGCACGCACCCAGATCGCGCGCCTGCTGCCGCCCGAGTTCTCGCTGCCGATGACGGCCTTCGCCAACCCGCAAAGCCTGCGCGAAAAGCTCACACCCGCCTTCCTCGACTGGGTGGCCAACCTTTACGGACGTTCTTTGCTGTTATCAGAGGAATTCCCGCTTCTTTCTTGTCGGGCGTTCGTCCTCTGTAGTCGATGAACTGCGCTAGTTGCCCCAAACGCACCCACTCCCACCCCTCCGGCAGCGCGTAGGGCTTTTCGTCGTCGGTGATCGGGGGCAGGGGTTTGTCGCGTTTGATTTTGCCCTCGGCGATCAGGCGGTCTTTTTCGGCGCGGATCTGTTTGAGGAGTTCGCTGGCGGGTTCGTCTGCCGAGTCTTGCAGGACGAGTTTGCCGCGCACGGCGAGCTGGAGCAGGGTGGCATCGAGCTTGTCGATGGCGGCGGGCGTGGTGAAGAGCTGATCCCAGTGCGCGGCGAGGTGTTGCCAGTAGCGCTGGAATTCGTCGGCATCGGCCGATTCAGCAAGCTGGTCGAGCGCGGCTTCCACCCAATGTCCCTGCACCCGCGCGGCATGGCCTTGCTCAGCTTCGAGCCGGTCGCACAGGGCCATGAGTTCCTCGACCTTGGCGACGATGCGGGATTGTTCGGCGAGCGGGGGGAGTGGGACGAGTACAGTCTTGAGGTGTCCTGTTGCTACCCTGAAGCGAGTGGCGCCCTTGCCATAAGCTTCTATTTGGCTGCGGACAGTCATGGAATATTTCGCTCTTCCGCAATCTTTCTGGCGCACTCGATAGCAGAAAGATAGGAGTCATTCATGGCCACGCCCCTCAAGTTCGTCAATAATTGCCTCAACGCTTGTTATTGTTCTCTTGAGCTGCAAATAAGCCGGCGAGGATGACTCGGCTTTTGACTCATCAAAGAAAAATCTAGCCACCTCTCTAAAGTCTTGCAGGACTTTCTTGTGCATCTCGATATCTACAACGGGCATGAATCGAGAGCAGCCATAACATGCGGTGACAGGGTTGTAAGGGCAGGCGGGCTGACCTGTTGTGCAGCCTCCGATTCCGGCAATCGGAATTCCATGCGGAATGCCGCCGATTTGCTGCTCTCCCTTTAGCGTAGCGAGATCTTCTTTGGAAATGAACTTGGCGTGAGCGATGTGCTGTATTTTTTTATAAACAGCAGAAATACCAAGCGCTTTGTTGACCAACTCTGCTTGGGCAGGTGAAGCCCGGTAATAGATCAGTCCGGTCTGCAAGCTTGAGTGCCCCATGAATGCAGCCAATTCTTCACTGCTTGCTCCGCCGTCGACCAGGCGCTGAGCTGCAGAGTGACGAAACACTCCTGCAGCAATCGCTTCGCCAGTAATCTCTTTGGCAAGTCTGCTAATGGCTGAACCGGCCTCTTGGCTTGACGTTACGCTGAAAAATCGTCCATTAGAATTTGATTTTCGCCTGATCAGTTCACGCCAAACCACAGACCACTCGGCCTTGATTTTTCTTGGCAGATAAAGAATCTTGTCCGAACTTCTCTGCTTTGCCATTGCAAAACGAACATGAATTGATGAATCACTTCCATCAGAATCATCGCCCCACAATTTCACATCTTCGATCTTGAGCGAAGCAATCTGTATCGGGCGCATACCGAATTGATATGCGCACATTAGCATTGCGGAATCTTCAAGGTAGCAAGTTTCAGATGAAGTCACTTTGCCAAAAGAAACAGACAGCTCATCGAAAAAATTGATTATCAATTTTTCTATTTCTTGCTCTAAAAAGGCATCCCCTGATGCAACTGACTCATAAGCCTGATTCGAAGGAACAGGGAATTCAGTGCCAAGAAAATCTAAATATTCAGGACTCCAGTCAAACAAATACTGAGCGCAAAAAAAACTAAGCATTGACTTTAAAGCACTAAAGTAATGCGGGAAATTATTTCTTGACAAAATCACAGGCCAGAATTTTTTACAGGAATGCGGGTCTGTCATCAACCCAAGCATTTCGTCTTCTGACGCATTTTTTAAGTGATACAGTTTTTTGTCTACGGTTGCCGGTCTATGCCCCTGAGAAAAAGAATGCCAGATGACGTGCTTTATAACAAAGGCGTGAGCTTCATTAATCCCAATCAAACTTGTTGTTCTTTTTGTTCCGTTTACAATAATTTGAATTTCTGTGGTGTTTTTGAAGTCGTCAATCTTTCTCCTGGACTCGTCAAAGTCATCCCAGTAGTACAAAGCTGACGGAAGCATTGGTAGTTCAGAAAAAGCATCACGAACAAGGCTCCATCCGGAGTTTATTGTTTGAATGATCGAACTGTTGTTATTGATCATGGCCACAAGTCAATCTCATTGAATTTACCCGCGTATCAAACTCTGAATCCAATTTATCCTGTAAGGAGTTTTCAAAAACAGACCTTGCATAACGTACCGGCATTGTTGAGCCAGGAGTCCACCCAAAAAAAACCCGCAATTTCTGAAGCGCAATTTCGGCGCTGTCTCCATTTTCAAGAAAAGTTGTCAATCTATTCACCGCGCATGTATGTCGTAGATCATGCGGCGTAATGGTGGTTTTCCCAATTCTATCTTCCATTTTTTTTAATTCATTCTTTGGAATTGATGCAGTTAGGCGCCTGAAAATTCTTGCAACTGCTTCGGCAGACATGGGCTTTCCGTGCTGTGAATTTATCAAGTATGTGTGATCGCACTTCCCTCTGTAGTTTTCGATGTAGCATTGAATCGATGACGCAACAAAGGCCCCGACAGGTATTTGCCGAATTGAGCTGGATGTTTTTATGCTAGGAGTTGTGTGGCGAACGTCATTTGTTGAGTAGTGATTTTTCTTTATTGAAATCCAAAATCTCTTTGTGTCGCTTCGATCGTCAAATTGTTCTTTTAGACAGTCGACGGGGAGTGCCAAAATTTCACCCCGACGAAGCCCTAGAGTCAAAAACATTAAAAACAAGACAAATGAGCACCACCTTAAGCTCTCTGTCCGAAATGGATTGGCGGCTGAGTCTGGAGAAAGTAATCCGTATACGCTCTGCACTACAGAAGCGGGCAGGGATCGAAGTGGCGCTGGTTTCCGCTTACGATGAACACGAAGCTGCGCATATCGCGCTTCCAGCCGTTTTAGTTTTTTGAAAAGTATTGAAACTTCGATTTGTGTTGCCTTGGTTCCTGTCCAAGTGAGTACGAAGCGAACGAACTCCAATACAGTCCGCCAACGCTGCTCGTCACACATGGTTCGGTGCTTTTTTGATGTCAGCGTTAGGAAAAAACCATCCAGTGCTACTTCAATGGCAGCAAAATCCAAAGTGGAAAGGATGGCGTCTAGGCTGTCTTCGGGATAGATGCTTCCGCAGTAACAGTAGAAAGAATCAACATCACGCGTCATCCTCAGCTGGGTAGAAGCTGCCAGTGCTGGTAGGGCCATGAGACTCCAGACTGACTGCCAGTATCGAGGAAGTCCCAATTTGTCAGTAGCTACATAGCTTTGCAGGATGGACGGTAGATCAGGGGACTGCAAGCGCAACATACACAGTATGAGTTGAGTGGTTGTCGGGCCACTATGCCACGAAAAACACTAATAAAAACATAAGGGTACTTGCGACAGCTTGGTGTTGAACCCATTATTAGATATTAGGTGGCTTCATCGATGTTGCGCGTTTTGCGGCCATTTGCGCAACACTTGTAGAACTACCCAAAGTGCGCATAATTTTTATTATGTCAAGTTGCGAAGATCAAGGCGACCTTGCGCAAGGTACTGCGCACACTTCAAGAGTCGCTCACTCTTCCGAGGCTGTGCCAGATATAGGCAATACAGCCGCAAGGCTTCACGATCCACTCCAAGCGCCGCAAGGCGCTTTTTTTCGGCCCTCGCTACCCGATACCACC
>NZ_PKRR01000013.1:0-46932 GCF_002855595.1 Uliginosibacterium sp. TH139 | reverse complement strand
ACGGCGACATAGCCACGCAAATGGCATGTCTCCGATAGACTACGAAAAGCAGTATTTCATGAAGCTCGGAGCAGTCTAGGGAAGCCGGGGCGATTCACAGTAGCCGATCTTCCAGCCGGTGGCGTGAAAGGTCTTGCCGAAGGAATACACCGCGAAGCTGCGTGCACGCAGGGCTGGATGAGTCAGCACGCTCTGATGGGTCGCACCGTCGTAGATGAGGTGTTCATAGACTTCATCGGCCAGCACGAGCAGATCATGGCGCTCGGCTATCGCGGCCAGCGCATCCAGATCGGCCGCTGAAAACACCGAGGTCGCCGGGTTGTTCGGATTGTTGATCAGGATGAGTCGGGTTCGCGGCGTCACCGCGTGCTCCACTTGTTCCCAGTCCACCTTGAAGTCCGGTGCCATGAGTGCGATATGCACCGGTTTCGCGCCTTGCGCGAGAATGCTTGGGGCATAGCTGTCGTAGGAGGGATCGAGCAGGATGGCTTCGTCGCCCGCCTGCAGCACGCATGCAATGGCCGTGAACAATGCCTGGGTAGCGCCGGCGGTGACAGTGATTTCGCTGTCGGCATCGACTGCAATGCCATGCTGTAGCTGGAGTTTGGCGGCGATCACAGCACGCAGGGCAGGTAGGCCTGCCATCGGTGCGTACTGGTTGTGGCCGGCATGTGCGGCAGCGGCGAGGGCCTCCAGCAGGGCCGGGTCGCAGGGGTAATCCGGAAAGCCTTGCGACAGGTTGATCGCGCCATGCTCGGCGGCGAGTGCGCTCATCACGCTGAAGATGGTGGTGCCGACGGCGGGGAGTTTGGACTGGATGGGCATGCTGCGGATGAGGCGTGGTGAGAGGAGGAAAGTTTATACCGGTCGTGGCCGGGGGCTGGGCAGATGCTGATTCGCCGTGCGGTGTTCAGCGGGCAGGGGGCTGAAAGTTGAATAAGTACATCGTGATTTATTCGTTCGGCTCAGCGTGTGTGCCTGTTTACTATCAAGGAAACCCTCCACCCCTCTTCGCCATCAGGAGCTCTTCCCGCCATGCCAGAAGGTGTATTGAACACCCGTCAGATCAACGCATTGCGTGCCTTGCTGGAGCGGCGTGATTTCACGCCCGAAGATGTCGCGCTGCTGGACTATCACACGCTGTCACGCATGCCGGGAATCGGTGGCAAGAGTCTAAACATCATTCGTGGCTGGCTGGCCGCCAATGGCCTGGATCTGGCCAACAGCCCGGATGACTATCGCAGCAGCCTGCGCTTCTGTCGCTTGCAGGCGCGCCTCGTCAAAGCCCGGCGTTTGCTCGAGAAGAATGGTTATGAGGTGGCGCACACGCCCGTGGATGAGGAGGGCGGTGGCCTTCACACGACGGGTTTTTCGTCGCCATAGAGCCAGCGGTGCCAGTTCGCTTGCAGGCGCTGATTGAACTGGCGGGACTTCCGGGTGGCTGGCGTTTTCTTCCCTGCATCGAAGCGGAAATCAGGGTCCAGCGTACCCAGCGGCAGATCGGACTGCGTCTTGCGCAACTGCTCGAAGATATCGAGTCCTTCCTGCCATGCGCCAAAGCCTGAATCCACGTTGATATGCCCGGCATTGCCGAGATTGATCAGGCGTGCGCCCCACAGGTCTGCCCAGTAGGCGGCCTTCGTCAGGCGCATCCATGGGTCATTGCTGGAAGCCACGACGACGCTCGGGAACGCGAGTTTTTCGTGGGCGAGATAGCTGGCCACATCGAATTTGTCCGGGTCCGCAGGCGCCACAAACATGATGCCCGCAACCTTGTTCTGATAGCCAGTGGTGGCCAGTGCTGTTGCGAGGCAGCCGTAGCTGTGGGCGATGATCCAGACATGCCCCTTGGCGCGGTCCAGTTCATGCCGAATGGCGCCAGCCCAGCGCGGCAGATGGGGCGTGGCCCAGTCATCCTGTTCGATGCGCAGGGTGCCCGGGAGCTTTGTTTCCAGCCAGCTCTGCCAATGCTCGGGGCTGCTGCCATGCAGGCCCGGAACGATCAGGATTTTTGACATGGCGTAAGGCCCTCCGCAGGAAAGAGCGAGGCTGCACGCAGCCTCGCCTGGCTTGGAACAGCGCGTGCTGTCAGCGAATGCTGATCTGGTCGAAGACGCCGCCGTCAGCGAAGTGGGTCTTCTGGGCTTTCTGCCAGCCGCCGAAGACTTCGTCGATGGTGACCAGCTTCACCTTGGTAAATTGCTTTTCATACTTTTTGGCAATGGCCGGATCGATCGGGCGATAGTAGTTCTGCGCTGCGATTTCCTGGCCGACCGGCGAGTAGAGATACTTCAGGTAGGCTTCGGCCACCTTGCGAGTGCCGCGACGATCGACGACCTTGTCCACCACGGAAACCGGCGGCTCAGCCAGGATGGAGATCGAGGGCACCACGATGTCGAACTTGTCCGGACCGAGTTCCTTCACTGCCAGATAGGCTTCGTTTTCCCAGGCCAGCAGCACGTCACCGATGCCACGTTCGACAAAGGTGGTGGTGGCACCGCGGGCGCCGGAATCGAGTACCTTCACATTGCTGAAGATGTTCTTCACGAAATCCTTGGCCTTGGCATCATTGCCGCCCGGTTGCTGCAGGGCATAGGCCCAGGCTGCGAGATAGTTCCAGCGCGCACCGCCCGAGGTCTTGGGGTTCGGCGTAATGATGTCGACGCCCTTGCGGGTCAGGTCATTCCAGTCCTTGATGGCTTTCGGGTTGCCCTTGCGGACCAGAAAAACGATGGTCGAGGTGTAGGGGGAAGCGTTGTGGGGCAGGCGCTTCTGCCAGTCTGGGGGAAGAGTCTTGGCGATGCTGGCAATCTCGTCGATGTCGTAAGCCAGGGCCAGAGTGGTGACGTCGGCTTCAAGGCCATCGATCACGGCACGCGCCTGCTTGCCCGAACCACCGTGCGATTGCTTGATGGTGACGGTCTCGCCGGTCTTGGCTTTCCAGTCCGCCGCGAAGGCCTTGTTGAAGTCTTCGTAGAGTTCGCGGGTCGGATCGTAGGAAACGTTCAGCAGGGTGACGTCAGCCAGTGCCTGCGCTGCGCCGAGCAGGCTGAAGAGGGCGGCTGCGAGCACTTTCTTGCGCGGGGAGAACTTCATCGGGGTGTCCTTTCATTGTTGAGTGAGGCGACATGGACACTTTATGAAACACCGTTTATCAAGAGAACGAATAAAAATCGCATTGCTAATAACAAAATCATGCATAAGCAATGATCGCTTTTGTTCGCGGCAGCCCTGCGCACCCATTGACTCACGCCGAATGCGGTGAGCGATGCCCCCACATCAGGGCCAGCTTTATCCTTCGTGAAGGCCGCCTGAAACACCTTGCGGAAGAGAGAGGATGTGCGTGACCACCATGGCCTGGCCCTATGCCAGGCATCGTCTACTCGCAGCCTCAAGCTTGACTGTTCATTGACTAGATCTTGCTGATTCAGGGGTGCGACTTTGTCGGCGCAGACCTCCAGCTGTGCTGCCTGCTTGATGGCGTGAAACAGGAGCTCTTCATCTTGCTCGGTGAAATCCTGATTTTCCTGGACATGCCAGCGCTTGAACCGTATTCACGATCGGCGACTTTCACTTGTGTAGCCAGACTCCATGCCATCGCGAACTCTTCGCACTGACCGAACTTGCATATGTCATGGTGCCGGTAAGTGCTACTAGCTTTTGAGTTTTAAGATTGCTATATAACCAAATAGTAGAATAATATCGTCTTGGTTTGTCTACCGGAGAAGCGTGATGGAGATCGTGTGTATCCACTGCAAGGCCATCAACCGCGTGCCAGCCGGGCGTCTTCAGGATGGTCCGATCTGCGGAGCCTGCAAGCAGCCGATTCTTCCGGCTGAGCCAGTCGTGCTCACAGCAGACAGTTTTGATGCCGTGATTGCGCGTAATGGCCTGCCGGTGTTGGTGGATTTCTGGGCGCCCTGGTGTGGTCCCTGCCGGAGCATGGCGCCGATGTATGCTGAGGCGGCGCGCTTGCTGCATGGCCGTGCTTTGCTAGCCAAGCTGGATACCGAAGCCCAACCGACGATCGCCGCACGTTTCGGTATCCGCAGTATTCCCACCTTAGCCCTCTTCAAGGCCGGCAACGAAGTGGCACGCGAAGCAGGTGCCCGTCCGGCGCAGGATATCGTGCGCTGGGCTTCCCCTTTTCTAGGATGAGTGCACGATGAATCGCCTCTTCTCTGTTTTCTTTCTGTTCTGTGCGCTCACGGTGCAGGCGCAAACCCCAACCAGTGGCTCGCTGGAGGTCGAAGTGGCCGGTGTGCGCAATGCCAGTGGCAGCTTGCGGGCAAGCCTTTATCGTCCTCAAGACGCATTCCGCAAGGAGGCGCAGGCCTTTCGTGTGCTGGTCGTGCCGGCACAGAGCGGTAAAGCCTTGCTGCGATTTGAGGATGTTCCGCCCGGGTCTTACGCGTTGATGGCCTATCACGATGAAAATGCCAGTGGCAAATTGGATTTGCGCCTGGGGATGTTCCCGCTTGAAGGCTATGGCCTCTCCAACAATCCTGCTGTCTTCGGCCCACCCGCCTTTGCCGATAGCGCCTTTGATCTGCCTGCCACAGGCAGCCGGATAAGTGTCCAGTTGAAGTACTGAACGGCAAAACTTCCACTCACTCGCCGAAAGGATCTGCCATGAGCACCTCAAACCGATTGCTGATTATTGGCGGCGTGGCCGCTGGGGCCTCCTGTGCTGCGCGTGCGCGCCGTCTTGATGAGCATGCCGAAATCATCATGATCGAGCGCGGGCCGGACGTGTCCTTTGCCAACTGTGGCTTGCCTTATTACGTAGGCGGAGAGATCTGCGATCGCACGGCTCTTGCTGTACAGACTCCAGCCAGTCTCAAGAGCTTGCTGAATCTTGATGTGCGTACCGGTTGCGAGGCCGTGAAGATTGACCGAGCCGGCAAGCGCGTGGAGGTGAAGTATCTCGCCGATGGTCGCAGCGAATGGATTAGCTACGACAAGCTGATGCTGGCCCCCGGCGCTTCACCACTGCGCCCGGCGCTGCCTGGCATAGACGATCATCGCGTGTTCACGCTGCGCAATCTGCAGGACATGGACCGCATCGTATCTGCCACGGATGAAGGCATGCGTGCAGTGGTGATCGGCGCTGGTTTCATCGGTATCGAGATGGCTGAGCAACTGCGCCACAAAGGCCTCTCGGTTGAGTTGGTGGAATTGCAGACGCAGATTTTCCCGCAGCTTGATGCACCGATGACGGCACTACTCGAATCCGAACTGCGTCGTCACAACATAGGGATTACGTTGGGCGATGGCGTGGCACGTTTTGAGCCTAAAGAAAGTCATCTGCGCTGCCACCTGAACTCGGGCAAGGTGCTGGACGCCGATCTGGTGATTCTCTCCATCGGTGTCAAACCCGATACTGAACTCGCACACGATGCTGGGCTGGAGCTTGGCCCGCGCGGCCACATCGTAGTGAATGATTTCATGCAGACTTCCGACCCGTCGATCTACGCCGCCGGTGATGCGGTGCAGACCCGCGATCGCGTGATCGACAGCCCGGTCAACGTGCCCATGGGCGGGCCGGCCAATCGTCAGGGCAGGGTGGCTGCGGATCACATCTTCATGGCGGACAAAGCGCGCCCCTATCCCGGGTCGCTGGGTACGGCCATCGTGCGTGGTTTCGAGGTGGCTGCCGGCATTACTGGCTGGAGCGAAAAACGTCTGCAAGCAGCAGGCAAACCCTATGCAACGGTCACTGTGAATGACCAGCATCATGCTGGCTACTATCCCGGCGCCAAACCGCTCAGCTTCAAGATCTTGTGGGAGCCTAACAGTGGTCGTGTGCTAGGTGCCCAGGCCACCGGCTTTGAAGGCATAGACAAGCGGCTGGATGTGATGGCCACCGCGATTCTCGGCGGCATGACGATTGACGATCTGTGTCATCTGGAACTGGCCTATGCACCGCCTTTCGGCTCGGCCAAGGATGTGATCAACCTCGCCGGGTTCACCGCCTGCAATCGTCGTGACGGACTGGTGCGCCACATTACAGAATTGCCCACCGATCCACAGGTGCAGATCGTTGATGTGCGCCCCCAGCCCCTGGCTGAAGCCTTCCCGGCGCCCGCAAACGTGATCAACATTCCGTTTCCAACCCTGCGAGCCAATCTTGCCAAGCTGGATCGCACGCGTCCGGTCCTTACCGTCTGTGCTTTCGGAAAAATGAGCTACTTCGCGGCTCGCCTGCTGATACAGGAAGGTTTTGATGTGAAGAGCTTCAGCGGTGGCCTCAAGGCTAATGTTGATCCACGCTCACCCGCCAAAATGCCTACACCATGAAATCGGCGTGATGTGCATGCAGATGTTGCCAAAGTTCCCGTTGGCAACATCTGCTTACAAAGCAGGACAAACTGCTAACAGTTTTCTACCGGGGGGAAGCCACACTTCAGTTATCTACTGCTGACCGGAGAAACATCATGTTCAAGCCCGCCCTGATCTTCAGCTTTCTGCTTGCGACTGGGATAGCCAACGCTTCTGACCCCTTTACCGACGCCATGCAGAAGGCCTATGCGCCTTACCGCGCAGCGCTCTTCAAGACCAACCAGGCCTCACAGCCTGACGCACAACAAGCTATTGCTCAGGCACGCACAACCTGGGCCAGCATCCTCAAGCAATTCATGGTCAAGGCGCCGCCTCCTTACGACCGCGACACCCAGTTTGCCGATTCGCTCGCCGAGGTCAGCAAGGTATATGACAAAGCAGCTGCCGAAATCGACCAGGGGCAGTTAATTGAAGCGCACGAAACGCTGGAAGAAGCCCGTGATGTAATGGCCCAGCTGCGCGCTCGCAACAACGTGATCGTGTTCAGCGACCACATGAATGCCTATCACGCACAGATGGAGCATGTGCTGATCGAAGGCCCGAAGATTCTCGACGGTGCTAACGGTTTTCTGGAGCTCACCGCCCAGACAGGTGCGCTGGAAATGCTCGCCAACAAGCTCGCCAGCGAAGCCTCGGCAGATTTTCGCGGCAATGAAGAGTTCAAGGCTTCGTATGCAGCCCTTCAGAAGTCGGTGACAGACCTCAAGGCTGCCCTGTTCTCGCAGGACAAGGCTAAGGTCAAAGAAGCACTGGGAAAAATCAAAGCCCCTTATTCCAAGATGTTCATCAAGTTCGGCTGAGCAAGTTTTCGTAGGTACGACTTCAGTCGCACGCCAAGCTTGGAGGCGGGCTGAAGTCCGCCCTAGATCCGGCATCAGGAATCAAAACGGGAGACAAACCATGTCATTGATCCAAGCGACACACATCAAGAAAATCTACCGGGTGGGCGACATCGAATACCCGGCACTGAAAGACGTGAATTTCGAGATCGGCGAAGGCGCCTTTGCCGCTTTCGTCGGCCCTTCCGGCAGCGGCAAGTCGACCCTGCTGAACCTGATCGGCTGTCTTGATCACCCTAGCAGCGGAACGATGAAGGTGTATGGAAAAGACATTTCAACCTTGTCACGCAACGCCGCTGCCGCTTTTCGCGGCCAACATCTTGGCTTCGTATTCCAGGACTTCAATCTGGTACCGGTGCTGAGTTGTTACGAGAACGTCGAGTACCCGTTGCTGATGGTACGCGGCTGGTCCGAAGCGAAACGTCGCGAGCGCGTGATGCAGATGCTCGACGCGGTCGGCATGGCCGAGCAAGCAGACAAGCGGCCGGACCAGATTTCCGGTGGGCAAAAGCAGCGCATCGCCGTGGCGCGCGCGCTGGTGGGCGAACCCAAGCTGGTGCTGGCCGACGAGCCGACCGCCAACCTCGACCATGACACCGCTTACCGCATCCTCAATCTGATGAAAAAGATGCGCGACGACTTCGGCACCAGCTTCGTGTTCTCCACCCACGACCCGAAGATCATGAGCGAGGCCGAACTGACATTCGTTCTCGAAGACGGAACACTCCACCAGCAAGGAGGTGCAGCATGATTGCGACCCTGAAACTCTCGGCGCGCAACCTGATGCGCTATCAACGCCGCACCCTGCTCACGGCGGGCCTGATCACGCTAGGCGTGGTGGCTCTGCTGGTTTTTGTTGCTACCGCCGGCGCCTTCAAGCAAACCATGGTCGGTGAAATCACCGACAGCATGCTCGGCCACCTGCAAGTCCACCGCAAAGGCTATCAGGCCGCAACCGACAACTCGCCGCTGAACATGAACCTGCAGCCTAAGGCCAGCGACAAGGTTGAAGAATTCCTCAAGGCAGATCCGGATGTGGTGGCCTACTCGAAACGGGTAAAGATGGGCGCCATGTTCTCCAACTACGCCGAGACCAGTGCGATCCGCCTCAACGGCATCGAACCCGAAGCGGAAGACGCCACCGTGCCCGCTCTGCGCAAACGCATTCTCGATGGCGACAAGACCGGTGTACTGGTCAAGGAAGGCGAATTGCTACTGCCCACCTTGCTGGCCAAAGGCCTGAAGGTGAAGGTGGGTGACTCGGTGGTGCTGGTCGTCACCAACGCCTCCGGCTCGGTCAATGCCCGGCCCTTCACGGTGCGCGGCATCCTCGATCAGGTGACCGGCCCCGGCGGGCGCGATGGCTACATCCACATCAAGGATGCACGCGAGTTGCTGCGCATGGACAAGCCCGAAGTCATGGAAATCGCCGTGCGCCTCAAGAGCCTGGACGGGCTGGAGAAAGTGCAACAACGCCTTGCCAGTCAGCTCGACACGATCAGAAACAAGGAAGACAAGCCGGCCACCGAACTGCATACCTGGAAGGAGTTGTCGCCCTTCTCCACCATCGTGAAGATGATCGACCTGATGACCCTCTTCATCCGCGTGATGCTGATCGCCATCGTGCTGGTGAGCGTGATGAATGTGATGCTGATGGCCGTGTATGAGCGCATCCGCGAGATCGGCACCCTGGCCGCCATCGGCACCAAACCCGGCAAGATCATGGGCCTGTTCCTCGGTGAAGGGCTGCTGCTCGGGCTGGCTGGTGCGGTGGTGGGGGTGGCCATCAGTTACGCGCTGGTCGCCGTGTTCCATGCCTGGCCCATCGAATTCACCTACGGCCGCAGCCAGCTCTCGTTGGTGCCGGATCTGGCGACGGGCGAAGTGCTGCTGGTGCTGTGCCTGGCGGTGCTGGTGTCCGGCTTGGCCAGTCTGCAGCCGGCTTGGCGTGCAGCGAATATGGACCCGATTCAGGCGCTGAAACACGTGTAACTGGGCAAGTGCGGCTTGAGCCACACACCCGATGTAGATAGCCGACTGAAGTCGGCCTTACAGAACCCGATGTCCCTGAATTAAATGGAGACTCACCATGAAGAAACTCATCGCACTTTCACTGGCTGCTGTGGCCATCTTCGCCACCTCGCTCAGCCAGTCCGCCATTGATGGCATCGCCATCTTGCAGAAGGTCGACCGCAATCTGGAACCGGAGAGCTACGAGATGTATCGCAAGCTCATCAACATCGAACCGGACGGGACGAAGAAGGAATTCGTACTGTTCTCGGTGAAGAAGGGCAAGGACAACGTCGCCGCCCTGTTTCTCTCCCCCGCCAGCGACAAGGGCCGCAGTACGCTCCGCCAGGGTGACAACATGTGGCTCTACGTGCCCAGCGTAGGCAAACCGATGCGCATCACCAGCCAGCAGTCGATTACCGGCGGCGTGTTCAGCAATGCCGACATCCTGCGGATTGATTACACCGAGGAATACACCGTAACCCGCGCCGAAGATCAGGGCGACACTTACCTGCTCACACTGAAGGCGAAAACGGTGGAAGTCGCCTACGACCAATTGAAGATGGTGGTCGACAAGAAAACCGTACTGCCACTTGAAATTGAGGCCTTTGCTTCCAGCGGCATGCTGATCAAGACCTTGCGTTTCAAGGACATCAAGGACTTCGGCGGCGGCATCAAGCGGCCAGCTACGGTCGAGACGGATAGCCCGCTGTACAAGGGTTACAAGTCGGTGATGCTCTACTCCGGTCTGAAGAAGCGCGTGGTCAGCGATGAAGTGTTCACGCAGGGTTTCATGTCGCGCCTGGAGGAGTTGCGTAAATGAAAGCATGTGCTGTGGCCATGCTCTGGATACTCTCTGGCATGGCTGCGCAGGCAGAGGAGTTTGTATTCGATGCCAGCGAATTCGAGAAAAAACCTTACGAGTTCGGCGGCTACCTCGAGCAGAAGTTCGAAACGCTCAGTCTGCGCGGCGACAGCTCGGCTTACCGTATTGCGTACCCGGGTGAAGCACCGCGCGACTGGCTCAATCGCACCACGACCACCCTGGAGCTTTCCGGTAAGACCAGCTGGCGCGGCTTTACAGCCGATGCACGAGCCCAGGCTAGTTATGCGGCGGACACCCTGCTCGAACGCGTGAGCTATGGGGCCTTGATGGACGGTGGCTTACGCTGGAGCGCGGGGCCTGCATTGACAGTGGACCTTGGCAAGCGCGTGCAGCGCTGGGGCAAGGGCTATGCCTGGAACCCAGTGGGGTTTGTGGAACGCCCCAAGGATCCGGTCGATCCTACTGCCAGCCGGGAGGGCTTTGTGATGGCTGGCGTAGAGTGGAACCGCAGCCTTGCCGGGCCGGTGAGCGCCCTTGGTCTGACAGGGCTCGCCGTACCCACAAACGACAACCTGAATAATGATTTTGGCAAGCAGCAGAACCCTAATCCGGCTGCGAAACTTTATTTGCTCGCCTGGGATACCGATGTAGATCTGATGTGGCGGGGAGAGGGCGCGCGTCCGCAGAGCTTCGGTGCCGACTTCTCGCGCAACCTGAGTCCTGCGCTTGAAGTGCATGGCGAGTGGGCGCGCACCCTGGATGCGACGCGTACTACGGTCAGCGAAAGTGGCGTCTCCAGCAGCACGCCACTCGATTACAACGCATTTCTGATTGGCCTTCGCTACCTGACTCTTGGCGAGATCACCCTGATAGGTGAGTACTACCACAATGGTGGTGGCTATACGGCAGATGAGCTGGACGATTACTACGCCTTCATGGACCGCGCTACGGTTCAGGGGGCCTCAGCCAGCTTGAGCAGCAAGGCGCGCACGGTGGCTCAGTCCGGCTATGCCAAAGCCAATCCCGGGCAGGACTATCTCTATCTGAAGGCTAGCAAGGCTGAGCCCTTTGGCTGGCTTTATGGCAGCGTGGCGCTGACCACCATGGCCAATATCGGTGACGGCAGCTGGCAGATCCAGCCCGAAGTCAGCTATACCGGCTTCTCGAATCTCGAACTGCGTAGTCGGGCGATTTTGCTCGGCGGGCCGGAAAACGCTGAGTTCACGACCAAGACTTCGAACTGGCGGCTGGAAGCCTATGCGCGCTGGTTCTTCTGAATGCCTGCGCGCTGTGCAGAGACGCCGCGCTCTTTATTTCACGGTAAGTGTTGAGCAGATCGCCATGGCCGATCCGCCCCTTTGTTTGGGTACAACGAGCTGGCGCGTTCCGGTGAGGCAGGCCCAGTGCAAGGGGCTGCATGTTCCCAAATCAGGGCGGATCACTCAATTCATCACCTGGCGATGGATTTTGGCGCAATGCATAGACGAGATAGTGCTTTGGGCTTGGGCACAAGGCCGGGCAAAATAGCGGATTCCTCCGGAAGCGCGGCGTACATCGCTAGTGGGTCGCGATCACTATCCCTTGAGCCTCGGGGCGGGATGCTCCGGAGTTTTCGAACCACCTCAGAGCGCGGCTGTCGAACAGCCTTCGAGCAGTCAGGTTTGTCAGTTCATGTCCATCTTTGATCAGATTTCTCAGTCCGTCCTGCCGACAGCGCATGGCGAGTTCCGTGTCCATGCCTTCCGTGAGCATGGTGGTGTGGAGCATCTTGCACTCGTGCGCGGTGTTGTCGAGGGGCAGACCGGGGTGCTCGTCCGCGTGCATTCCGAATGCCTGACCGGAGACGTTTTCGGTTCGCGGCGCTGTGATTGCGGTGAGCAACTGGAGCTTGCCCTGCAACGCATTGCGGCTGCGGGCACCGGGGTCTGTATTTATGTGCGGGGCCACGAAGGGCGCGGCATCGGCCTGCAGCAGAAGATTGCGGCCTACGCCAAGCAGGATGAGGGCCTGGATACCGTCGAGGCGAATCTGGCGCTTGGGCAACCGGCCGATCGTCGCAGCTACGCGGCGCCGGCAGAAATACTGCGCCATCTGGGTGTTGTCAGCATCAGGCTGATGAGCAACAACCCGACCAAGCGACAGGCGCTGGAGCGCGAGGGCGTGAAGGTACTGGAGTCGCTATCACACGAAGTGCCCTCCAATCCGGACAACCACCGTTACATGCAGACCAAACGGCAGCGGATGGGACATGTGCTGCGTTTGCCCGATAGCCCAGAAGCCCAGCCCTCGGAGCCGGAGCAGGCCGACGCGCAGTGACGCAGGGTTGCCCGCACCGGAGGATGCCCTTCAGCGCGCGGCAATTGGGGCTTGGGCGAATTTCACTTATGTGACGACTGTTCTGCCCGGCAAGCCTCCGCATCATGAATGCGGGGCCCGTGTGAGGGCGGACTTGGCCCCGCCTGCTCACACAGGTGTTTTCACTGCTTACGGGTCAATTGACGGCGGCCTGTGCCTGCCACCCACCGCCAATGGCGCGGATCAGGCTGACCGTAGCCCGCGCCTGTTCAGCCTCGAGCTGAACGGCTACGCGCTGTTGCAGCAGCACGCTGCGATCGGCATCGATCACATTCAGGTGGCTGACCGAGCCTTCACGATATTGGACCTGAGATAGCCGGGCGGCCCGCCGGGCCGAGCTGACGGCTTCGTCCTGAGCCTGTGTCTGGCTTTCGAGCAGACGCAGATGGGCCAGGTTGTCCTCTACTTCCTTGAACGCGCGCAGCACCGTCTGCTGGTAGTTGGCAGCCTCTTCGAGGTAGGCGGCACGTGCCTGATCCACCCCCGCCTGACGAGCGCCACCATCGAAGACCGGCAGCGAAAGCAGCGTGCCGACCATCGGACCCAGCAGGAAGGTGCGGCTGCTCCATTTGAAAAGATCGCCCAGCTCGGCTGACTCGTAACCCAGTGCCCCGGTCAGCGAGAGGCGCGGGAAGAAGGCGGCCCGCGCCGTGCCGATGCGAGCATTGGCGGCGGCCATCGCGCGTTCGGCGGCGGCGATGTCCGGACGTCTTTCGAGCAAGGTGGACGGTAGCCCGGCCGGCACTTTCAGCTCAACCCGGTCGAGCGGCTGAGGGGGCAGGGCGAAGGCGGCCGGCGCCTCGCCGAGCAGGATGGCCAGGCTGTGTTCGGCCACGGCACGCTGGCGGGCGATGCCGATGGCTTCCGAGCGGGCCGAGGCGAGTTCGGTTCGGGCGGTGGCTAGCTCCAGCTCGCTGATGTCTCCTTCATCGAAACGGCGCTGGAAGAGGCGGGTGCTTTGCTCGCGCAGCGTGACGGTGTCTGCATACAGCGCGGCCAGGGCGTCGAGTTCGCGCAAGGAGAAGTAGGCATTTGCGACATCGGCCTGGATGGCCAGTTGCAGTGAATGGAACAGGGCTTCGCGCTGCGCACTGGTGGCCGCCGCGGCATCGACGCTGCTGCTCACCCGGCCGAACAGGTCGGCTTCGTAGGCAACGGTGCCTTGCGCCCGCCACAACGTCGAGATATCGGTGTCGGCGTCTGCAGCTAGCCCTTGCGAGGCTGGCGAGGGGCGCTGGCGGGTGGCTCCGGCGCCGATACCGATCTGCGGGAAGAGCGCCGAACGGGCGTTCTGTTGCAGGGCACGGGCCTGGCTCAGACGGGCAGCGCCGGCCTTGAGATCCTGGTTGGCCGCTGCGGCACGGCTTTCCAGTTCGTTGAGCGTCGAATCGGCAAAGGCTTTCCACCATTCACCGCGCGGGGCGTTTTCGGCGGGTTCGGCGGTCTTCCATTGCGCCGCAGTGGGTGCCTCCTTGAAGGCGGCCGGCGTCTCGACCTGCGGTGGCTGATAGGCCGGGGCCAGCGAGCAGCCGGCCAGCGTCAGCAGTGCCGCCAGCAGCGGGAACAGCCGGGTGGCCGTACCCCGGCTGCGGGGCCTGACCGCCGCCGGGGCGGCATGGAGGGCGGGCGAAGTGAGATGTTTCATGTTCATTTCTCCTGGGGGTCAGACCGCACGCTGAGGGGCGGTGTGAGCCGGGGTGATCGGAGCCTCATGCGGAGCTGCGGTGTGCAGCTTGTGGCGCTTGTCGAGGGTGCGCAGCAGCACATAGAAAACCGGGGTCAGGAACAACCCGAAGAAGGTCACGCCGAGCATGCCGAAGAAGACGGCAATCCCCATGGCATGGCGCATTTCGGAGCCGGCACCACTTGAGATGACGAGCGGGATGACGCCCATGATGAAGGCGATGGACGTCATCAGGATCGGGCGCAGGCGCAGGCGGCTTGCGTCGATGGCCGCATCGATCGGGGTCGCGCCCTGCAGTTCCAGTTCGCGGGCGAATTCGACGATCAGGATGGCGTTCTTGCACGCCAGGCCCACCAGCACCATCAGCCCGATCTGGGTGAAGATGTTGTTGTCACCACCGGTCAGCCAGACGCCCGTGAGCGCGGCCAGGATGCTCATCGGCACGATCATGATCACTGCCAGCGGCAGGGTCAGGCTTTCGTACTGTGCCGCGAGTACCAGGAAGACCAGCAACAGACTGATCGGGAAGACCCAGATGCCGGCGTTGCCTGCGAGAATCTTCTGGTAGGTCAGATCGGTCCACTCGAAACGCACGCCTCGCGGCAGAGTGTCTGCGGCGATGCGCTCGACGGCTGCCTCGGCCTGGGCCGACGAATAGCCGGGTGCCGGGCCGCCGTTGATATCGGCGGCGGTATAGCCGTTGTAGCGCACGACCATTTCCGGGCCGAAGGTGGAGTGCACCTTGACCAGCGAGGAGAGCGGCACCATTTCGCCCTGATTGTTGCGCGTCTTCAGTTGCAGGATGTCCTCCGGATGGGCGCGGAACGGTGCATCGGCCTGGGCGCGGACCTGGTAAGTGCGGCCGAAGCGGTTGAAGTCGTTCACATACAGTGAGCCGAGGTAGATCTGCATGGTGTCGAACACATCGGTCACCGAAACCCCTTGTTGCTTGGCCTTGACGCGATCGAGATCCACATCGAGCTGGGGCACGTTGATCTGGTAGCTGGAGAACATCGGCCCCAGTTCCGGCGCTTTGGATGCTGCAGCCATGAAGGCATTGGCGGCCGCATTCAGCTCGGCGTAGCCGATGGCGCCGCGGTCCTCGATCTGCATCTTGAAGCCGCCCACCGTGCCCAGGCCCATCACCGGTGGTGGTGGGAAGACGGCGATGAAGGATTCCTGGATCGCGGCGTATTTCTGGTTCAGCGCGCCGGCGATGGCGCCTGCCGAGAGTTCCGGCCCATGGCGTTCATCAAAGGGTTTCAGGGTCACGAACACGATGCCAGCGCTGGAGCTGTTGGTGAATCCGTTGATCGACAGGCCGGGGAAGGCAATGGTGCTTTCAACGCCCGGTTGTGCCAGCGCGATTTCACCCATCTTGCGGATCACCGCTTCGGTGCGGTCGAGCGAGGCGCCGTTCGGCAATTGCGTGAAGCCGATCAGGTACTGCTTGTCCTGGGCCGGCACGAAGCCGCCGGGCACCAGATAGGAGATGCCCACTGTCAGCCCCAGCAGCACGGCATACACGCCCATCGCCGAGGCCTTGCGACCGATGACGCCGGTGACGCCGCGGCCGTAGCTCTCGGAAGCGCGACCGAAGAAGCGGTTGAAGGCTGCAAAGAAGCCGCCGAACCAGCGGTTCATCTGCCGCGTCAGCCAGTCCGGTGTTTCGCCGTGGCCCTTGAGCAGCATGGCGGCCAGGGCCGGGGACAGGGTCAGCGAGTTGAAGGCCGAGATCACCGTCGAGATGGCGATGGTCATCGCGAACTGCTTGTAGAACTGGCCGGTGAGGCCGGTCATGAAGGCGAGCGGCACAAACACGGCAACCAAAGTCAGCGCGATGGCGATGATCGGCCCGCTGACTTCGCGCATTGCCCGGTAGGTGGCGTCGCGAGGCGTCAGCCCGGCCTCGATGTTGCGCTCGACGTTTTCAACCACCACGATCGCGTCATCGACCACGATACCGATGGCCAGCACCATGCCGAACAGCGACAGGGCATTGATCGAGTAACCGAAACCGAGCATCAGCGAGAAGGTGCCGACGATGGAGACCGGCACGGCGAGCAGCGGGATGATCGAGGCACGCCAGGTCTGCAAGAAAACGATCACGACCAGCACGACCAGCAGAATGGCTTCGAGCAGGGTGTGCACCACGGCCTTGATGCTGGAGCGCACGAACTGGGTCGGGTCGTATTCGATGCGGTATTCCACCGAGGCCGGGAAGTCTTTTGCCAGATCGGCCATCGCTGCGCGCACCTGGGAGGAAACCTCGAGGGCGTTGGCGCCGGGCGATTGCATGATGCCCATGCCGATGGCGGGTTTGTTGTTGAGCAGTGAGCGCAGGCCGTATTCCGCTGCATCGAGCTCGACGCGGGCGACGTCAGCCAGGCGGGTAACGCTGCCGTCGGGAGAGGTCTTGAGCACGATGTCGCGGAACTCTTCCTCGCTTTGCAGGCGGCCCTGGGCATTGACCGAAAACTGCATCGGCGTGTCCGGCGCGCTCGGCGAGGCACCGATCACGCCGGCTGCAACTTGCACGTTCTGCTCGCGGATGGCGCCCACCACTTCACTGGCGGTCAGGCCGCGCTGGGCAACTTTCTGCGGATCAAGCCAGACGCGCATGGCATAGTTGCCGGCGCCCCATACCGAGACTTCGCCGACCCCGGAGATGCGGGCCAGCCGGTCCTTGACGTTGAGCACGGCGTAATTGCGCAGATAGGTGGCGTCGTACTTGTCGTCCGGCGAGATCAGGTGCACCACCAGGGTCAGCGTCGGCGAGCTTTTCACCGTCGTCACCCCCAGGCGCTGCACATCCTCGGGCAGGCGTGGCAAGGCTTGCGAGACGCGGTTCTGGACCAGTTGCTGGGCTTTGTCAGGATCGACGCCGAGCTTGAAATTGACCGTCACCGTCAGATTGCCGTCGCTGTTGGCCTGCGACTGCATGTAGAGCATGTTTTCGACGCCGTTGATCGACTCCTCCAATGGCGAGGCCACCGTTTCAGCAATCACCTTGGGGTTGGCGCCGGGATATTGGGCGCGCACGACGACCGAAGGCGGCACGACTTCGGGATACTCCGAGATCGGCAGCTGGAACACTGCCAGCACGCCCGCGAGCAGAAGCAGGATGGAGAGTACGCCGGCGAAGATCGGCCGGTCGATAAAGAATTTTGAGATGTTCATGACGGTGAGTCCTCAGCCCTTGGCGGCAGCCGGCACGGCAGCGCCCATCGGGACGATGTTGGGGGTCACCGGGTCGCCCGGGCGTACCCGTTGCAGACCGTTGACCACGATGCGTTCGCCGGCCTTGAGACCGCTTTCGACGACGCGCAGGCCGTCTTGCAGACTGCCCAGGCGGACTTCCCGGTAAGCGGTCTGGTTGCCTTCGCCGACCACCAGTACGAAGCGCCTGGCTTGGTCCGTGCCGACCGCTTTTTCATCGATCAGCACGGCATCACGCTGGCCGGATGCGCCAAGCCGGATGCGGGCATAGAGGCCGGGTAGCAGCTTGCCGTCCGGATTGTCGACCAAGGCCCGCAGGCGGATGGTGCCGGAGCTGCTGTCGAGGCGGTTATCCACCGAGCTCAGCCGCCCCTGAAGCGAGTAGCCCTCGTCGTTGGCGAGGCCCAGATGGATGGGCAGTGCCTTGCCCTGGCTGCCACTGACGACCTTCAAGTAGCTCTGCTCGTCGACATCGAAGGCGGCATAGATGCGATCGGCGGAGACCAGCGAAGTCAGCGCCGGGCCGTTGCCGGGAGCGACCAGATTGCCAACGGTGACTTCTGCACGCGAGACGCGGCCGGTGATCGGCGCGGTGATGCGGGTGTATTCGAGATTGAGCTGGGCAACATTGAGCGCAGCCTTGGCCGCCTGCAGGTTGGCTTTGGCTTCGCGGGCGGCGTTCTGCTTCTCGTCGAAATCCCGGCGGGCGATGGCGTTTTCGGCCAGCAGTCGTTCGCCGCGCGCCAGATCGCTGGCGGTGTAGGCGACGCGAGCGTCCATCGCAGCGAGCTGGGCTTCGGCACGGGCTACCTCGGCAGCGAAGGGGCGCGGATCGATGGTGAACAGCAGCTCACCCTTCTTGACCAGGCTGCCGTCCTTGAAATGCACGGCAGTCAGGATGCCGGAGACCTGGGGATGGATCTCGACCCGCTCCACTGCTTCGAGGCGGCCGGAGTATTGCTGCCATTCGGTGACTGCGCGGCCGATGACTTCGGCGACATCCACCGTGGCCGCGGCCGGCGCAGTGTTGGGGGCTGCACCGGCCTGGCCGTGGTAAACGGCGAGACCAGCTCCGAGACTGAAGAGGCCGGCCAGGGCGGCGGCGAGAACGAAGCTTTTTTGGCGTAGGGGCATGATGATTCCTCTGGGGGGTTTGAATAATGGGGGCGGGGCTTATCGGGTTTCTGACGAGGATCTGGGGGGGCTTTGGTGTTCATTGCGCTGATCCAGCGCGTCGGGCGGGTCTGCCGGAATCTCTTGCTCGCCAAGACGGCGGCGCAGGAAATGGGCAATTTCAGCCAGTGCTGGGCGGTGGCTGGCCAGTGCAGCGTGCTTGAGGCCGGCCAGGCGCACGACCTGAGTGGCAACGCCGGCGGCGATCAAGGCTTCGGCATAGGTCTCGGCTTCCTTGTGCAGCACGTCGCATTCCGCCGTGATGATCAATGCCGGCGGCAAGCCTGCCTGGCGTACCGAAACCAGCGGCGACGCGTAGGGGTGCAGGCGCTGGCGCGGCTGGGGCAGATACTGGCGATAGCAGTCGGCGCAGGTCGCGGCGCTGAGATCCGAGTTCAGGCGGGCGCCGTCACCAAGGCGGGTCATGCTCGGGTCGAGCATTGGTCCGACCAGCACCTGGGCCAGGATGGCCGGGCCATTGCGATCACGGGCAATCAGGCTCAGGGCTGCCGCCAGGTTGCCGCCGGCATCGTCGCCGGCAACCGCCAACCGCTCAGGAGCGCCGCCTAGTTCGGCGGCGTGCTCAACGGCCCACCGCGCAGCGGCATAGGCATCCTCGGGGGCCGCTGGGAAGGGCTTGGCCGGGGCCAGGGCGTAATCGACGGCAATGACCAAGGCCGGCGTGTGCTCAGCGATAAACGCTGCTGCGGCATGGGCATCATCCAGGCTGCCGCCGATGAAGCCACCACCATGGAAATAGAGCACGATGGGCAAGCCCGCCCGGGCGGTGCCGGGGCGGTATACGCGCAGAGCGAGCGGGCCGGCTGGGCCGGGAATGCTCAGGTCTTGCGGCGGCTGCGGGGTGGTGGCTTGCATCGCATCCAGGGCAGGAGACTGCCAGAAATTGGGATGGAGCCATTCTCTGCGTTGTTTCTGGCTGGATAAATACGTCGTTTTAAACAATACTATTCATCAGCAGCAAACAATCAAAGATCTCAGGAGATCGCAGGATGGACCGTTTCCAGGCCATGCAGGTGTTTACCCGGGTGGTAGACGCCAACAGCTTTACCCGTGCGGCAGACATGCTTGGCCTGCCACGGGCAACCGTGACCACCATCATTCAGAATCTCGAGGCCCTGCTGCGGGTACGCTTGCTCAACCGGACCACGCGGCGCATCAGCCTGACGCCGGACGGGGCCGCCTACTATGAGCATTGCGCCCGCATCCTTGGCGAGGTCGAGGAGACTGAGGCGTCGTTTCGGGATGTGGGGCAGGGGCCCAAGGGGCGCCTGCGTGTCGATGTGCCTTCGCCTATTGGTCGCCTCGTGCTGATCCCGCGTCTGTGCGAATTTCGCGCGCGCTACCCAGATGTCGAGCTGGTCATCGGCATGGGGGACCGTCTGGTTGATCTGGTACGTGAAGCGGTGGATTGCGTCATCCGGGCCGGTGATTTGCAGGATTCAACCCTGGTGGCCCGGCGAATCGGTGCGATCAAGATGATTACCTGCGCGACACCCGATTACCTCGAACGCTATGGCGTGCCGCATAGCCTCGATGACCTGAAGCAGCATGTTGCCGTGCATTATTTTTCGCATCGTACGGGCCGCAACTTCGACTGGGATTTCATTGTTGATGGTCAGACGACGCCCTTGAAGATGCAGGGCAGCGTTTCAGTCAATGACATGGATGCCTACATTGCCTGTGCCTTGCAGGGGTTCGGCATGATCCAGCCGGCCCGCTTTACCGTTTTGCCCTTGCTTGAATCGGGGGCGCTGGTCGAGGTCTTGCCCGAGCTGGCGCCAGCGCCAATGCAGATTTCGGTGGCCTACATGCAGAACCGTCATCTGTCACCGAAAGTGCGTGCATTTGTCGACTGGGTGGCTGAGCTGTTCGGCGCCTGTCCTCTGTTAGGTGGGGTGGATAGCGGGAGCGGCGAGTGCAGTTATGCCGGTGACGCCGGGTACAACACGCTGCGGAACGAGATTGCGTTTCAGAACGTACTTGAGCAGACGGGTTAGGCGTGGCGCTCGTCGGGCCCAGGCTGCAATACCTGCGGCACAGGCCCTTGAATAGAGTGGCGCTGCACCGGCCGGATGGAGGCGTTCGCAAGGCCTGAGCGAATTCGGGCGATGTAATGGCTCTTGTGCGAAGCACCTGTATAAATGATAATCATTCTCATAAATACATAATGCTTCCCCTGACACACAATGCTTGCCCTGACTCACGAAGGCCTCTACCGCGAGCACCACTCCTGGCTCACGGGATGGTTGCGCGGGCGTTTGGGATATTGCTCGGATCGGGCTGCAGACTTCGCTCAGGAGACCTTCCTGCGCATCCTGCAGGCGGGTGAGCGGCCGCCCGAGCTGGAACAGCCGCGACAGTACCTGGCCACCATCGCGCGTGGTTTGCTGGTCGATCATTTCCGTCGTCAGGACTTGGAGCGTGCCTATCTTGCCGAGCTGGCCAGCTTGCCGGAGGCCGCCCAGCCGTCGCTTGAGGAGCGGGCCATCCTGCTCGAAACCCTGCTCGAGATTGATCGCATGCTGGATGGTCTGGGTGCCAAGGCCAAGCGGGCCTTCCTGCTGTCGCAACTGGATGGCTGGAGCTATGCCGAGATCGCGACCGAACTCGGCGTGTCGGTCAGCAGCGTGAAGAAGTACATGCAGAAAGCGGTGCTGCAATGCCTCCAGTGTCTGTGAAGGCAGAGCAGAGCGGCGGTGTTGCCGTGCATCTGGAGGCGGCGGCAGCCTGGTATGTACGTCTGTGCTCCGGTGAGGCGAGTGCTACGGACCACGCCGCCTGGCAGCGCTGGCACGACAGTTCCCCCGAGTGCCGCGAGGCTTGGTCGCGCGTTGAACGCTTGCAGGGGCTGCTGACCCAGGCACCCGCCCAGACGCGCCGTGCGCTGGATGCAGCGGCGTCAGGCAAGCGCCAGCGCCTTGCAGCCTGTGCCGGGCTCATGCTGGCGTGTGGCCTGGCCTTTCTGTTGATGCGTGCCTCACCAGAAGCGCCCGTCGAATGGGTGGCCACCGCACAGGGGGAGCGCCGCGTAGTGAAACTCTCGGACGGTAGCCGGCTGCTGTTGGGCTCAGCGACCACCGTCGGCATCTCCTTTGATGCCCGGCGACGCGAGCTGCGTCTGAAAGACGGGGAGTTGCAGGTGCAGAGCGGCCACGATCCGGCGGCGGGTACTTCGCCCAGACCACTCCTGGTGGTGGCGCGGGACGGGCAGGTCAGGCCGCTGGGAACCCGCTTCACCCTGCAACAAGACGAGTCCGGCACGACACTGGCGGTGCAGGAGCATGCGGTCGAGCTAACCCAGCCGCAGCGGGAAGCCTCGCCGCTGCGTATCGCGGCCGGGCAGGCCGTGCGTTTCTCGGCTAGCGCCGTCGGTGTGCCGGTAGCGTCATCGGCGGCTGATGATGCCTGGACGCGAGGTTTGCTGGTGGTGTTGGACATGCCGCTGGCGCGTTTCACGACTGCGCTCGCACATCAGTCCGGCAAAGCCATCGAATGCGATGCGCGGATTGCCGGCCTGCGCGTGTCCGGCAGCTATCTGGTCGATCAGCCCGCCCACTCACTGGAGAGCGTTGCCGCTCTGCACGGATTGCGTGTCGAGACCACAGCAGCCGGCGCCTTGCGTCTCTTGCCCCGGCGCGACTGATTCGGCTGGCTAGCCACAGGCGAGCGGGCCGAAATCCGGAGCGTGTTGCTCATCAGCTGCGCAATCTGACCAAGGATTGGCTTTCACTCAGGGCAGGCCAGGGCGGACTCCGCACTGTGCGCAAAATAATTTGCTGCGGAGAGTGTCCTTTTTGTGCGCTCGTTCGGCCTACCGAATGAAACACTTCTCATTCGCAGGCTACAACATGTTTTTACTTCCCCCGCGCAGCCCGTTTTCTCCCCTCGCCACAGCGGCTTGCCCAGCGCGTCCGCAGCCGCTTGTCATGGCCCTGATGGCAGCCAGTCTGGTCATTGGTTTGCAGGCCGGCGCTCATGCTCAGGCAACGCCTGCCTCCAGCCCACAGCGTCAGTATGCAATTGCCGCCGGGCCGCTCGCCGAGGCCTTGAACCGCTTTGCGGCCGAGGCCGGCGTGGTGCTGGCTTTTGATGCAGCCCAGCTCAAGGGGCTAGAGTCCAAGGGCGTGCAGGGCCGTTTCGGCACAGCTGCGGGCTTTGCGGCGCTGCTCGCGGGCAGTGGTTTCGAGGCTGCACAGACGGCCTCGGGCAGCTTCGTGTTGCGCCGCACGCCCGCATCGGCACCCGCCCGCAAGGCCGCCACGGAAAATGCTAGCGAGGCACCGGAGCTTGCCGAGGTCAAGGTCGTTGCCCGTCATCTGGCCGGGGTGGATAAGCTCGATCGCCAGATGATCCGCAACATGCCGGCGATTAACGGGGATCTCACCAGTCAGCTCAAGCTCAATCCGAACATCCAGTACAGCGAAGCCCAGCTCTCTTCGCAGACGGCTGGCGAGATAGCACCGGCGGAGATCAGCATTCACGGCGCCAAGCCGTATCAGAACGAAATCCTGCTGGATGGTGTGTCGATTGCGAATGATCTCGACCCGGGCAACAAGATCGTCACCACCAATCCTGAATACATCCCGGGCAATGCCCAAGCGCTGGCGATCGACAGCAGCATCCTGTGCGATGTGGAGGTCAAGGATTCCAACGTGTCCGCGGAATACGGGCGCTTCACCGGCGGTGTGGTGGACGCAAAGATCTGCTCGGCACGCAAACGCTTTGGCGGCAGCCTCGCGATTGGCTACACCTCATCGGACTGGACTCACCTCTTCATCGATCCGGCGAAACAGGAGGAATTTGAAAACTCCTCCACAGCGGACAATCAGCCCCGCTTCAAGAAGTGGACCTACAAGACCACCCTTGAAACCCGCCCGGATCCCTCCTGGGGCCTTCTGATGAGCGTGGTTCGCAAGCAATCCGACATTCCGCTCAACCGCTTTTCGACGACCAATGCGGGCACCACCGAGAGCCGCGAAGTCACCCAGCAGCGGATCCAGGACACGCTGGTGATCAAGACCGACTTTGCCCCCGCCGGCAGCGCCCACAAGGGGGATGTTTCGCTCGTCTATGCACCGACGGAGAACAGCTACTTCATCGAGAACTATCGCAACAGCGATTACACGATCAAATCCGGCGGTCTAAATCTTGCGGGGCATCTGGAGTCGAGACTGGCGCCCGCCACGCTCAGCCAGCAGATCTCGTTTTCCGAAACCGACCAGTCGCGCCGCAGCGATGCCGATTACTACCGCGACTGGCGCTGGTCGGCGGACAAGAACTGGGGCGATGCCAGCCAGAGCAATGCCAGCAGCGGCGAGGGTGCTTTCGGCGACATCGACCAGAAGATGCAGAACCTGGGCTACAAGCTCAAGTCCGCTTTTCATGAACTCTCGCTGGGCGACACCCGGCACCGCGTCAGCAGCGGCCTCGAGTACCAGCAGAAGCATGCCGAGTACACCCGCCTGAAAGACACGCGCTATTACCTGACGGTGGCCGATCTACCAACTTCCGGTGCGATCTCGCGCTGCCAGACCAGTACCGGTGCACTCGATAGCGAAGCCTGCTCCACCACGCCGACGAAGGGCAAGACGGTGGGGCAGTACTTTCGCCGCCTGATGACCTACAAGGCTGGCAGTTTTGATGTGGATGCCAACACCTGGGCGGCCTACCTGGAAGACGAGGCAAGCTGGCGCAATCTCAAGCTGCGTCTGGGCGGTCGTGTGGATCGCGATTCGCTGACGGCAGACACCAATCTTTCACCGCGTTCGAGCCTCACCTGGCAAGCCAGTGAGCCGCTGTCCTTGAATATCGGTGCCAACCGCTATTACGGCCGCAACCTGTTCGCTTATGCGATGCAGGAAAAAGTCAGCTCGCTCATCTACACCCAGACTCGCAGCGGCACCCTGGCCTGGAGCAGCGCGACCCAGACCAAACCCAGCAATCGCCTCGAGGATATGCGCAGCCCGTATGACGATGAGCTGACTGCCGGCCTGAACTACGACAGCGACTGGCTCAACGGGCCCCTGAGCCTGCGTTTCACCCGCCGTGACGGGAAGGATCAGATCGTCAAGCGCTTGGTGACCAAGCAGACCGATTGCAACAGCAACCAGTGCTACGTCTACACCAATGAAGGTGGCAGCCTGAGCAAGGATCTGACGCTCAGCTGGAACAGCAACAAGGCCTTCAAGTCTGGCCCGGTTGCCACCCGCTTCTGGTTTGCCGTGAACAAGAGTGATGTGAAATCCAATTACTCGACTTACGCGGATGTCTATGGCACGGCACTCGCCAATGACGAAATCATCCAGTACGACGGCAAGTTCATCCGTTATTCGGAGATGCCGGCTGACAACTACAACCGGCCCTGGACGCTGCGCATCGGTGCCATGAGCAGCCTGCCGGCACAGCAGCTGAGCTTCACCAACATCCTGCGTATCCGCGATGGCTATCGCCAGATGTTGCAGAACGGTGAAACCACCTACGAAGGCACGACGGTGGATGTATGGGAGCAAACCTCGCTGCCGCGCTCGATCGCACTGGATACGGTGATCAGCTGGACGCCGCGCATCCACGCTAACCAGAGTCTCGAAGTGAAGCTCACGATCGAAAACATCACCGATCAGAAGAACAAGACTTCCGCCAGTTCCACCTACGCCACCTACGAGCGCGGTCGCAGCTTCGCACTCGAACTCGGCTACTCGTTCTGACCGCCCCCGTCATCACCCGTCTAGCCGCGCCCTCGCCGGGTGCGGCAGGAGTCTTCATGCCGTTCATCTCTCGTTTCTGTTCAGCCGCCTGGCTGCGGGCCCTATTCCTACTGGTTGCTTGCGCGCTGCCGCTGCTGGCCAGTGCAGCACCGGAGCCCGGTGCATTCCTGTGGGATCCTCGTGTCGTGCGCGGAGAGCTGGCCAATGGCTTTCCCTACTACATCGTGCCAGTGAAGGATGGCTCGGCCCAGGTCTCGATGCAGCTCGTGGTGCGCGTCGGCTCGCTGGACGAGCGCGATGACCAGTCCGGGGTCGCCCACATGGTCGAGCACATGGTTTTCCATGCGTCGCAGAAACATCCCGAAGGCTTGCGGGACTACATGACCAGCCTGGGTTGGCAAGTCGGCAGGCACTACAACGCGCAGACCAACTTCGAGCGCACGCTCTACATGCTGTCACCGGAAAAGCGCCCAGAGCGGATGATGGCCGCGCTCGACGTGCTGGCAGAAATCGCCGGCGGCGCAAAGATCCCGGATGCTGGTCTGGAGAGCGAACGCAAAATTATCCTTGAGGAGTGGCGGACCAAGCTGGGCCTCACCGAGCGCATGGAGCGCCAGCGCCGTGCGCTGCTGCGTGCCGGTTCGCTTTATCCGGCCCGCCCCACCATCGGCAGCGAGGCCAGCATCCGTACTCAGCCGGCCAGTGCCTTGCGCCGCTTCTATGCTGACTGGTACCGGCCGGGCAATATGGCTTTGCTGATCGTCGGAGATGTCGATCCCGCCGAAATGGAGCTGAAGATCCGTGCTCGCTTTTCCGGGCTTGAACCGGCGGAGCTACCTGCCCGCAATCCAGCTGATCCGGTGTTGGGCACCCAGCTGCGTATTGCGCGTGTACAGGATGCCGAGAGTGGTACGAGCCAGGTGGGTTGGGTGTTTCGTTTTAAGCGTGACCCGGAGCAGAACCGGGCCGGTTTTCGCAATCGCCTGATTGATCGCCTGGCCGAACGTTTGGTGCGCCATACAGTGCGCCAGCGGGCGGGCGCACTGCCATCTGCGGTGGAGTCTCTCACCAGCAGCCGGGGCGAGTTGGGCGGGAACGTGGCTTCGCTCGGTTTCGCGGCAAGTGTGGCGCTCGGAGGCCATCAGGAAGGGCTACGCCAGATCCTGCTGGCTCAGGAGCAGTTACGGCGTGAAGGCGTGGATCGCAAGGCCTTGGCCGAGGAGATAGCGGAGGTCCACCGGCTCAATGACAAATCGCTGGAGGGTCATGCCAGGCGTGACATCAGCACCTGGCAGCAATTGTTGGGGGAGGCCCTCGTGGAGAGGCGAATCCTGCAGGATCCACAACAGAAGCAGGCCGAGGTGAAGGCCATCATGGCCAGCATCACGGCGGCGGATGTGGAGGCACGCGTGCGCGAATGGCTCGCCAGCCCGGATCAGCTGCTGTTCATGCTGGCACCCGGTCTGAGCCCGCTACGCCTGCCTAGCCAGGCCGAGGTGGAGGCCCTGCGCGCACGCATTGCGTCCGAGCCCTTGCCGGTTCCTCAGGCGGCGCCTGCCAAGGTGGTAGCGCGGGCGCCGGAGCCGGGCCCGGTCGGTCGGCTCATGGCCGAGGAGGTGGATGAAAAGAACCATGTCATCCGCTGGAAGCTTTCCAACGGCGATGAATTCATCTGGCATCGCACGCAGGACCCGCAGCTCCGCTTTGCCGCCCGCTCGGCAGCCGGCTATCGCCAGTCGGGAGCTCCGGCCTGGCAGTGGCAGATCGCGGCCCAGCTCGCACGCGAGGCCGATCCCGCCACCCAGCCGCCGGGCAGTTTGAGCCGCTGGGCGAGCGAGCAGAAGTTGAACCTCAATCAGGAGCAGAAGGACGATAGCCTGAGCTACAGCGGGCAAAGCACAGCGGCCCAGCTGGAAGATCTTCTGCGGCTTTATGCGGCGCGGCAGACGGCCAGCCGTATCGATCCGCAGGCCTTGAGTGGCAGCCTGCGCCAGCTTGCACGCCAGATCGCACGCCAGCCGGCCAGTGTCAGCGCCGCGCTGGCTCGCGAAATGGCCGTACTGCGTTTCGCCGCTGCCGAGCTCGACGCTTCCCCCACCGCCGAAGCGCTGCTGGCGCTGGAGGGTGAGGCGGGACAGGCGCGCATCGAGGACTTGGCAAGGCAGTTGTCTGCCGCGCCGGTGCGCTACTTCCTGGCCGGCGAGATCGAGCCTGAGGTGCTGCGTGGGTTGCTGGGCCGGCATCTTGCAGGCATTCCGCGCGACCCGGCATCGGTGGCCGCCGAGCCCTTGCTGCAGCGCGCGGGCCGACATGAGTCGCGGCTGGCCATCGGCATTGAGCCGCAGGCCAGCGTGCGCGCCATCGGCAGTCAGTCCATGAACTGGTCACCCGAGCGCGCGGTGGGCGTTGCCATCCTCTCCCGCGTCGCTTACCGCGTGTTGCGCAGCGAGCTTCGGGAAGCGCAGAACGGCATCTACCGCCTGAACTTCACGATGACGCTCGACCCCGCGAGCGGGCGTCTGGGCAGCGAGCTGTATTTCACCACCGACCCGGCACGCATCGATGAGCTCTGGGGCCACGCACACAAGGTGCTGGCCACACTGCCAGCGCGGCTCGACGATGCCCTGCTCGAGGCCGAGATCCGGAACATGAAGGCCGCCGAAGGACGGCGGCGCGAGGATGCCGGGTCACGCTTCGCTCGCCTCCAGCTGAGCTATGCGCGCTGGGGAGATGCCCGCTATCTGGCGGACAGCCAGCACCTGCTCGACGGCATGAATGTGCGGACCCTGCGCGCGCTCGCTGCCGAGCTCGCCCTCACGCGGGACATGGCCAGCGTAATCCTGCTGCCGGCGGTGGAAGGCAAGGGGGCCGGCCAATGAGCGTGCTGCGGGATTTCTGGGCGCTGGCGCGCCCGTTCTGGGGCACGCGGCACAGCCGCCTCGCCTGGCTGCTGCTGGCGAGCGTGATCGGCATTGGTGTGTTGCTGGTGCAGCTCAACGTGTGGTTCAGCTACTGGAACAAGGATTTCTACGATGCGCTGGCGGTGGTCGATACCGCCCGCATCTATCCGCTTCTGGGCAAGTATTGCTTGCTGGTCGCAGCCGCGGTGGTGATGGCGGTGTATCTCGACTGGCTGCGCAAGCTGCTGATCCTGAAGTGGCGGGCCTTCATGACCGAGCAGCTGATGGCGGACTGGCTGCACGACAACGCCTTCTACCGCCTCGGCCTTGCCGGCGAGCCGGACAACCCCGACCAGCGCATCGCTGAAGACGTGAACCTGCTGGTGACCGACAGCCTCGACATCCTGCGCTCCTTCATCAGCGCGGTGACGCGAATCGTGTCTTTCGCTGGCATGTTGTGGGGGCTCTCCAGCGATCTGGTACTGCCTTTCGTGGACCAGTCGGTGCGCATTCCGGGCTACCTCGTCTGGTTTGCGCTGGGCTACGCGATCTTCGGCAGCTTCGTGGCCGAGCGCATCGGCCATGTGTTGCAATCGCTCAACTACGAACAACAGCGGCGCGAGGCCGATCTGCGCGCTGAGCTCTTACGCCGGCGCGATCATGCCGAGCAGATTGCTTTCTATGGTGGCGGGGCGCATGAGCATCGCCGGCTGATGCAACGCTTCGGCGAGATCGCCGGGAACTGGCGCGCCCTGATGAATCGCGAGCGGTCGCTGGGTTTTTTCTCGGTCAGTTACAACCGGATCAATGGACTGGTACCCATCTTCGCAGCCTTGCCATCTTTCATGGCCAAGTCCATCACGCTGGGTGGCCTGATGCAGATCAGCACCGCCTTTACCCAGACGGCTTCAGCGCTCAGCTGGTTCATTCAGGCGTATGACGAGATCGCCAAGTGGAAGGCCACCGTGGCACGCCTGACCCAGTTCCGGCTGGCGATTGAAAACACCCGGGTGAGCGTGCGCAGCTTCGAGCAGGCCGAGCGCCTGGAAGCGCTGGGCATGAATGTGAATCTGCCGGATGGCCGCGCCTTGCTGGAGCAGGTGAGTTTCCGGGTGGAGCCCGGCAGCTGGGTGCGCCTGGCCGGGCGGAGCGGGCTGGGCAAGTCGAGCCTGCTGCGCTGCCTCGCAGGGCTGTGGCCTTACTTCGAGGGCGAGTTGCGGCTGCAGCGGGGGCGCAGCCTGTTCCTGCCGCAGCATCCCTATCTCGCCACAGCCAGTCTGGCCGACATCCTCTCCTATCCCGCAGTTCATCCACTGCCGGAGGCCGCCATGCAGCAGGCCCTCGTGTTGAGCGGGCTGGGGGCCTTGCAGACACGTCTGGCGGAGGAAGCGGAATGGTCGCGCGTGCTCTCCGGTGGTGAGCAGCAACGTCTCTCGATCGCCCGGGTGCTGTTGCAGCGGCCGGATTGCGTGTTCATGGACGAAGCCACCAGCCAGCTCGATGAAAGCGCGGCAGTGGCATTGCACGAGATGCTGCGGCGTGAATTGCCGGGCATGACCCTGGTCAGCGTGAGCCACCAGAGCCGGCTTGCGAACCTGTTCGATCACGCGATTCAACTGGAGCAGGGGAGCGAGCCGAAGTCTGTTCAGACTCACGCCCATGAATCGGGGTTAATCCCCTGCTACGCGACTTGAACCAGGCCTGTACGGGCGAGCCCCGGCCAAATCGGCGGATGCATCCGGCCAGAGTGCTCGTCAGGTGCAGGCATGGAATCCCTCTCAAGCGTGGAGGTAAGCCATGAACGGCCGCTCTTTGCACGCAACGATCAATCAGTCGGAAGTCGGTCGCTCGCAGCAGGTGGGCGGCTTGTGGAGCTTTCAGCACGCCATCATCAAGGACATGATGAGCCGGCTGGCTTGATCACGGATTTTCGGCTGAAGTATTCAGAGCGCAGGCCGGAGGCGCTTGCCGTTGCCCACGATAAGTGAAGCGAGCACCAGAAGAAGCGTACTGCCGACGAAAGTTGCCTGAATCGACACGTGATCCAGCAGCAGGCCACCTAAAGCGCCGCCGAGCAGGATCGCCAGCTGGATGGCGGCGACGATCAGCCCGCCTGCGCTCTCAGCCTGATCGCTGACTCCATGTGCCATCCAGGCAGACCAGCCGACCGGAATGGCGGAATACAGCGTGCCCCAGATGAACAGCGCAATGGCCACCGGCCACAGCAAGGTGCTGACCTGCAGCAGCACCAGCGTCACGATGGCCAGTGCAAAGGGTGACCAGCCGAGCAGGCGATAGAGGTGTTTGTCCAGCGTGATGCTGGCGCCGCGTGTACCCACGAAGCCCGCCAGACCCAGGGCGAAGAGCAGCATCGAGAGCTGGGGCAGGCTCACATGCGTCTGGGTTTCCAGAAAGGGCCGAAAATAGGTGAAGGCCGAGAAGGCGCCAGCGAAAGTCAGCATCACCGCCGGCAGTGCAAAGCGCACGTTGCGGCGTTTGAGTAGGCCCAGTGGCCCCAGTGCTGCGCTGCCTACCTGTGGCGGCAAGGCTGGCAGGCTGCGCCAATGCCAGACAAGGTTCAGCGCAACGATGGGCACCAGCACCCAGAACACCCCGCGCCAGCCGATGATGCCGCCCAGATAACTGCCAATAGGGGCGGCGAAGGCCGTGGCTACCGCATTACCCATGTAGAGCGTGCCCAGCGCACGCGCGACCTGATCGGGCGGCACCAGGCGCGTCACGGTTGCGGTGGCCAGCGACCAGAAGCCGCCGATCACGATCCCCAGTAAGGCGCGCGCCAGCATCAGCAGGCCGAAGTTGGGCGCCATCGCAATCATCACCAGCGAGATCAGCATGGCGGCCGTGAGCGCCATCAGCACCGGCTTGCGATCGAGGCGGGCAGTGAGCCTCGCGATGCCCAAGCTGGCGATCACCGCGAAGAAGCCGGAGATCGAAATCGCCTGACCAGCGAGTCCATCCGTCGCGTTCAAATCGCGTGCGATGGGCGTGAGCAGGCTCACTGGCATGAACTCGGCGGCGATCAGCATCGCCACGCATAAGGACATGGATAGCACGGCGTGGCGACGCTGCTTCTCCGTCAGGCCGGAGAGGGCAGACTGTGAGGGGAGGGGAGGCATGGGGTTTCTCTACTGAGGGGGCATGCCCGCCTTGTAGGCGGCGGGCTACGCAGACTTAGCGCTAAATACTTCAGGGCGTGAGGCCTGTGAGCCGGCTTGCCATCCAGGCGCGCCAGCTCGGCCCCGGGGCATTACTTCAGATGCTTGCTGAAGAAGTCTGCGATGCGATCGTAAGGAATCTTGCCTGCCTTGTTGTCGTAGAGATCAACGTGCGAGGCACCCTTCACGATCAGCAGCTCCTTCGGCTCCGCAGCGGCCGCATAGGCGGTTTCGCTGAAGTAGCGCGAGTGCGCGTTCTCGCCGTGAATGAAGAGAACTGGGCGCGGCGAGATTTCCTTGATGTAGCTGAGGATCGGCATGTTCATGAACGATAGCGGCGTGGTCTGCGTCCAGGCATTGCCGGAGTTAACCGCACGCTTGTGGTAGCCACGCGGGGTGCCGTAGTAGTCGTAGTAATCCTTCATGAACTGCGGTGCGTCGCTGGCCGGCTGGCTGTTGTAAGCCGGCTGGTAAGCGGGGCTGCCTTTTTCGGCATCCACCCAGCGCTGGCGGCTCATCTGCTCCAGCGCTTGCGTGCGTTGCTCCAGGGCCATGCTGTCGTTGTAACCCTTGGACATCACACGGGTCATGTCGTACATGGTGCTGGTCACAACCGCCTTGATGCGCTTGTCTACCGCCGTGGCATTGAGGGCCATGCCACCCCAGCCGCAGACGCCGATGATGCCGATGCGTTCGCGATCCACCGCAGGATGCAGGCCGAGGTAATCCACAGCGGCGCTGAAGTCTTCGGTATTGATGTCGGGAGAGGCCACATTGCGCGGCTCGCCGCCACTCTCGCCGGTGTACGAGGCATCAAAGGCCAGCGCCGCAAAGCCGCGCTCGGCCATGGTCTGCGCATAGAGGCCCGAAGACTGTTCCTTCACCGCGCCGAAGGGGCCACCTACGGCCAATGCGGGCAATCGCTTGTTGCCGCGATCCTTGGGCAGATAGAGATCGGCCGCCAGCGTGATGCCATAGCGGTTCTTGAAGCTGACCTTCTGATGATCGACCTTGCTGCTCTTGGGGAAGGTCTTGTCCCATTCCTGTGTCAATTGCATGGTGTTTCCCTTTTCGGTTTCCGCTTTAGCGGCCAGTGCGGAATGCGCAAGCGCCATCAAGGCAGCGCAGCCAACAAGCGCACTCTGGATGAACTTCTTTCGCGAGATGTGAATGCCCATTTTTACGATCTCCGTGAATTGGGTAAGGCTGTAGTCGAACACCCCGCGAACCGATCTATGCGTGGCTGACGATAGGGAAAGTCTAGAAATATGCGAGTTCGAGGCGGTATCACAGACCGGTGGTTTTCTTGCCTGATTCTGCAAACACGCATTGCCGCACGTGAGCGGCACTCGGCTGCTGGCCAGATTGAGCGATGCAAGCCCCAGCGTTGCAATGCACCGGAGGCTTCGGCTCGATGCCGGCGAATTCCTGATGAGTGCGCTCGCCCGGTGCCTTGCGCACCTCTGCTAGGGCGGCCCCACCTTCAGGCCGGCGCACCAGCGCGAAGAACTGCATGTGCCGGAGTCTGCGCTGCGGCAATTCGAGGTGTGAACAAAGTCCCGGTTGTCATGAATTTCACGCAGTCATCGAATCTTTATTCGCGCTGAGCGCGAGTAAGATGGCATGCAGATGTGCTTACGACCTCGCCTTACTCCGGTCCTAAATAGTCATCGACGAGATCGTCAAATCCATCGACCACCTGCAGAAGACCAAGGAAGCCCTGCTGGGCACGGATCGCAATCTGCGGCTCGCGAACGACAAGGCGCAGGATGTGATGATCAAGCGGCTGACGCGGGGGGAACCCGACGATGGCGGGGAAGGTTGGGGAGCTGAAGAAGGGGGAGGGGTGTGATGCTAAATGTTGGATTACTAGCCCTGGCAGCATTTAGGCTCTGCAACTTAACGAGGAAATGCTCAATATGCCGGCACGAGTAATCAATGAAATCGAATTCCGTCAGCATGTCGCCCAAACCGGGCGGCAACTAATGTGGTTCCTCGGTGCTGGCGCGTCTCGTAGTTCCGGCCTTCCGACTGCAACAGACCTAACTTGGGACCTTAAACGACGATACTACTGCGCCCAGGAAAATCAGGACGTTGTTGCACACGACGTGAGCAATCGCTTTGTCCAAGCTCGCATACAAGCGTACATGGTTAGCAAAGGCTTTCCGCCTCTTTGGGACCCAACCGAATATTCCTTTTATTTCGAGCTGCTCTTTGGAAAAGACTATGCCGCACAACAGAGGTATCTCAATGAGGCGCTTGCGACAGGGAAGATTTCCTCGACGATCGGCCACCGCGCGCTAGCAGCACTCATCCATCTAGGTCTTTCCCGGATCATCTTCACAACGAATTTCGACGAGGTCGTCGAATCAGCTTACGCTTCTATTGCAGGCAAAAATCTCACGACCTTTCATCTTGAAGGCTCTTACGCAGCGCTTGAAGCGCTGAACGCAGAGAGTTTTCCTTTTTACGCAAAAGTTCACGGCGACTTTCGCTATCAGAGCGTGAAGAACCTAAGCGACGATCTATTGCACAATGATCGTGAAATTCAGAAATGCCTTGTGGCTGCCGCCTCTCGCTTCGGAATGATCGTCAGCGGATACAGTGGGCGAGACGGCAATGTAATGGCAATGCTCCGGGAAGCGATTGACCAGAACAATGCTTTTCCCCACGGTTTGTATTGGACTGTTACCCAAATATCTCGTGTCGAAGCGCCAGTGCGTGAGTTGATGGACTATGCGAATAGCAAAGGCATTGAAGGCGGGATCGTCGAAACTGGTACGTTCGACGAGATGTTGGCAAAAATCTGGAGATTGATCGCTGAGAAGAGTCCGGACGTTGACGCAAAGGTCAGAAGCGCCACTACCAAACAAGTCAAAATTCCGCTGCCTCCTGTAGGCAACGCGTATCCCATGCTTCGCACGAACGCACTTCGAATCACAGGATTTCCAAGCGCTTGCGGCACGATCGACTATGACGGAGCTGTGGACATTGGTGAGTTGAAGAGCGTCCTGTTTGAGAAGCAACCTCCTTGCTCGGTTTGCCACACAGATCGCATTTTGTTCTGGGGAGACGGTAAGGAGATTGCCAAGATTTATGAGCCCAAACGGGTGAAGTCGATCACGTCATTCGAGATCGATGATTTGGTTCATGCAATCAACGCTTCAACCTACTTTAAGTCGATGGTGGAGCATACCGTTGCAACCGCATTGGTAGCCGACAAGCCTCTCATGTTGCGTAAGCAAAACAAGACTTGGTATGCCATCACCCACCACGAGCAGGCCCACAGCGATGCATTGAAATCTATGCGAGACGCGCTTTCTAGGAAAGACTTTGACGGCAAGCTACACAACGGCGTTGTTAATGGCCGGGTTCCTGGCCTCAAAGATGTGTATTGGGCAGAGGCTGTTTCGCTGAAGATTGAGGAAAGGGACGGACAACTGTGGTTGTTGCTGCAACCTGACGTGTGGATTTCTCCAAACAAGATGCGCGAGGAAGCGACGGTCTTTCTCCGCAAGAAGAAGATATACCGATGGAACAAACAAGCATCCAACCTTCTCAGCGCTTGGATCGAAGTTCTTCTCGGTGGTGTTGGTAAGGGCGACGCTAGCGTGACTGCATACAAAGACACCGAACATTCTGCGCAATTTCAAATCAGCATGCGCTCGGCGTTCAGCAGAAGGAGCGACAAGAATGTCTAACGACCCCAATGCGCTGCCAGCCAATTCCATCTTGCCAGAACCGCAACTACTTTTCGCGGGAAGCAAAACGCACGCTCATCCGTTGCGCGGCCTGACGGACTATGGCCCCTACAGCCTCGACATCGGCGCACCAAAACTGGTTCGCCTTGCATACCTTGCTCCCAACGATCTCCTTCCTAGGCTTGATGAGCTCGCCAATGAATTGATTAACAAGCAGCAAGTGCGTGAAGCCCCCAATTACTACATCGCATACGAAGGGTTTGAGACAGTTTTTCGGGCGAGACTTGTCCAGGCGACTGACTCTTTACGCATTGCCACACCGAATGAGTGCTATGCCCTGGCCGCAGCCGGAAATGGCCATGGGTTAGTTGACTTGATACTGCAGGCCATCCTTCCGCTGAAAAAACTCAAGCACACGTTCGACGTTTTGATCGTCCACTTGCCCGCAGCCTGGAAGGCATCTTATCTGTACGAAGGTTTCAATCTTCACGACAGGATTAAAGCAAAGGTTGCTCCGCTTGGCATTCCGATCCAGATCATCAACGACAGCATGTTCGAACGCACGTGCCGCGCGCAGGTTGCCTGGGGAATGAGTGTCGCCCTTTATGCAAAGGCAAACGGCATTCCGTGGAAACTCGCTGATTGGAACAAAGACGAGGCGTATATCGGGCTTAGCTACGCCATCAAAAAGCTTGAGAGCGGTGTGGAATACAGCACCTGTTGCAGCCAGGTCTTCGATCCGGACGGCACCGGTTTCGAGTTCATCGCCTACGATACGCGCGAGTACACGACCGATCGCAAAGGCAATCCTTACCTGACGTATCAAGAGATGCAGTCGGTACTATCGAAAAGCCTTCTGCTTTATCAAAACTCGCATAATGGCCGCATGCCAAAGAAAATCTATGTCCACAAGACAACGCATTTCACCGAGGATGAAATCCAGGGCGCATTCGATGCATTCGGATCGAGGATGGAGATAGAGCTGGTTCAAATTATGCGCGGAACCAATTGGTATGGGCTAAAGATTGATGGGCCGGACAAATGGAGCAAGAACGCGGCCCCTGCAGGATATTCCGTTGATCGCGGCCTTTATCAGCCGCTCACTGAAAACGAATGTCTGCTTTGGACACAAGGGTCTGTCCATGGCATCAATCAGCAAAAACCCAGTCAGCCTGTCTTCAAGGAAGCACCGCTGAAACCTCTTCCCAGTCCGATAATGTTGCGCCGTTTCTCCGGTGCAGGGGGATGGCATGCGACATGCGCGAGCATTCTTGCCCTCACCAAGGTCGACTGGAACAACAATACGCTATACAAAACACTGCCAGTAACGCTTGTTTATTCTCAGGTCTTTGCTGAAGTGGTGAAGCAGTCAGCAGATATCGTGAATGACGTCTACGACTATCGGATGTTCATGTAGTTAAGACCGTAACCCGGAATGAATGCCCGGCGTACCGCGTACCCCGGATATTCGTAGCCTTGTGGGGTGCGCACCGCGCACGCGGATCTCACGACCATCCCTCCCAGCTTCTTGAGCAGTCCTTGTTGTGGTTGATCCGGCGAGAGGGTGCGCAATGCGCACCCTACTTTTGCCATCCGAAAACAAGCCCGGATGAAGGTATCGCCTTAATCCGGGGCTTTTGTCTGGTGTGTCGAGCCGGCCCCCGATTCCGCTGAGCGTCACCCGAACTACGCCCTGCGCTACGGTATTCAACTGACTTCACCGCGTACGGGAGGGTAATGATGGGGTCCCCGATTCAAGGGTGGGGTGCAAACCCTAGCGGAAGATTGATCGCTTCTTCCTGAATCGTAAAACCCGCACTGCAGTCTTTCAGCTTCGGGCCAGCGTGATCGCTTGCTCGGGGCAGGCGGACACGCACAGCCCGCAGGCCATGCAGCGCTCGGCCAACACTACGTTGGCCTGCTGCCAGCGGTGCACGAAGCCCTTGATTTTGCCTTTCAGGCTCAGTGTTTCGCGCGCCTCGGGTGGCAGCGTGAACATCTCGAACACCTGGTAGGGGCACACGTTGATGCAGGGGCCCTTGCCTTCGCAACGGTTGCGATCAATCACGGGGATGAAAGCGCCGGGCGCCTGTTTGCATGTGTTCATGGGGAAATCCTCCGGTGCATGCTAGCCATGCTTGTGATGCCTAGTGGCGGTGTAGATGTCTTTCATGCAGGCTCAGGGTATCGAATGTCGAGTCCTCGAGATGCTTGCCAAATCGGTAGGCTGAGGTGGCGAGATCGGCGATGTAGTCGCTGAACACGCAGCTCGCCAGATCGTTCCCGGCGGCGCCGACAGCCACGTGCAGAGGCATCAGATGGTCGGCGTGCGGATGCGCGATGCGTGCATTGGGGGCGAACTCCCATTCGATGAGCGCGGCGGCGCGCGCATCGGGTTCGGCCTGCACGCTGTGCCGCAGCCAGGCGTCAAACGTTTCCGAGACCTGCCGGGCCTGCGTGCCACGGATATGCATAGTGTGAAAGCTCTGGCCGCTGCCAAGGATCAGCACACCCTGGTCGCGTAAGGGCGTCAGTGCGCGCCCAACGTTGATGTGTTCGGCCGGATCGAGCGGCGAGCGCAGCGAAAGCTGCACGACGGGAATCCTGGCGTCCGGATAGAGCGGCTTAAGCAGGCTGTAGGTGCCGTGATCGAAGCCGCGCACAGGATCGATACCGACCGGCCAACCGGATTTTTCCAGCAACGCGGCCACCTGTGCGGCCAGTTCGGGCGAGCCGGGTGCCGGGTAGTGAATCTGGTACATGGACTCGGGAAAGCCGGCGTAGTCGTAGATCATGCCCGGCTGTGGCGCGGTGGAGACCGTGAATTGCGCTTCTTCCCAGTGCCCGCTGATGACCAGCAGCGCGCGTGGCGGTGCGGGCAGTTGACGGGGAATGTCCTGCAGGGAGCGCTCAAGCTGAGTAAACATCGCCCGGAATGGCCCTTCCATGAAAGGCCAGGGACCGCCGCCGTGTGACAGGTAGTACACCGGCATGCGTGTATCGGGATCGGTCCGGGCAGGGATGATTTTGTCGAGCATGATGGGCTTCGCTGCAGGGGTGGAGGTATCGCCGAGGCTCAAGAGGCCGCGACAGCCAAGGCGCTGCGCGAGGCAATCGGGGCTTTCTTCGTGCGACCCCAGGCCACGAACAGGGCGAGGGCGATCAGCAGCAGGTTCATCGGGAGGACGAAGTACTCGCCGCGGCTGATGTGAAAGAAGAAGGCGCATAGCTGCAGTGCAACCGAGCCATACGCAGCGAATACCGTCAGGCGCGGTGCGATGCGAGTCAGGGCGGGCAGGAGCAGGCCCAGACCGGCCGATAGATCGACCAGGCCTATGAAGCGCAGGAACATTTCGGGCACGTCGGCCGCCCAGGGAATCTGGGTTGCCGCCTGCGCAACCGGCGAGGTCAGCTTCATCAGGCCGGCGGGCATGTAAACGAGCGCCAGCAGCAGTTGCGAAAACCAGAGGCCGAAGCGCATGCCTTTGGAGGCGGTGGGTTGAATGTTTGATGCCATGGTGTGACTCCTGTAGATGTTGGGGTGAACGTATCTTTTCATCTACAAAAGAGAATGAGAACTCTATAATTCAGATCTAGTTGTTCAGATTGGTAGATAGAGTGAGTGCCTATACCCTGGATCAGTTTCTGGTTTTCATCGCTGTTGTCGATTGCGGCGGCTTCGCTGCAGCGGCCCGCAAGCTGGGGCGTGCGCAGTCGGCCATTACCTACGCTGTTCGCGCGCTGGAAGAGCAAACCGGCCTTGTGTTGTTCGACCGCGCGCACTACCGGCCCCAGCTGACCGATGCCGGGCGCGGCCTGTTACCGCGCGCGCGACTGCTGGTGGAAGACCTGGACGACTTTCACCGCCATGCCGAGGGTTTCGCTCACGGGGTTGAGGCGGCCGTCTCGCTGGTGGTCAATGAGTTTGTCGATCAGGGGCTGGTCATTGGCGCGCTCGACAGCCTTCGTCGTGCCTATCCCTCGGTACGCGTGCGCATGGCCGTCAAGCCGTTCGGCGACGACATCGAAATGGTGCGTGCCGGGCAGGCTACGCTGGGTGTGGTCGCTGCCATCTCGTCGCTGGGCAATGAGTTCGAGGCTCGTCAGCTGGTCGATCAGGCGCTGGTCGCGGTCGCAGCGCCCAGCCATCCGCTGGCCGCCATCCGTGGCCCCATCGGATTAGGGCAGTTGCGCGGTCAGATGCAGATCGTGTGGACGCGCAATATCACGGTGACCGACAGCACCGATTTGGGCGTGCACGCGCTCGACGCCTGGCACGTGACCGACCTCAACGCCAAGCTGCACATGCTGCGTGCTGGCGTTGGCTGGGGCAGCTTGCCCGCCCACATGGTGCAGGAGGATCTGGCGGCTGGCCGACTGTGCGTGCTCGACATGGAGAGCTGGGAAGGACGTGATCGCATGCCCAGCGTTTCGAGCTTCGTCATTCGCCTCAAGAAGGGCGTGCCCGGTCCGGCGGCTCGCCATCTCGTCGATGCCTTGCTGGCCAAGGGCGGTGCGCCGAAGTGAGGCGCTGAGGTGGTGAGCCGTATGCCTCGCTGAGTGCTCCCGGCAGGCTGCTATTACTTCATTGAATTGGAGGGTTGAGGGTGCGCATTGCGGGTCGATGGGTAATGGCGTTGTGGGTTGTCGGGGGGCTGTTCGCCGGCGGCGCGTGGGGCAATGGCCTGGCTGAGCGGGCGGCAATTCTCAACGCTGCGCGCCCAATGGCGGCTGAGAAAGCGGGGCAGGCAGTACGCATCAGGGTCGACACGCTCAACATCGACTCGGGCTGGGCGATGCTGGTCGGGGAGCTTGTTGGTCCGCCGGGCAAAAGGATCGATTGGGCGAAGGCCGACGATTGCAACGCTGAGCTCGACAAGATGTTCTGGGTGGTGCTGCACAAGTCGCAAGGTGCATGGCAAGTGAAGCACATGGAGATTTGTGCTTCGGAGCCGCCTTATTGGTATCTGGAGCAGTACGACAGCTCGGCCTGGCCATGCGGCGTGTTTGCCGGGTTGGAGGCGGGTGTCGGCGAGACCCTGGAGGCACTGTGCCGCCGGGAGCGCAAGGCGCCCGCTCGAGTACCGCCTTCCACCGCGCCTTGAGCCGTTCAGAAATGTCTCGTCGGGCAGTCTTCGGGATCTGCCGTGCGAGGGATGGGCACAGGCTGAACCTCCCGCTCGCATCTGTGTAAAAAGCACACGCTTGATCTCAAGAAAGCAGCGCCTCTGCCGTATTAGGGGAAGTTCGTACCACTTTCTGCCTAATCTCTCGGGGACGTCACGATGCGCGCACGCACACACAATCCAGGTCTGTTCAGAAAATTGATTGTCAGCTTGCTGGTCTTTTCTGCCAGCGCAGCACAGGCAGCGACCGTGGTGTATGTCGCCAATGCGGAGTCCAAGGACATCTCGGTTTTTTCCCTGAACCGTGATGGGCAGCTCGTTGCCCTGCAGACGATGCCGGTGGGCGGCACCGTAATGCCGATGGCGATCTCGGCGGACAAGGCGTTGCTGTATGCGGCCCTGCGCTCAAAGCCCTACAGCGTTGTGGCCTTGCGGATTGATCCCAAGAGCGGCCAGCTCAGCGAGCATGGCTCGGCGCCGCTGCCCGAGAGCATGGCCAATATTTCGCTGGATCGCAGTGGAAAATTCCTGTTTGCCGCTTCCTATGGCGGTAATCAGGTCAGTGTGAGTCCGCTGGATGAAAACAGGGTGCCGCTGGCCGCCACCCAGATCCTGCCTACGCCACCGATGGCACACCAGATTACGGCGCAGCCCGATAACAAGATCGTGTATGCCAGTTCGCTCGGTGGGGATCAGTTGCTGAGCTTCAGCTTTGATCCGGTGAAGGGAGCGCTGACACCGAGCAGCGAACCGGCGTTGAGCTTGCCGGCCAAGTCCGGCCCTCGGCACTTTGTTTTTTCCAAGGACAACCGTTTCATCTACCTGCTGGATGAACTCGATGGCCGCCTGCATGTGTTGCAGCGCGCGAGCAATACGCCGCAACTGAAGTTGCTGCAGACCACCAGCGTCATTCCCGCGCAATTTACCGGCACACCGGCTGCGGCGGATCTGCATCTGACACCAGATAGCCGTTTTCTGTATGCCTCCGAACGTGGCTCAAACACCCTTAGTGGCTTCCGTGTGGATGCCAAGAGCGGTGAGTTGAGCTTGATCGGCAGCTGGCCGACCGAAACGCAGCCGCGTGGCTTCAACCTTTCGCCAGACGGAAACTTCCTGCTGGCCGTGGGGCAGAAGTCCCATCAGCTCAGTCTCTATCGCATCGACTCGCAGAGCGGCGAGCTGACGCTGCTTGCGCAATATGCCATGGGCAAGAATCCGAACTGGGTCGAAATCATCGAGCTACCTTGATTAACGCCATCGCCCGAAGCTGAAGCTCGGGCCGAAAGACTTTCGCTATAAGGGAACACAATGAAGCTCAGTATTGTTCAAAGGCTCTGGTCCGTCGTTGCCCTGGCTGTCGCAGCGGTGATCTTCGTGGGGGCTGCGGGGCTTTATACCGCGTCAAACGTGAAGGGTGATCTGGATAACATCCGTCAGGATCTGTTTCCGAGCGTCTATAAGCTCAACCAGATGACGCGCGCCATCATCAACATCCGGCTCGCCGTGCTGACGCACGCCACCAGTGACTCGCCCAAAGACAAAGCAGATCAGGACAAGCGTTTTGCCGAACTCAAGACGCAACTGATGGAGCTGGCGGACGACTACGAAAAAACACTGGTCACCAATGATGTGGACAAGCAGATGCTTGCCAAGGACCGGGAGCTTTTCAAGGAGTACCTGGACCAGGCAGAGAAGGTGCTCGCCGCCTCCAATGCCAACAATGCCGAAGCTTCCAAAGCGGAGCTGAAAAAGCTGCGTGAAGTGGCGGTCCGCGTTAATCAGCAAGGTGTGACGCCACACGTCAAGCTCAATGATGAGCAGGTCGATGCCGTCAATAACCACGCTGAGCAAGTCATCAAGAATGGCGTGACGACCAACACCGTCATCATCATTGCCAGCGTTGCGCTGGTGGCCATGCTTGGCTGGTGGATCGTTCGTTCGATCACACTGGGCATCAGTACGCTGGAAAGTACCGTGGAGCATATCGAGCAACGCCTGGATCTCACGCGCCGTGTCAATTACCAGAGTGAAGATGAGCTGGGGCGGATGGCAAAATCCTTTAACCGCTTGCTTGAACGGCTGCATAACAGCTTCAAATCGGTTTCCGGCTCGGTGCATCAGGTGACGGCGGCTTCGGTCAATACCGCGGAATACTCCAGGCAGGTTGCCAGTGCGGCTGAAGACCAGAGCAGTTCAGCGACCAGCATCGCCGCGAGCATCGAGGAGTTGACGGTGAGCGTCAGCCACATTGGTGATCACGCCAGTCAGACCAGCGAGCAGGTCAGCCAGGCCGGCAAGCTGGCTATGAATGGCGAGCGCATCGTTCAACAAACCGTGGCGGATATCCAGAAGATTGCCTCGCTTGTGGATGATTCGGCAGGCCTGATCGAACAACTTGAAACCCAGAGCAGCAAGATCGCCCAGGTGATCAGCGTGATTCGCGAAGTGGCCGACCAGACCAATCTTCTGGCCTTGAATGCAGCGATCGAAGCGGCGCGGGCAGGGGAGCAAGGCCGTGGCTTTGCCGTGGTGGCCGACGAAGTTCGCAAGCTGGCTGAGCGCACGGCCAGCTCCACGCACGAGATCACTGAAACCATCAACACCATGCGCAGTCAGGCACAAAACGCCTCGCAGAGCATGCGCAACGCGGTGACCGAAGTGGGTGGCAGCGTGCAGCGCGCGAGCCAGGCCAGCGAGGCCATTCGCGAAATCAGCAGCAGTGCGCAAGCTTCCGTGCATCTGGTGAACGAGATCAGCGATTCGATTCGTGAGCAAGGTGCCGCCAGCACCTCAGTGGCCCAGGCCGTGGAACGCATCGCGCAGATGACCGAGCAAAGCACCCGGGCAGCCCGCTCCGGTGCAGGGGCTGCACGCGAGCTCGATGAACTCGCGCGGAAGATGCAGAGCGAAGTTTCGGCCTACGTATTGTGAGTGGGGGCTGATCAGCAGGAAGGGGCGCCAGGCGCCCCTTCTGCGTTTGGTCATTTCCGAGCAGCGCGTGAGCCCTGATCACGGCTTCACCGTAAGACGGTAAACCGCTTCTTACTCCACCCGCTCTACCACTACGGCAACTTTCCCCGACAGCCTGAGCAGCTCAACACCTGATTCGATCTTTCCCAGACTCACCAGCCCGCTGGAATAGCGAAAGCCCTTGTGGAACAGCGCGAGGTTGCCCCAGGGTGCGTAGTAGGTGATGTCGCCCACTGCCGGGGCGTGGCCCTCGGGCGCAGCGGTGGTGTCGAGCTTGCGTGGTGGGTAGCCGATTTTCTCTGTGGCGGCGTAGTCTTCAAGCGCCAGCGTGAGCGGCAGCATGGTGTAGAAGTCGCGGGCGCTGGAATTGTCGTAGAGCGTGGCGGGGATGACTTGGCCATGGATGAGCAGACGTATTTTCATCGGTTGGGTGTCCTTGCCTGGCGCAGCGACTGACTGAGCGCAAGCAAAAAGCGGGGCTGCAAACAGTGCGGTAGTGAGCGCCAGGATGTGCAGGCGGTGGCGTGCAGAGGCGTACGTCATGCGAACCCTTGAGTGGATGACAACGCCTGCAGATCGGCAGGCGTGTCGATATCCAGCAGGCAGCCGGAGTCATTCACCGGCACGCGTACGATTGCATTGGCCTGCTCGCGCAGGATGTTGCGCGCGCCGGTATCGCCAGTCAGCACGCTAAGTGCTTCGCCCCAGCGGGCGGCGAAGCCAACCGGGTGGCCACGCTGGCCTTCATGGAATGGCGCGGCAATATCGGCCCCCAGACGGATAGCCTTTGCGACGGCACGAACGGTGTCCGGCTTGATGCAGGGCATGTCGCCGAGCGCCACCAGCCAGCCGGCAGCCTCGTGCGTGGCTTGCACGCCGCTAGCGAGCGTAACGCCCATGCCTTCGTCTGCATGGATGACTTCGATGCATTCGATACCGAGGTTTGTGAGCGTGTGGCGTAGCTGGGGCTGATCGGGGCGGATCAAGGCGATGCAGCGGTCTGTGCTGGTGGCCAGCGTGCGTGCGCTGGCGGCGATGATCAGTTCGCCATCGGGCAGGCGCTGCAGCAGTTTGTTGCCGCCAAAGCGCCGGGCGCTGCCCGCCGCCAGGAGAAGGCCTACGATCTTGTTCATATGATCAGGCGATGCTGCAAGCGAGGGCGTCGGAAGCAGCTGCGGGGGCGGCGCTCCATCGCGGCAGGGAGATGCCGTTTCGCACGGCAATCATTTCGGCCAGGATGGAAACTGCGATCTCGGGCGGTGTATGGCTGCCGATCGGCAGGCCGACCGGTCCGTGCAGGCGCTGCAGTTCCTCTGGCGAAAAATCGAAGTGGCTCATCAGGCGTTCGCGACGTTTTTCGTTGTTGAACCGCGAGCCCACGGCACCGACGTAGAAGGCGGGCGAGCGCAGGGCTTCGAGCAGCACCATGTCATCGAGTTTGGGGTCGTGAGTGAGGGCGACGACAGCGCAGTGCGCGTCTGGCTTCATCTCCAGCAAGCAATCGTCGGGCATGGCGGTGACAAGTTTCGTGCCGGGCACATCCCAGCCGGGGCTGTATTCCTCGCGCGGATCGCACACGGTGATGGCGTAATCGAGGGCCAGGGCCATCTGTGCGAGATAACGCGAGATCTGCCCGGCGCCAACGATCAGGAGTCGCCATTGCGGGCCGTGCACGGTGGTGAGGCGTTCGCCATTCCAGCGCAGGGCATCGCCGCGTTGTGCTTCGCTTAGCGTGGTGCGGCCGCTGGTGAGGTCCACATGTTTGACGACCAGTTGCCGTGCGGCCAAGCGTGCGGCGAGTTCATCGAGCATCACCGGGTCCGGGCAGGGCTCGATGACCACTTCCAGCTTGCCACCGCAGGGCAGGCCGACGCGCTCGGCCTCTTCCTTGGTGACGCCATAAACCAGCGGGAAAGGGCGCTCCACACCGAGGCGCCCCTCGCGCATGCGTGCGATGAGGTCGTCCTCGATGCATCCGCCGGACACCGAGCCTTCGACCAGACCGTCCTCACGAACGACCAGCCAGGCGCCCGGCGGGCGGGGCGCCGAGCCCCAGGTGTGGGCGACCGTAACCCAGGCAAAGCGCCGGCCCTCACGAGCCCAGCGCTGTGCACTGGAGAGCACCTGAAGGTCGATGCTGTCCATCAGGCTTTCAGCCCTTCGGTCTTGAAAGGCAGATCGCGCAGGCGCTTGCCGGTAGCTGCCGCAATGGCGTTGGCCAGGGCCGGTGCCAGCGGTGGTACGGCAGGCTCACCAATCCCGGTGGGTTTCTCGCCGGACGCGACGAGATGCACTTCGACTTTAGGCATTTCGTTGATGCGGATCGGCGGATAGTCGTGGAAGTTCGATTGCTCGACCGCGCCATCCTTGAAGGTGATCGCGCCATACAGCGCGGCAGACAGGGCGTAACCGATCGATCCTTCGACCTGTGCGCGGATGATGTCCGGGTTGATCGCGATGCCGCAGTCGACCCCGCACACGACGCGATCCACGCGCAGGCTGCCATCGGGCTTGATGGTGATCTCGGCGACTTCGGCCACGAAACTGCCGAAGGATTCATGCACAGCCACGCCGCGAGCCCGGCGATCGCCATTTTCTCCCGGTGCGAGGGGCGTGCCCCAGCCGGCTTTGTCGGCCGCCAGCTTCAGCACGCCGGTATGGCGCGGATGGTTTTTCAGCAGATCGAGGCGGTAGGCCACCGGATCCTGACCGGCTGCCACGGCCAGCTCGTCAATGAAGGTTTCGGTGGAGTAGGCGGTATGTGTGGAGCCTACCGAGCGCCACCAGTGCACCGGCACCTGGATGTCGCTGGGCGTGTGCAGATCTACCTGGATGGCAGGGATGGCGTAGGGCAGGTTCGAAGCGCCCTCAACCGACACTGGATCGATGCCGTTCTGCACCATGCCGGCGAAAGGTGAACCGGTCAGGATGGACTGGCCGACCAGACGATGGCGCCAGGCGGTAGCGCGGCCTTGTGCATCCAGCGCGGCTTCGATGACGTGGTGGAAGGCCGGACGGTAGTAGCCGGCCTTCATATCGTCTTCACGGAACCAAACCATCTTCACCGGCGCGCGACCCTTGATGGCCTGGGCGATGGTGACGGCTTCCAGCGTGTAGTCAGAGTCCTTGCTGCCGCGTCGGCCGAAGCTGCCGCCTGCGTAGAGCATGTTGATCTTGACCTGTTCGACCTTGATGCCGAGCAGCGCGGCAATCGCCATCTGATCGCCGGTCTGCATTTGCTCGCCGTTCCACAACTCGCATTCATCCTTGCCGAGCCGTACTACACAGTTGAGCGGCTCCATGGCAGCATGTGCGAGGAAGGGGAAGTCGTAGCTGGCACGCATCACTTTTGCGGCCTGCGCGAAGGCCGCATCGGCATCACCCGTTTTGCGTGCGACGGCGCCTGGCTGCTTGGCCAGCTCATGGTAGCGCGCAAAGATCTGCTCGCTGCCAAGCTTGAAGGCGCTGGATTCGTCCCACTGGATGCGCAGTGCATCGCGCCCCTTCTTGGCGGACCAGGTGTCCTTGGCCAGCACGGCGACACCGTTCGGGATCTGTACGACTTCGACTACGCCCTTGATGGCCTTGGCCTTCGATGCATTGAAAGACTTCACCTTGGCTCCAAAGCGCGGCGGGTGGGCCACCACGGCGGTCAGCATGCCGGGCAGGTGGATGTCCTGCGTGTAGACCGCTTTGCCATTGATCTTGTCCGCTGAGTCCTTGCGTGGCGCGTGCTTGCCCACCAGCTTGAAATCCTTGGGGTCTTTGAGCTTGATGTCGGCCGGCACACTGAATCGCCCCGGCCTTCCTAGACACTTCGTAGCCTTAAACTGGCGACCAAGTCGAGGTGTCTATGAGCAGCAAGCGGTACACGGAAGAGTTCAAG
>NZ_PKRR01000012.1:0-88033 GCF_002855595.1 Uliginosibacterium sp. TH139 | reverse complement strand
CTAACCATTCCGTCGAGAGGGACCGCCCACAAGCTGCGCTTGTGGGTTCCCTTCGCGGCTTCGCCGCTACGGCGGCCCCTCACGTCAAACGTTAGGCGTCGTTCAAATGTCCCGTGCCGCCCATGTCACTGTTGATTTGTCAGATGTCCGTGATTCAAATGCTCTCCACAGTTCGCTGTCGGTGTCGCTTGGCTTTCCAGGTTGGTACGGGTACAACTGGAATGCATTTTGGGATGCAATCACCGGCCTAGTTGAAATGCCGGAAGTATTAGAGTTAAAAGGTTGGGCATTGTTTTGTGCGTCTCAGCCCGGTGAAGCCGAAATGATGAAGCAGTGTCTTGATGATATGAGCGATCAGTATCCTCAGATCGCATCAAGAGTTATCTACTCATAACACCCATCACACATGCGGCCGTCGCCTAACAATTCCGTCGAGAGGGACCGCCTGCAAGCTGCGCTTGCAGGTTCCCTTCGCGGCTTTGCCGCTACGGCGGCCCCTCACGTCAAACGTTAGACCTCTATGAACCGCCAAGAAACCGTCGAGCAACTCAAGCGCGTATGGGCTGTACTCGCCTCAGATCTAGACGAGGCTCTTGCCTATGGTCGACAGAACTCCTCGGCGTTTGCGCACCGCACCCTTGTGCGAACTCACTTCGCGATGATCGAAGGCCTCTCATACCAGCTTCGTCAAGTCACCTTGACGTCTCTTGAGGGAACGGATCTAGTGACCCCAATCGAGATCGCGTTGCTTCGGGAGGAACGCTACTTCCTGAATGGGAAGGGCCATCCAGAACCAAAAGAGGACTTCCAGACCTTCCTGCCCAGTCTTCTTTTCTCAATCCGCAGCTACCTAAAGAACCACGGTGCGACCTATGAGCCCGATACTAGTCATCACGGTTGGGAAGCACTACGGAAGGCTGTTGATATTCGAAATCGCCTTATGCATCCCAAGTCCGAGGCGTGCCTGCATCTCTCTGAAACCGATCTCAAGATCTTTACTGAGGCCGCAGCATGGTGGAAAAAGACCATTCTCGGTATGTTTTCCGCCTGCGATGAGGCCGACGACTACTGGCGATCGCAGTTGATGGCACGCGGGCAATGATCTCAATCGCTGTCGGGCCGAGGTCTAACCCCTCCGTCAAGGATACATTCCCAGGACGGTGCGCAATGCGCACCCTACATTCGATGATCACGTCCACGCACGGCGACGAGCGACCTTATGCGAACTCCAACGTAAAGGCTGGGGCCAAGTCCTGAATTTAAGCATTTGTTGTTTTGGAATCCCCGCCCGGTGGGCCATGAGCAAGTAGCTCGGATGACGGTTTCGCCGGAATCCGGCGCCTCAGCCCTGTACACTGCCCCGCTCCCCCGCACGAAAGCCTCCGATGAAGAAGAAAGGCCCGTCGAAAGACGACACCGCTTTGCTACCGCCCTTCCCGGCGCTGACGCTAGCGCAAATCCAGGTACCCAACACGCCCGATGCGTTCTCTGCCGCCGCCGCCGAAATCATGGCGGCAGGCAGCGCGGGGTTCGATACGGAAGCTCGCCCCACCTTTCATGTCGGCCAGGTGAGTGATGGCCCGCATATCGTGCAATTTGCACTCGCCGACAAGGCCTTCATCTTCCAGACGCATCACGCCGCAGGCTGCGCTGCATTGGTCGATCTGCTGCAATCGGCACATCTGCTCAAGGCGGGGTTCGGCCTCAAGTCGGACTGCAGCCAGATCCGCCACAAGCTGGGGGCCCAGCTCGCTGGAGTGTTGGATCTCGATCATCTGTTCCGCAAGGATGGCTACAGCGGCGACATGGGCGTACGCGCCGCTGTCGGGCTGATGCTCGGTCAGCGCTTTCACAAGTCGAAGAAACTGACGACTTCGAACTGGTCACTCCCCGAACTCTCGGCCCCGCAATTGCTCTACGCGGCCAACGATGCCTATGCCGCCTTCAAGGTGCTGGAAGCCATGCGCCTGCAGCGGCCGGAGTTGCTTACCGGCTGAGCCGGCACTGGCGGGGCTCTGACCCACAATAGCCCCCGCAAGCCCGCGCTTTCCTGCGCACAGCTTTCGCCCACCCTGCGGCAGAATGGCGCCATGCCTGTTCGTCCACCGGAGCTTCGCAATGGATACGCTACTCGTGTCATGGGATCGATTCTGGATCGCCGCCGGTGCGCGGCAGCCCGCCCCGGGCTTGCTGGCCGAACTGCTGCTGGCCTGGACGGAGCCACATCGCCACTACCACACCCTGCAACATCTGGCTGAATGCCTCAGCCTGCTCGAAGCCCATGCCCACCAGGCAAAGAACCCGGCCGCGATCGGCCTGGCCCTGTTCTTCCACGACGCCATCTACGATCCACGCGCTCAGGACAACGAGGCCCGCAGCGCCGACTGGGCGCGTCAGGCCCTCGGCGCTGCGGGCTTCGAGGAGCGCTTCATCGAGCAGGTGGCCGACATGATCCTCGCCACCCGCCACGCCACGCAGGAAGCAGAAAGCGACACAGCGCTGCTGCTAGACATCGATCTGGCCATCCTCGGCGCCAACCCGCATCGTTTTGCCGAGTACGAAGCACAGGTGCGGGCCGAGTACGCCTGGGTTGCCGAGCCGGCCTTCCGCACGGGTCGGGCGCAACTGCTGCGTAGCTTTCTCGCGCGCCCACACCTCTACCGCACAGCGGCCTTTGCTGAGCTGGAGAGCCGCGCCCGCGGCAATCTGGATACGGCCTTGCGGACCCTCGAGAACACGAGTGACACCGCAGAACACGAAGCAGCCTGAGCATTGGAGACAGACGCTGGCGCATTCCAATGCTGCGTCGCATCAACACTTCCTATCACTCGATAGAACAATTAAATCATTGATTTTGATAACTTTTCTGGATGCAAAGATTTAAAACTTGAGTTGGATACTCGGGTTTACCCGGTAGATACTTCAGCCATCAAGCACCGCATCCGGTGCCCTAACAGCGAGAGGTAGTCATCATGTCCAAGCAAGTTCAAAGCGCAATCGAATCTTCCGGCAAATATCTGGGCGCCATCGCCTTCGCATCGGTGGCTCTGCTGCCGACGGTCTATCAGGTTGTGCTGCTGAGTCACTGATCTGGCATGCTCCGCAACACGCCCGAGGGGCCGGCAAACGCCGGCCCCTCGGCATTTGTGCCGCCACAGACGCACGCAATAGAGCATTCCGGCTTCTCCTTGTAACGCGGAATCAGCTACGCTCGGCCTGTCTCCCGCCAACCGGCCGCCGCCATGCGCTTTCGCCCATATCTGTCTTGCCTCGCTGCGCTGCTGGCGCTCTTTCTCGGCGCCTGTGCTGGGCCGGCCGGCATGAACCGCGAAGAGCCGCGTGACATCATCGTACGCAATCTCAGTGAGCGGGATTTCGCCAGCGTTACGCTGCAGAACGTGCGCACCAGCAATGCGCCAGGGGCCTCTTTCGGCCAGATCGCACCACTGCCGCGAGGTGTGTCTCAGATCTATGGCCGCCCATCCAATCCAGCCCCCTTGCCGGATCAGCTGATGCTGGTGCTGACCGAGCCCTCCGGCTATCAGCACACGCGCGATTGCGAGCTCTCGACGGTACTGGGCCAGCGCGACAATCCGGCACTGGAGATGGCGCTGGTGTTCGAGATCAGTCGCACGCTGGCCGTGCGCATCTTTCTCGAACCCGTCCAGCGCTGAGCTCATGTCTGGACTTCCTGATGCTGGCTTTCTCGACGAGCGCGGCCTGAATCGCCAGCACGTCTTCAACCTCGCGGCACTCCCGGCAGATCTGCTCGCGCCGCTGGCGCCCGCCGCACACGAACGCCAGCTGATCCTTTTCGGCCACGCCGGACGGCGTCTGTGGGAATGCGTGCAGGCTGAGGGGCTGAGCAGCGCTCATCCTATCGACGAGTACAGCCTGCGCACGGTGGAACATTGGCTGCGACGGAACCTGCCGGCAACACAGGCGCGTTTCGTGTTCCCGAATACACCCAGCCATCAGCGCATAGGCCTGCAACGCCTCGGTCAGCTCGCTGGCTGGCATCACCCCGCGCCCTTCATGCTTGGTGTGGATGCCAAGTGGGGCAGCTGGTTCGCCTATCGCGCGGCCATCCTCACCGACACAAACCTGCCCACATCCGCCATCGAAGACCTTGGTCATCCCTGCCCAGCCTGTACAGACAAGCCCTGTATCGGCGCTTGCCCGGGCAAGGCAATGGAGGGCGGGCACTTCGACATGGCTGCCTGCCATCAACACCGCCTGGCTGATCAATCCCCTTGCGCGCTGGGCTGCCTTGCCCGCCAGGCTTGCCCGGAGGGTGCAGAACATCGCTATGAGGACAGCCAGATCCAGCACAGCGCCGCAGGTTCGCTGGCCTGGATCCGGGCTCACGCCAGAACCTGAAGTCTTGCTCGCCGCCGCCTCGCCCACTAAGCTCGCGCCATCACGCATCTGAAAGTCCCTTGCCCCATGCTATCCCTCTGTGTTTTCTGCGGTGCCTCCAGTGGTCACGACCATGCCTATGCCGATGCTGCCCGCGCTTTTGGCCAGAGCCTCGCGGAGCACCGCATCGAACTGGTGTGGGGCGGCGGCCATGTCGGCCTGATGGGGGTGGTGGCGGATGCGGTGCACGCCCATCGTGGCAAGAGCTACGGTGTGATCCCGGAATTCATGGCCGAACGTGAGCTGGCTCACCCCTTCGCCACCGAGATGGTGGTGGTCGATTCGATGCACACCCGCAAGGCCGCGATGGCTGAACGCGCGCAGGGTTTCGTGGCGCTGCCCGGCGGCTACGGCACCATGGATGAACTCTTCGAGATCCTCACCTGGGCACAGCTGCACATCCACCACAAACCGGTGGGTCTGCTCAACGTGAAGGGCTTTTTCGATCCGCTGCTGGCCTTCATGCGTCACATGGTCAGCGCCGGTTTCGTCAAGCAGACGCAGCTCGATCAACTGCATGTGGCTGAGTCGCCTGAAGCCCTGATTGCAGCCATGCACCTGCACCGCGCTCCGGAAGGCGACTGGCTCGCCAAGGTATCCAGCGCGCACGGCTGAACTATCGACACCATAGGGCTGTCAATCTTCCCAGCCCAGGGCAATCTGGATAAGATTCAGCACTTGTAAGGCCGACAGAGAACTGCGGCCGTTTTTCTTTGCGAGGAATCATGAGCGACCAAATCGTCTACATCTCCGACAGCAGCTTCGAGAAGGATGTGCTGCAATCCCAACTGCCCGTGCTGGTCGACTACTGGGCCGAATGGTGCGGCCCCTGCAAGATGATCGCCCCGATCCTCGAAGAAGTGGCCAAGGACTACGCCGGCAAGATCGTGGTCGCCAAGATGAACGTGGATGAAAACTCCGCCGTGCCGGCCCAGTTCGGCATCCGTGGCATCCCGACCCTGATGCTGTTCAAGGGCGGTAATGTGGAAGCCACCAAGGTGGGCGCCCTGTCCAAATCGCAACTGACCGCCTTCCTCGACGCCAATCTCTGAGCGTTCGTGTTTGACAGGCCGGAACCTAGCGTCTAAAGTTCCGGCCAGTTACAGCCGCCGTGCGCTGTTCATTCCGGGTTACCGCCCGCAGCGCGCCGTAAAGCGGCCAGCCACCCCGACCGGGGCTGGCAAGATAAAACTCCCCTTCTTTGCTGTTCCAGCCGGGTTGCCACAAGGCCCCAATCCATCTCTGCATCTATCGTTCAGGGTCAGTCCATGCATCTGTCCGAGCTCAAGGCTCTTCACGTCAGCCAGCTCCTCGAAATGGCACACGCCAACAACATCGAGGCTGCCAACCGTCTGCGCAAGCAGGAACTCGTCTTTGCCCTGCTGAAGAACCACGCCAAGAAGGGCGAAACCATCTTCGGTGATGGTGCTCTGGAAATCCTGCCCGACGGCTTCGGCTTCCTGCGCTCGCCGGACATCTCCTATCTCGCCGGCACCGACGACATCTACGTTTCGCCCTCACAGATCCGCCGCTTCAACCTGCATACGGGCGACACCATCGAAGGCGAGATCCGTACCCCCAAGGATGGCGAACGCTACTTCGCGCTGGTAAAGCTCGACAAGATCAACGGCGAGCCGCCTGAAAACGCCAAGCACAAGATCCTGTTCGAAAACCTCACGCCGCTGCACCCGAACAAGGTGTTCAAGCTCGAGCGCGAGATGCGTGGCGAAGAAAACATCACTTCACGCGTGATCGACATGGTTGCCCCGATCGGGCGTGGCCAGCGCGGCCTGCTGGTGGCTCCGCCGAAGTCCGGCAAGACCGTGATGCTGCAAAACATCGCTCACGCCATCACTGCCAACCATCCGGAAGCCACGCTGATCGTGCTGCTGATCGATGAGCGTCCGGAAGAAGTGACCGAAATGCAGCGTTCGGTGAAGGGCGAAGTCATCGCCTCCACCTTCGACGAGCCGGCCACGCGCCACGTGCAGGTCGCCGAAATGGTGATCGAGAAGGCCAAGCGCCTGGTCGAACACAAGCGCGACGTGATCATCCTGCTGGATTCTCTGACCCGCCTCGCTCGCGCCTACAACACCGTGGTGCCAGCCTCCGGCAAGGTGCTGACCGGCGGTGTGGACGCAAACGCCCTGCAAAAGCCCAAGCGCTTCTTTGGCGCCGCACGTAACGTCGAAGAAGGTGGCTCGCTGACCATCATTGCGACGGCACTGATCGACACCGGCAGCCGCATGGACGAAGTGATCTACGAAGAATTCAAGGGCACCGGCAACATGGAAGTGCACCTTGACCGCCGCATGGCAGAGAAGCGCATCTACCCGGCGATCAACGTCAATCGCTCCGGCACCCGCCGCGAAGAGCTGCTCATCGAGCCGGCCCAACTGCAAAAAATCTGGGTCCTGCGCAAGCTGCTCTACGGCATGGACGATCTGGACGCGATGGACTTCCTGCTGGACAAGATCCGCCAAACCAAGGGCAATTCGGAGTTTTTCGACGCAATGCGGCGCTGAGGAAAGCGCTTCGCTTGCAGCGAAGCGAGTCTCCTGCCATAATCCCGAGTCTTATTTTCTGGGTGGTCACATCCGCCATCCGCGCAACAAGGAACCCGATATGAAGACCGAAGGCCATCCGAATTACGCCGACGTGCAGGTTACCTGCTCCTGCGGCAGCAAGTTCACCACCCGTTCCACCATGGGCAAGCCGACCTACCACGTTGAAGTGTGTGCTGAGTGCCACCCGTTCTGGACCGGCAAGCAGAAGATCATCGACACCGCAGGTCGTGTCGAGCGCTTCAAGCAAAAGTACAAGCGCTGATCCTGCGGGATCCAGCAAGGAAAGGCAGCCCACGGGCTGCCTTTTGTTTTTCCTGTCCTTACGCTGACAGGGCAGGATTTGAAGAGTGGACGTCTTACAATCCTGTGCTATTTCCCCGCATTAACTCATGGCGCACATGCAGAACTCCTCGTTCACCGAGTTTCCGAGCCGCAAACCTGCGATCCACGTGCCCAACTGGGCCCTGATCCTGGTCTTCATCGCCTACGCCCTGCCCGGCAACATTGGTCACGTTCCCTGGCGCGGCGACGACGCCCTGCACATCGGGGTGGTGTTCAGCATGCTCAGCGAAGGCCACTGGCTCACTCCGCAGATCGCCGGCCACCCTTTTTACGATTGGCCGCCGCTCACTTACTGGCTTGGCGCCTTGACCGGCAAGCTGCTCGGCTGGCTACTGCCACTGCATGACGCCATCCGACTGGGCAATGTCGCCGCCCTGACCCTGCTGATTTACTGCCTGCGCTACGCCGCCCGCGAACTCTACGGACGGGAGGCTGCCTCGGCTGCCGCCATGCTGATGCTGGGCTCTCTGGGGCTGCTGATCCACGCTCATGAAATGCAGCCACAGATCGTGCTCACCGCCACTCTGGCGGCCTGCCTGCAAGGCCTGACGCTGATGCGCAGCGCTCCCACACGGGGCGCCCTGCTCACAGGCGCGGCAAGCGGCGCGGCCTTCCTTGCCGGTGGCCTGCCGGGGCTTTTCTTGTGCCTGCCCTTGTGGCTGCTGAACCCGGTCTGTTCGAACGAGTACCGCACCCGCAGCTTCCTGCTGGCCTACCGCCATGCGCTGTGGCCACTGGTTCTCTTGGTCTCGCTGTGGCCACTGGCCCTGGCCGTCTGGCAACCCGACTTCCTGCACGCCTGGTGGGCGCATGAGCTGGCGGCGATCCTGCCGCACACGGGACATCTGCAGCGCGGCAAGGATTTCGCCAATCTGATCGGCTGGTTCACCTGGCCGTTGTGGCCGGTGGTGCTGTGGTCACTCTGGCATCGGCGCGGCAAGCTGCGCGACTTCGGCCACTCCCTGCCGCTGGCATCAGCCCTGCTGGCCCTTGCGCTGGTTGCCAGCACCGGTGGCATGCGCCCAGCCAATCTGTTGCCCTTGATGCCCGCCCTGATTCTGATGGCGTCGGGCGAGCTGTGCCGCCTGCGGCGCGGAGCGGCAAACGCCTTTGACTGGTTTGGTGTAATGACTTTCACCCTGCTCGGTCTGAGCCTGTGGCTGGCCTGGTCGGCCATGAACTTTGGTTGGCCAGCACCGCTCGCCCGCAACCTCCTGCGTCTGGTACCCGGCTTCGAGCCGCAATGGAACGCCCTGCAGCTCTTGGTGGCGATCACACTATCGGTCGCCTGGGTGATTGCAAACCTGCGCCTGCCCTTCTTCCAGTTGCGCGGCGCGGTGCACTGGGCTCTCGGGGTAACCCTCGCCTGGGGGCTCGCCGCCACCTTGCTGATGTCCTGGATTGATCACGACAAGAGCTATCGCAGCACTGCGGCCGAGATTGCCGCCGTGATTGCCAGCCAGCCCGAAGCAGCTTGTGTGGCGGGCATCGACCTTGGCGACTCGCAACGGGCGGCCCTGCATTATTTTGCCCACATCAAGATCGCCGCTCGCGGCGCCAACTGCCCGCTACGCCTCGCTTACGCCACGGGGCGAAACACCCTGCCGGAACCCGGCAAGGGCTGGGAATCAGTATGGGATCTGCGCCGCGGGCGCGGCCGCCTAGCCGAGCAGTTCGCGCTTTACCGGCGAGTGGACTGACCCCAGGTCATCGCAAAGCTTTGCAGGTGTGGCGCAGGCTGCACCTGCAGCCACTCGCGCAGCCTGGCCTCATCAGCCTCGCGGTCAGCCTGGCCGATCAGGCCGCTCAGGCTCTGCTGACGACGCTGCAGCAGCCAGGCCACCAGCGCACGCAATTCAATCTGTCCCTGCAGTGCCAGCCAGTCGCCAGCCAGCACACGCTGCCACTGCCATTCCTCATCTGCCGCACGCATCAGCGGCAAGCCTGCCAGACGGGCCACTTCAGCCAGAGCAGGCGGCGCTTCCGCACGACACAACTCGGCAGCCAATGGCACACAAGCATTGAGTCGCGGCCACGCACCATCACGCCCAACCCCAGCCTGCAGCGCGCGCAGACGTAGCGCGTCCAGCCTCGCCTCGACTTCACTCCAGCACGCCAGAGCCGGCGCCGCCGCACAGGTATCCAGGAATGCACCAAGCAAGCCCGCCTCATCCACGGAAGCCTGAGAACACAACCGGAACTGCCCATCCTGCACGCCGAACAAGGCAAACCCGCTCAGGCGTAGCAAATGCGGCGGCAGGCTGTCGCTGCCACGAGCCGCACGGCGACGCTGGAAGGCGTACTCAGCCACTTCCACATCCGAAAGCTCGGCCGGCAGGCGATTGAGTAGACGCAACCCGGCCACGTCCGGCAGGAAATCAAGGGCAATGGCCAACATGTCAGTCTGAGCCATCAGGCCGGGAAGACGCCGGTGGAGAGGTAGCGATCACCACGGTCGCACACGATCGAAACGATCACTGCATTGCTGAGCTCCTGCGCCAGATTGCGCGCCACGCTCATCGCACCACCCGAGGAGATGCCTGCAAAAATACCTTCTTCGCAAGCCAGGCGGCGGGTCATGTCTTCGGCAGCGGCCTGGGCCACGTATTCGATACGATCGACACGGCTGGATTCATAGATTTTCGGCAGATAAGCCTCGGGCCATTTGCGGATTCCAGGAATCTGCGAACCTTCCTCAGGCTGGCAACCAATGATCTGAATAGCCGGGTTCTTTTCCTTCAGAAAACGCGCCACGCCCATGATGGTGCCGGTCGTGCCCATGCTGCTGACGAAGTGGGTGATGCGTCCCGCTGTCTGCTCCCAGATCTCGGGGCCGGTGCCTTCATAGTGGGCAAGCGGATTGTCCGAATTGGCGAATTGGTCGAGCACCACGCCACGCCCTTCGTCGCGCATGCGATTGGCCATGTCACGCGCCAGTTCCATCCCGCCTTCGCGGGGCGTGAGCACCAGTTCGGCGCCAAAGGCCTTCATGGTTTGACGACGTTCCACGCTCTGGTTCTCGGGCATCACCAGAATCATGCGATAGCCACGCATCGCAGCCGCCATCGCCAGCGCAATGCCGGTATTGCCACTGGTAGCTTCAATCAGGGTATCGCCGGGGTGGATGTCGCCACGCATCTCGGCATGCAGGATCATCGACAGTGCAGGGCGATCCTTCACCGAACCGGCGGGGTTATTCCCCTCCAGCTTGGCCAGCACGACATTTCCGAGGCGTTCAGCCTCGGCACCGGGCAAGCGCTTGAGGCGCACCAGCGGGGTGCGTCCGACGTAATCTTCGAGACTGGGATAATTCATGGCGCGATAGGAGCAAACGGAAGCGATCAAGCCCGAATGATACCGGACTCGCGCCCGGCGCCTTGCAACAGGCCTAGTCGCGCTCGGGGATAAGGGCCGCAAGCTGGTCTGATTGATCGCGCAGTTGCCGCATATGTCCGGCCAACGCCCCTAAATGATCGCCCAGCATCCCCATTAGGCGCCCCACAGCGATATCCGGCGTACCCGCCTCGGCTCGCGACAGGTCCACCATCTCCTGCAGACTCCGCAAATCCGCATCCATACGGCTCGGCGCGGACTGGATGAAGCGCTCCAGCAAGGCCTTGCGTGCAGCAAAGAATGCAGCCGGATCCTTTTCAGCAAGCTCCCGCCAATGGTCAAAATCGAAATCAAAAACGAAACCTGCCACGTACCACCTCACTCCGGAAAACAACACCTTGTCTCCCGATGCTATGCAAGAAGCAGACCCGCCGCAAGACAGCGACACCATGCATGGCGGTATTACTTTAGGATTAGAGAACGACTCTACAAAAAGACACAAGTCATCCCATGTCCCGCCCTCTTGCTCCCACCGGGAAAGGAGGGGAACTTGCTGACTGCTTGCGCAGTCAACCTCCTGACGCCACAATCCGCGTCACCCCGACCATCCTGGAGAGCGTAATAATGGATCGCACCCTCAACACCGGCTCGCTGGATCTGGCCCAAAGCCGTAACAAGGTCCTGCGCAACACCTATAACCTGCTCGCCCTGAGCATGCTGCCCACGGCAGCCGGCGCCTGGCTGGGCATGCAATTCCACTTCTCGTCCCTGTTCGCCGGCAGCCCGATCATGGGCCCCTTGCTGATGCTGGGCGTGATGATCGGGCTGATGTTCGCCATCCAGCGCACGCGCAACAGCAGCACTGGCGTCGGCCTGCTGCTGGCCTTCACCTTCGTGATGGGCCTGATGCTGTCCGTTACCCTAGAACGCACCCTGCGCTTCTCGAACGGCGGCACCCTGATCGCCCTCGCCGCAAGCGGCACCTCGGTGATTTTCTTCGGCATGTCGGCGCTGGCTTCTTCGATCAAACGCGATCTCTCAGGCATGGGCCAGTTCCTGTTCATTGGCACCCTGCTCCTGCTGGTAGCAGGCATCGCCAACCTGTTCTTCCAACTGCCGGCTCTGCATCTGGCACTGACGGTGATCACCTGCGGTCTGTTCTCGGCCTGGCTGCTCTTCGATCTGAACCGCATCATCCGCGGCGGCGAGACCAACTACATCAGCGCTACCTTGTCGGTGTATCTGGATCTCTACAATATTTTCGTCAGCCTGCTGCAGATTCTCGGCATCTTCGGTGGCGATCGCGACTGATCACCACCCCGAGCTAAATGAAAAAGGCCCGCGTTGCGGGCCTTTTTCATGTCTGCTTGCGAGCATCAACTCCGCTCGAAAAGCGCAATCGATTCGACGTGCGAGGTCTGCGGAAACATGTTGGCCACCCCCGCCGAAATGAGGCGATAGCCTTTCTCGCCCACCAACAAGGCAGCGTCGCGTGCCAGGGTTGCCGGATTGCAGGACACATAGACGATGCGACGCGGCGCCTGCTCGCCCAACGCCTGACAGACGGCAATGGCGCCTTCACGCGGTGGATCGATCAGCAACTTGTCCAGCTTGCCAAGCGCCGCAATGCTCTTGGGCGTGGCCTCGAAGAGATTGGCGGCGCGAAAATCACAACGCTCTGCCAAGCCATTCAGCTCGGCATTTTCAGTCGCCCTGCGCACCATCGCTACGCTGCCTTCGACCCCGATCACAGAAGCGCCGCGCGCCGCGATCGGCAAGCTGAAGTTGCCCAGGCCACAGAACAAATCCGCGATCCGCTCGCCCGGCTGCGGATCCAGCAAAGCCATCGCCTTGCGCATCAAGATGCGGTTGATGTCCACATTCACCTGGGTAAAGTCGTTCGGCTGAAAGCGCAGGCTTACGCCGAACTCCGGCAGCGAGTAGCTCAACCAGGACTGAGCCCCCGCCTGCAACGGCCTGGCCGTATCCGGGCCACCCGGCTGCTGCCACATGGCCACGCCATGCTGCGCTCCGAAAGCCACAATGCAGGCTTCGTCTGCAGCCGTGAACGGCAGCAGATTGCGCAGTAGCAGCACAGTCTGCTCCTCACCGACCGCGACTTCGATCTGCGGAATACGATCAGCCACCGACAAAGCACCAATCAGCTCCCGCAGCGGCATCAACAAGGCGGAGAGCGCAGGCGGCAACACCTCGCAACTGTGCATGTCGGCAATGAAGCTGCTTTTCTTCTCATGGAAGCCAACCAGCACGCGCCCATCGCTGGGGCGCTTGAAAACACTCAGGCGCGCACGATACCGGTAGCCCCAGGCCGGACCCTGAATAGCGGGCAAAAGTAAATCCGGACGAATTCGGCCCAGGTGCCAGAAAGCATTCTCAAGCACCCGCTGTTTCACTGCGACCTGGGCAGAAGCCTCCAGATGCTGCATGCTGCAACCACCGCAGGTGCCATAAAACTCGCACTTGGGTGTCACGCGCAAAGCGCTGGCCTTGTGCAAGGCGAGCATGGTGGCCTGCTCGAACTTTGGCTTGACGCGATAGCTCGAGAACTCGACGCGCTCTCCGGGCAAGGCGCCCTCAATAAAGATGGCCTTGCCGTCACAGCGCGCGATACCCCGTCCTTCGTGGTCGAGTGATTCGATGATGGCTGACGGCATGGGCGACCCCGGCTGCGGAAAAGGGGGCGATTGTACCCAGCCCGCTCCAGCTTGTGCCACAAACGCAGCGCAAAGCATTGCGGAACAAAGCCTTACGCTTCCAGGCTTAAACACCAAAGGTCTAGGGGCAAAGCCTGACTTGTGCCGGATCAAGCTGCATGGGATAAACCTGGATTGGTGTAAAGCTATTCCCCTTTTGTTCGGCCCGTTGCTATAATTCGCGCGTCGGCCGCCAGGTCGATCCTAGATTTGGCTTGTCGCCCACCTCATTTCGCAAGGGAACCGAATAATGAAACAGTCTCTCCTCGTCGCTGCTCTGCTCGCTCTGGCCCTGTCCGCCTGTGGCAAGAAGGAAGAAGCCGCTCCCGTCGTTGAAGCCTCCGCTCCGGCTGTTGAAGCTTCCGCTCCGGTTGTTGAAGCTTCCGCTCCGGCAGCTGACGCTTCCGCTCCGGCTGCTGATGCTTCCGCTCCGGCTGCTGCCGCTTCGGCCGCTCAGTAATTCCGGTGCAGGAACAAAAAAGCCGACCATATGGTCGGCTTTTTTGTTGTCTGTTTGCGGTGTGCTGCCACAGCCCCTTCTGATCACCTGGTTTCACGCATCAATCCCGGATCAACCGGCGGCAACATCAGTGTGAACACCGTCCCCACCCCAAGCGTTGAGTCCAGGCTGATAAAGCCTCCCATCTGCTCAGACAGCTCCCGCGAGATCGCCAGACCAAGGCCGGTGCCCTCAGCATTGCGATTACCCTCGCCGCTACCGGCCTGACAGAAACGCTCGAACACCCGCTCGCGAGCTTCCGGCTGAATGCCCGGCCCGGTATCGACCACAGCAAAGGCGATCAGACCGTCGCTGGGCATCACATGCATCTCGACCTTGCCACGCTGAGTGAATTTCAGCGCATTGGCCAATAAGTTGTTGATCACCTGCCGAAGGCGCACCGGGTCCACCACGATCCGGACCGGCAGCTTCTGATCCAGAAACAAACCACTAAGCAAGCCCTTGCGCTGCGCCGCAATCGAGTGCGGCGTCCACACTTCAGCGCACAGCTGCGCCAGATCGACATCTTCCGGATGCAGCACCAACCGGCGCGCATCGAGTTTGGCCAGATCCAGCAGGTCGTTGAACATGGCATGCAGGTGACGGCCAGCGGCATGAATGCTGGCTGCGTAGTCGGCCGTTTCACCGTCACGCAGCTCAAGCTGCAGCAGTTCGGAAAAACCAAGGATGCTGTTGAGCGGAGTGCGCATTTCGTGGCTGATCGCGGCAAGGAATTCGCTCTTGCTGCGCCAGGCCGATTCGGCCCGCTCACGGGCGGCGTCGAGCTCACGGTTCTGCAAGCGAGTCAGTTCCAGCAAGGCACGGCTGCGCCGGTGGTCCATGCAGGCCTGGCAAGCCAGCGCGAGGCGCGGCATCAGGGTTTCGAGCACAGCCAGGGCGGCCGGGTTGAGCTCGATCTCGCTCTGCTCCAGATACAGCGCTGCCGCGGCCCCGATCCGCAAGGCCTGGATCTGACTCGGACCGGCAGTGCCCAGCACCGCGCGATGGCGATCCACATCCCGCAGGAAGCCTTCCAGCTGCGCAGTACGTAGCGCATCCTGCGCCCACTGAACGACGCTGCAAGCCGGGTAGGCATGCTGTTCCAGCTCCCCCTGCTCCGCACGCCACCATATCTGGGCGGTACGCAATTGCAAGCGCTGGGTTGTGGCCACCAGAAAGCTGCGCAGCATCTCGCCCATGTCGAGCGAAGTTCCGATGTGCATTGACAGCTCGCCTTGCAGGGAGAGCAGCCAGACTGTCGATTGCGGCGCTTCAGGCACAGGCATCGGGGAGCAGCCCCAGAATGAAGGTCTTGTTGTGAAACTCCAGGCAACCACCGCCAGGGTTGGCGATCTCGCCGAGAGACAGCACCCCGAACACCGGAATGCCAGCACTTCCGCCCTCCTCGAGTACCTTTTCGAGCAAGCGCAGCTGCGCGGCGTGGGCATGGTCAAGATAAAGTGCGCGACTGATGCAGTCCACCAGCAACACCCCCGCCGGCGTTTTTCCCGACCGGCGCATGGCCTCACGGCAGGCCTGGCCCGAAGCCTGCACCAGTGCCTCCTCGACGCCATGCAGGATATGCAGGGTCGAGCGCTCCGGCACGTCACCGATACAGATCAGGCGCTCGCCTTCCAGACGCACCGGCTCACGAACCAGGAAGGAGCCATCCATGCGTTCGACCCCCAGCGGAAAACTGCGCGCAACAGCGGGGAAGTTGTCACGGTCGAGCTGTAGGCCACTGAGACGGGCGATCTCGTCACGATAGACATGCAGAGCGGGGCGGAAATCCAGATTCCGGATTTCATTGCCACGCACGGTAGAGACCAAAAAGGGGCCGGCGACAGACTCCCAGCCATGCTTCACGCCCACCGCAACCCGCGCATCCAGTCCGACGATCAGCGCGGCGCCCTGCAACAGGCCACGATTGGAGAACAGACAAGGCTGCGGACGCAGGCTCAGAGAGCCAGCACCACCACCGATGAAGGCCGGTCCGGCCCCCACCATGTCGTAAGCGGCCTCGATCAGCACATCGATGTGACGCGCCAGAGCATCCACCCACAGCATCACGCTACCGGCTTCGCGCAAACTTGCGCAATGCGCGTGGTAACGGGCAAAGCCCGGATGCTCGTCATTCAAGCCTTCCACGATGCACACCTCAGCCGCGCAACGCAGACCGACGATCAACACACCGCGCGCATGATCGCGCCCGCCAAACACGATGCGCGGGAAGATGCCCCCGAATACCGGCACCACCTGTCGTTGCAGCAGTTCATCCCAGGCAGCTTGCTCAAGCCCACTGGCCTCACCGGCAAGAATCAACAGCGAGCGGGCGCCAGCAGCCAGCAGATCGCTGATTTGCGCCTGTGCCAGGGCCACATCCGCGTCTCCTAGCAACCCCAGTGGTTCAACGAACATCCTGTCCAAACTCCACATTGACTCCGTTCAAGCATACACAGCCGCCTGCCGCCCGATTCCTGACGCGCCCCCAAGGGGCAGGGTTGCCCGGCCGCCCTTTGGCAGCGCAAAAATCCAGGCGACAAGGACTCCGTCCCTCCCCAACTCGCCCGCTCACGAGCAGCCCCCGCACCGGGCAAGCCCGCATTGTGGCCAGCACCTGTCGCGCCCAGGAAAACCCTGCCTACAAAATACGCACGGCCGCCGGACGCGTTATCCTTGCGCCCTTCCGTTTTACCTGCCGCACCAAAGCCATGCTCCAGCCCAGTCACGACCCTGCCGCCTACGAAGCCCAGCTTGCGCCCAAGCTCGCGCAATTCAAGGACGATTTCGCGCCTTTCGCACTCCCCGAGCCGGCCGTGTTCCGCTCCGCACCGCTGCACTACCGCCAGCGCGCCGAGTTCCGCATGTGGCATGAAGGCGAGGATCTGCACTACGCGATGTTCGACCCGGCGGCACCGAAGACTCCGGTACTAATGGAAACCTTCCCAGTCGCGGCCGAATCGATCTGCACACTGATGCCGCGCCTGAAGGCTGCCTTGCTGGCACGCCCCGAATTGCGCCGGAAAATCTTCCAGGTGAACTTCCTGGCCACGCTCTCGGGTGAAATGCTGGTCACCCTGCTCTACCACCGCGCACTGGATGCAGCCTGGGAAGAGGCCGCGCGCGCGCTGGCCAGCGAACTGGGCATTCTCGTGATCGGCCGTAGCCTCAAGCAGAAGATCGTGCTGGAGCGCGACTGGCTGCTCGAAGAGCTCCAGGTACAAGGCCGCCACCTGCGCTACCAGCAGGTCGAAGGCTCCTTCTCTCAACCGAATGCCGGTATCAACCAGCAGATGCTGGGCTGGGCCTGCGAGCAGGCCGCCACACTCGGCGGCGATCTGCTGGAGCTCTACTGTGGCAACGGTAATTTCACCGTAGCCCTGGCGCCGCACTTCGGCCGCGTGCTGGCCACAGAGATGAGCAAATCCTCGGTACGCGCCGCACACTACAACCTCGAAGCCAATGGCATCGAGACGGTGAGCATGGTGCGTATGGCCAGCGAAGAAATCAGTGACGCACTGGCCCGGGTACGCCCCTTCACGCGCCTGAAGGATATTGATCTGGACGGCTACCGCTTCTCGACCCTGTTCCTCGACCCGCCACGTGCCGGCCTCGACCCGGCCACCGTGGCACTAGCTCGTGGTTTCGAGCATATCCTCTACATCAGCTGCAACCCGCAGACCTTGCGCGACAACGTGGCCGAACTCGCGGCCACGCATCGCATCGCAGCGGCCGCCGTGTTCGACCAGTTCCCATGGACTCACCATCTGGAGTGTGGCCTGCTACTGACGCGACGCTGAGCGTCAAGCGGCTCTGGCGCGGCGTTAGCCGCGCCACCTGTTGCCCAGAGCAAGCCTCGCCAGCGTAAGCCGGCCCTAAGGCAAACACGCTTGGACAGCCATCGCGCTGCCGCTTACGGCGTCAGCGCAAACAGCCGCGGCTGTACCATGCTGCACTCATTCTGGATCGCGTATTGCGCCTCAAGAGCATGGCGCTCGATGATTTCGACCTTACCAATTTCCAGTGTCACCGCACTGTTGATCTGGATGTAGTAATTGCGCCCGCCCTGCAGGTTCAGCTCAAGCTTTGCCACGGAGGTCCCCGTTACCTCGAGCAGGTGAAAACCCGGCGGCAATTCCAGTGGCATGAAGGAAGAGCCGCCCATGGTGCCAAGATCCATGCTATCCATGCGCATGCTCATCAGCGCATCAGCCCCGAAGCGTGTGTTGCGATAGAGATAAACGCGCGCGCCGCCCGGCTTGCTGCGAAACAGCTTGGCCGCCTGATCGGCCTCTGGCGTTGCCCTCAAAGGCGGCGGCAGCGGTGGTGCAGAAGCACATCCCAGCAACATCGCCAGCAGCAGGCCGGCAATCACTCCACGCATGATTTTCTCCCTCGAATCCGTTCTATGACGGTGCGCGAGCATCTTCGGCCAAGTCGACACGCAGGGCAAGCACCGGCAGTCTGACCCCGCAATGCAAAAGGCCTTCCGCCAGAGGGCGGAAGGCCTTGCTGGAGCGCGCAGGCTCAGTAGCCCAGATTGAGCTGGTAGATCGCAGTCGTGCCACTCACTTCATTGCCCACAACCAGCAGCGGCTTGGCATTGGGCGAGTCGGATGCCTTGATGAAGGCCAAGCCTTCCGGACCATTGTCCCCGCTGGTGCCACTGCGCGTATTCAGATAAGTCACGAACACCGGCGCAGTCGGGCTGCTGATGTCATACACCATCACGCCTCCGATACGCTCCAAACCGATGAAGGCAAAGGTCTTGCTGCCGATGGCGGCCAGCACCACGCCTTCCGGTTCCGGGCCCTTGGCGGGGCTGCGCGAATCCTGGGTGTTGTTGTCGTGACTGGCGTTGAAGTTGGCTTCGCTCAGGGCAGTTGTCTTCTGCTCGAAGGCGTCGCCGGAGTCATAGATCTGAGTCGCATCCGTCCGCCAGATCGAGAAGGAACGGCCACCGAACGCATACAGTGCAGTACACACGCCGGTCGTGGCGTTCTTGCCGGTATCGCTGCTGCCGCCGTTGTAGTTGGCAGTAACTTTGAGACGACCGAGGTTGCTGTCCTTCACATCATTGGCGGAATCGGCCGACAGGCTGGCATCCAGCCCGCCAGTGCAATGCGCACGCACCCGCGCCTCTTCGGCAAAGCCGGTGTATTCGCGGGCGTCGCCCTCATTGGCCGTCACCAGATAAGTCGTGCCGCCCACCACATAGCTGGCGATCGCATCCGGCATGTACATGCCTTTCACCGGCACGGTGCGGATCTTGATGGCTGGCGCGCCGGAGTTGGTGTTGGTACCGCCGTCTTCATCACTGACGTCCATGCCGTAGCCGGCGATGCTGTGATCCTTCAGGCCCAGCGAGCGGATCGCGGTGATGCTTTTGCTGGCCAGATCCAGCTCGGCAATCGCGTTGTTCTCCTGCAGCGTGACCCATGCCTTGCTGCTGTCCGCCGCCACCGTGATGTACTCCGGCTCCAGATCCTGAGCCACCGTGGCGCCTGGCCCAAAGATACGCACGCCGGCAGTGCGCAGGCTGTCGACCTGGCTGTTGAAGCCCGCGAAGCCGGCACTCGTCACACTCATGCTGACACTGCTGACCGTGGGGCCCAGCGCGCCAAGCGTGATCACGCTAACAGAGCCTTCCGGATCCACCGAATCGGCCTGACCGTAGCTGTTCGGCTCACCTTCATTGGCCACCAGCAGATACTTGCCATCCGGCGAATAGGTAAGCATGTCCGGCAAGGCCCCCACCGTGGCAGTGCCGAGGGTGACGAGATCAGAGGCGCGCACCAGGGCCACGATGCCGTTACCGGTCTTGGGCGAAGCTTCGATGGCCAGGGCCACGACACCGTCGCGCACGGCCACGCTGTTGGCGCCACCGAGGCCACTGCCGAAGGTGGCTGTGCTGATCGAGCTGATCAGCACCGGGTTGGCCGGATCGGCCAGATTCAGCACATCCACCGTGCCGAGTGCGCCATTGATCACGAAGAGACGCTTGCTCGCCGGATCAAAGGCGGTGATTTCTGCCGACGACGCACCGCCACTATGGGTATAGCCACCAATCTTGACGAGACTCAGGCTGACCGGTGTGGCCTCCACGCTGCTGCTTGAGGACGAACTGCTCGAAGCGCGGGCCGCTGAGCTGCTGAGGCTGGACGACGCCCCAGCACTGGCGGCAGAACTGCTGGCCAGCGAGGCAGCACTCGCGCTGACGCTTACGCTGCTGCTCGAGGCGGCACCGATGGTTGTGTCACTCCCGGAACTGCCGCCGCCGCACGCGGCCAGCAGCACAAAAACGCCCAGCAGGCCACTTGCACCCACTCCCCCCGCAAGACTTTTTTTCATTGTTATGCACTCCGTGCGTGTTCAAGACAAGCCCGCGATTGTCACAAGCAAAAATGACCTTGCCGTGACAAATGCATGACACCCCTGCGACATGTCGTACCCACCAAGCCCAAGCTCGCAGTGCCTGCCCATGAAGCCGATGGTCGTCATCTCACTGCAACATAAAACGTACGCAACCGTATTCTTCCCGTAACAAAGCATCCTGATCATTGCCGGCTTTCCTGCCCCGCCGGGCAGACAACATCAGGGAGCAACAAACATGCAATCAGCATTTGAATTCCGGCGTAGTGCCGCCACCCTCGCGGTGCTCACCGCGCTGGGTCTGGTCGCCTGCGGTGGTGGCAGCAACAGCAGTGAGTCCACTGTCGCCGCGTCGAGCAGCAGCTCCGCCACCAGCACGTCGAGCAGTGCTGCAGCGCTCGTCATCCCGACGGAGCCGGTCGGCCTCGGTGTCGTTGAGACCGCCGACGCCCCCAGTGGCGTGCAGGCTTATATCGACACCGGCGCCAGCAACCAGCGCAACAATCCCTGCCAGGTCACGCTCGACACCAATGCCGGCGTGCGTGTGCTCAAAGGCTTCCTCGACCTGTGGACGCCCAGCAGCCTGAAAGTTGATGCCGGCGTAAGCCTCGCCGCCGCCAATGGCTGCGCGGCCGTAACCGCCTCCACCTGGAGCGGCATCCCTGGCGACTCCACCGATGGCAACGTCGTCAATGCCGCGCTGCATGCCGCCAATATCGACTACGTGAAGACCGCCACCAAGAACCGCACAAGCGACCAGGCGCTTGCCGCCTACATGGATGACCGCCGCAGCAAGGGCTTTTCCGTGTCCGATGGCATGGGCCCGCTCACCAGCCTCTGGCGCACAGGCACCGGCCAGACCAGCAGCATCGTTACCGTCGATCCGAACACCGCCGTCACCGCCGTATCCGACAGCGGGAACAACCTCGGCTCGACCACCTCGACCCTCGGCAGTGCTGTCAGCTTCATCGACAGCGGCAACATCACCGATGGCTCGGGCGAACCCGCCAAGCGTTTCTACAAATACGCCCGCCCCTGGCGCTGGAGCACGGACGTCAGCGTCGTACCGGCCCTTGAATCGGCCAAGAGCACCACGCCGACCACCGATGGCGGCTTCCCCTCGGGCCACACCGCCGAAGCCTGGCGCGATGTGCTGCCGATGGCCTACCTCTTCCCGCAGCGCTACCAGGAACTCATCACCCGCGCCATGGAAATGGGCGAGAGCCGCATCCTCGCCGGCATGCACTCGCCGCTGGACGTGATGGGCGGCCGCGTGCAGGCCACCGCCGTGGTGGCCTACGGTCTGACCAAGACCAGTATGGACAAGGCCGCCACCTACAAGCTGGTGCAGGACTACCTGATGACCCAGACCGGCACGAGCGATTTCAACGCGCTGCTTGAAAAGGCCCGCACCCCGGTCACCACCGACAAGAGCAGCGTCAACTACGACCGTTTCTCCGACTACGCCACGAACAAGAGCTTCTTCACCCAGAAGCTCACCTATGGTCTGCCCAAGATCAGCGCCAACGATGGCAAGGCCGCCACCGTGCCGAAGGGCGCCGAGATCCTGCTCGAAACCCGTCTGCCCTACCTCAGCGCCGCCCAGCGCCGCGTGGTGCTGAAAACCACCGAAATCGACTCGGGCTATCCGCTGGCCAATGATGAAGAAGGCTGGGGCCGCCTCAACCTCTTCGCCGCAGCGGATGGTTACGGCGCCTTCAACGGTGACGTGGCCGTGACGATGGATGCCAGCCTCGGCGGTTTCAATGCCAAGGACTCCTGGCGCAACAACATCGCCGGCGCCGGCAAGCTCACCAAGCTCGGCAGCGGCAGCCTGCGCCTGGCTGGCAGCAACAGCTACAGCGGCGGCACAGTGATCACGGCCGGCACCCTGGCGGCGGATTCCGCCAGCGCCTTCGGCAAGGGCGATGTGTTCATGAAGGGCGGCAAACTCGAATGCGCCGCCCCGGCAGCACTCGCCATCACCGGCGCCTACACCCAGACCGCCGGCGAGCTGGCGCTGGTCATGAGCGGTGCCGCCAAGGGCGTGCTGAACATCAGTGGCACCGCCACCCTGGCCGGCGGCAGCCTCGTCGTGAGCTTCTCAGGCTACACCCCGAAGGCAGGCGACACCCTCAGCGTGATCAGCGCCGGCAAGCTCGCTGGCACGTTCAGCAGCGTCACGGTGGCTGGCTTCAGCAAGATCACCACCACCTACACGGCCACCGGCGTGCAGATCCGTCTCGACGGCGTGTAATCGGCAGCCCTCAAGCCAGAAAGACAAAAGCCCGTCCGGCGCAAGCCGAACGGGCTTTTTCACAGGGCAAGATTTGCGACTTCAGCCGCCCGCACGCTTCACCGTAAAACCTTCGGCCTTCAGGCGTGCCATCACCAGCTCGCAGTGGTCGCCCTGAATCTCGATCACCCCATCCTTGGTCGTGCCACCCGTGCCGCAGGCCGCCTTCAGCTTCTTGCCCAGCGCGGCGAGTGCCGCAGCCTCCAGCAACACGCCCTTGATCACCGTCACGCACTTGCCGCCCCGGCTCTTGGTGTCGCGCGACACCCGCACGATGCCATCGCCCGCCGGCACCACCGCCTGCTTGCAGGCGCAGGCCGCCACCGGCTGACGACAATCGGGACAGGTACGACCATGCTCGGTCGAATACACCAGCCCGCCGTTGCCACTTTTCGATTTCATGCCTGCTCCTTCTGCCAGCGGGCAAACCATTCGGTCAGCGCGCGTACTTCGCCCAGCGCGGCCAACTCACGATCAATCACATCGTGATTGCCCCACACCACCTCCGCCAGCTTACCTTCCGCCACCTGCGCCTCGATATCGCCGCAATACAGGCCCAGCTCACGCTGCACATAAAAACCATAAGTGCGACACGCCACCGGGCGCTGCGCATACACCGGGCAAGCATTACTCACCTGATCCAGCATCGGACACACCACCGGCCGCGCGGGCTGGCTCACCAAACGGGACATCGCCTCGCTTACCTGCGCCAGACGCTCCGCCGGCAAAGCGGCCAGCCCCTTCTGCAGCAAGCGCCATTCGGCAGCCGTCAGCAAAGGCACGTCCGACAGCTTGCGACAGCAGTTCGCACATCCCTTTCCGCAGAGCCAATCGGGGGTTTCAGCGCGAATAAAATCGACGCGGCGGTCGATGTCGGAATGGAGTTGGGTGAGTTGATTCATGGATAAGTGCTCGCTGCGCACCGATGCGCCGGACAGATTCTAAGCGCCGACGGTCAAAGTACAGGTAGCCCGGATGCAGCACAGCGGAATCCGGGATTCAGCCTCACATAGACAAGCCCCGGATTCCACTCTGTTTCATCCGGGCTACTTGCTTTGAAGTCTCAGATTCTCTGCATTGATATGCTCGACCATTGCAGTCACACGCTCAGGATCACAGTCCGTAAAGCGATGAAATTGGCTAAGGGCGATACTCAGCAATCGTATGGCTATGCTCAACAACATTCGATGCACGGCGGCGCTAGGTGGCCGGCAATAAGCAAGGGAACCATCATCATGGGCATGCCGGGCCATGAGTGACGTCAAGTTCGGGTGGGTCAGTCCACATAACAAACTGTAAAGACTAGGCAGCTCTTTTTGCCTTGTGTTTTCGATCTTTCGGGAACGTGCTTGCTCCTTTGCCTTTTCTCTTGCTTCGATTTCCGCCTGCAGGTCTTTCAACTCGCGTGCCATTGGCTCCTCAAGCTCGACGCCATAAATTGCTTTGACATAAGCATCGAAGACCTTATGGTCGGAATGTGCATTCTCAGTTTTCAACTGATCGACATAGGCTGGGTCATTCAGCACGTTGATCAGATCAACTAGGTATTCCAACATGCACCGAATCAGGCTAGGAGCGTGCGTGCCAGCATGATGGTCGAACAAGCACAACGCGGCGCGATATTGCTCAAGAATGGATAGAACATAGAGATGGGCTACACGGCCGTCTTTCGTCTCCTTAGTCCTTGCGCCAAACAATAAGTCTTCACCCTGTTTAAGGGCATCTTCTGCAAGGCTTCTGAGCTGCTGAAGGTTTTCCATTGTGCTTTTTTTGAGATCGTCGTAAGCCTGCTGGGACAGCGTGGCCTCTGCGAGCCCGCTCATTTCAAAACCGCAATCACTTTATCTGAATCTCATACCACAGCTTCCACCAAGTATCCCTCGCTCAAGCGTGGCACGCTCGCTGCCAGCCGCGTAGGGTGCGCTCCGCGCACGCTGAACCAGCGCTTCTCCCGCGCGACGCCCTAACAGACGCCAGAAACGGACGAAACCTAGGAGTGGTGCGCAATGCGCACCCTACTTTATTTCGATTTCATACCACAGCGTCCGCCACCCTTCGCCAATCTCCAGCGTGGCACGCTCGCGGCCCGTCACCCTGATTTCCTCACGCCGATTGCCGCGCTCGTCCAGCGCCCAGGCACGCACGCGGCTCGCCGCGACAGGCAGGCGGACGCGCGCAGCGAGGCCTTCGACCACGGTGGGCGCACTGCCGAAATTTCGGCCCACCGTCGTTTTCTTTTCGTCCAGCCAGCGCTGGCCGGTGTTTTCGACCTGACCCAGTGCGCTGATCAGCACGCGTCCCGGCCCAGTGAAATCGCGGCCTTCGATCAGGGTGGCGAGCAGCACGCCCCAGTCATTGCGCGCGCCAAGTAGCTCCAGCTCGATGCCGTTTGCATCGTAAGCTTTGCCCAGGCGCGCGCCGATCAGGCCCTTGCTGCGCGGGCTATCGATCACGACGGTCTTGCCCTGTACGCCGTCCACGCCCCACAGCAGTTCGCCGGTGTCGCTCTTCACGGGTAGCGGCAGCGCCGGTCCGGCTGGCGTGGCGATACTCACTTGTCTTGCAAGGCTGGCGTTGCGCGGCGCGCCGAGGAGATCGGCAGCGGGCATTTTGTAGGTGGCGCGCAGGCTATCGATCCACACGCTTTGTGCGGGCAGCGGATCGTTTTCCGGGCGGGCTGTGGCGATATCACCGCGCCGGAACAGGGCCGCTGCGGCGATGAAGCTGGCCATCTTGACCGGGTTGGCGTGGCTGTCGAAAAAGCGGTCGATCATGCCGCTGTCCCACTTGCCATCGTGCGCGCCGTAGCTGTAGAGGAAGAGGCCGTCCCAGTCCTGCAGCGCACCGTAGGCGGCGGCCAGCGGCAGGGCTTCGCCCTGGTAGTGGCTGGGATTCGAGTGGTTGTATTCGGTGACGATGAAGGGCTTGCCGGGATAGCGGCGCAGCGCGAGATCGGCCAGGGTGCCGGCGCCGTCGAGACCGGCCATGGGGGTGTTGGCGATCTTCCAGTTGTCGATGTCCCAGGGCTTGCCGGGGAAGTTCGGGTGCTGCCAGTAGGCGTGGCCATCGACCACGTCGAGCTGGCCTTGGATCGGCGCCGGGCTGTAGCTGACCTGGGTGCCGAGGATGAGCGGGCGAGCGCCCAGATCCGTTTTGAGAAACCGCTGGAAGCCAGTCCAGTAGGCGCTTTCGGCATCCCATAGAAACTGCACCCAGTCGCGCTGCTGCTCGCGGGTGCGGCTCATCAATTCATCGCTACCGAGAATGGCGACCGTGCCAGCCTCCAGCAATTCGCCTGCCTGCAGGCCCAGCACGCCGCCGGGGCGCAGGCTGGCGGACTGGATCTGCAGCTGGCCAGTGCCGAGCCCCAAACCGCCGAGGGTGAGGCGCGCCATCTCGTCGCCCTGCGACGGGGCGAAGCTGAATCGGTAGTCGCGCCAGCCAGTGCCAATTTCGATGCTCTGCGCCCACAGATGCTGCCAGGGTGCATGGGCCTGCATGGCTTGCAGGGCAATTTTCAGCGGTCTGTCGGCCCTGGCGCGGAAGCTCAGGGTATAGGGCTGATCCGCCTTGAAAGCGAGGCGACTCTGGTGCAACTGGGTGTGCCAGCTCTCCTTGCCAGGCGCCTGCATGGCGAGCGTGAGACTGCCATCAGCGGCCTGCGCCAACGCAGCCTGGGCGCCGCCAACGAGTTGCAGGTTCCAGCCGGACTCGCCCCCCTTCACGTTCGCAGCGCCCGCAAGCATCTCGGCGCCCAGCGGCTCCTCGCGCAAGCCCCAGGCTGCGCGCAGGGCGGCCGAATCCTTGTATCTGGCGCGCAGCCAACGCTGCCACTGCTGCTGCAACTCGCCGCGATAGGGCTCGCTCATGTCGTTGAGCCCGCCCACACGCCACTCGCGCAAGAGGCCGTTCTCATTATTGATTTCGATGAGCGCCACCGCCGGCTCGTCGACATAACGGTTGCCGGTGTAGGGGTTGCGATGCAGCAGCAGGTCACGAGCGAACTCGCGCTGCATCTCGATCATCGGCGGGAAAAAGTTGTCGACACCCTTCCAGTATTTCGGCGTGGGCTCGCCCCAGTCCTTGAAGCCCGGATACTTGCGGCCCACGTGCAGGTTGAGGTTGCTGTAGATGCCCTCGCGCTTGAGCGCGGCGATGAAGTAGTCGAGCCGCTCGAGCATGTCGGCGTCCAGCGTACGCATGTCTTTCTGCAGGAGGCCCCGGGGCACCGGGCTGGAATCCATGTGGTGAAAACGCACGATGTTGATGCCGAAGCGGGCCATGCGCGCGGCGAGCTTGTCGGCCGTCGCGTGATCCGGCGCCACCGAGCCAAAGACGATGTTCACGCCGAGAAAACGGATGCGCTCGCTGCCCACGCACAGATGACTGCCGCAGCGTGTGACAAAACCGCTCTTTCCCGCCGGTTTGGCGTTCCAGGCGGCGAGGTTGGTCAGGTTGGCACTGGCGTCATCCCAGGGCAGCACAAAGGGGAAAAGCTCGGCACCACGGGCCGGCGCCATGCACAGCAGCGCGCTCAGCAACAGAGCCTGCAGAAGGGTTTTCACGGGCGCACCTCCGGTGCATCAGGATGGGCAGCAGTGTACGCCGGCATCGCGCCAGGCTGACAGCTAGCTGACACCCGTCCACCCGCTTGCAGGCGGCGCGTTAATGGAAGCAGAGGCATCCGCCCCACCAAGGAGAATTTCGATGAAAACCCCGCGCCAGATCTTCCTCGCCCTGCTCGCTGCGGCCAGCCTGGCCGCCCCGGCCATCAGCCACGCCGAAACCGTGTTCGAGCGCTTCGCCCCACCCCTGCCACCGGTCATCGTGCCGCGCATCGTGATCGGTGGCGAACCGGCTCACGGCGGCTATCATCGCCCTCCCCCTCCGCCGCCGCGTTACGAGTACCGCCCGGCCCGGGAATATCACCACCATCACTACTATCACGACGAATACCGCTACCGTGACGCACGCCGGGACTACCACGATTATCCGCGTGGCCCGCACCGTTATTAATAACAGGAACCCCCGATGAACAAGACACTTGCAGCACTGCTGCTCACCGCCGGCCTGCTTTGCCCGCTGGCCAGCCAGGCTGGCGTATCGGTGGGCATCGACATCCACCTGCCCGGCGTAAGCATCGACATCTACGGCCCGCCGCCGCCGCCGCGCCATGAAGTCTGGCCCAAGCCGCGTCACGGTCATGTATGGCGCCCCGGTTACTGGCGCTGGGATGGTCGTGCGTATGCCTGGGTTGGCGGCATCTGGCTGCGCGAACGCCCGGGTTATGTGTGGATCCCCGAACGCTGGGACCACGACCGCGACGACTGGTATTTCCGCGCCGGGCGCTGGGAGCGCCATTCGGACTGGCGCGAGGCTCAGCGCAACGAGCATGAGCGCTGGCAGCGCTGGTATGAGGACGATCGCCGCCGCGAGGATGACTGGCGCCGCGACCATGACCGACGCGAACGCGACCGGAGCTTTCAGCGCGAGCGCGAAAAGCAGAACGAGCGCCGCGACGAGATCCGCCGCGACATGGAGCCGGTGCGCCGCGACTATGAGCGCCGCGAAGCCCCCAGGCAGGAACAGCGGCAGGACTCACGCGGCCCGGATCACAATGACCGCGGCGGTCGGCCGGACAATTCTGGCGGCAAGGGCGGCGGTCACGGCCACGGCCGCGACTAGGGCCTAGCCATACCGGCGCGCGGCCTCCACAGCGAGGCCCGCGCCGATACTGCCGAAGAGATCTCCCTCACAGGCACGCGCGCCCGGCAGCAGATGGCTGATGGCGGCGCGCAGTTGCGGCACACCGCTGCCGCCGCCGGTGAAGAACAGGGTATCGATATCGGTGCTGCGCAGATTGGCCTGCTGCAGCAATTCCTGCACGGTCTGCGCCACACGGCTGACCAGCTCGGCACTGGCGGCAGTGAAATCGGCGCGTGTAACCGGCGCGACAAGGCCCGGCCACAGCTCGGCCAGATCCAGCTGGCTGAGCTCCTCGGCGGAAAGATTGATCTTCACCTGCTCCACCTGCAGCGCCAGCCAGTGGCCGGCCCGGCGATCAATCAGGCGCGAGAGGCGATCGAGTTTTTCGCGCTCGCTGCTCATGCGGTAGAGCTGCTGGAAATCGTTCCAGGCGGTGCGCGTGTAAGCAAACGGAATGGTGTGCCAGGTGGCGAGCTGATAGAAGAGCTGCGAGGGCAGTTCGCCGCCGTTCTGGGTGCGGCTGCCCAGGCCCAGCAAGGGCATGGCGCTGGCGAGGTTGAGGGCGCGGTCGAAATCGGTGCCGCCTACGTGCACGCCGCCGTTGGCAAGCAGATCCTCACGGCGCTCATCACGCTTCGCCCGCTCAGGCGAGAGGCGCACCAGGGAGAAGTCCGCCGTGCCGCCGCCGATATCGGCAATCAGCACCAGTTCTTCGCGGGCCAGCGTGCGCTCGTAATGGAAGGCCGCACCGATCGGCTCGAACTGGAAGCTCAGCTCGCGAAAACCCGCAGCCCGCGCAATCTGCGCCAGGGTGTCCTCGGCAAGCTTGTCGGCCTCGGGCTTGCCATCCACGAAGAACACCGGGCGGCCAAACACCGCGCAATCGAAAGGCCGGCCGGCCGCCTCCTCGGCACGTCGCTTGATTTCGCGGATGAAGGTGGCGAGCAGCTCACGGAAAGGCAGGGCACGCCCGGCCACTTCGGTGGTGGCATCAATCAGCTGGCTGCCGAGCAGGCTCTTGAGCGAGCGCACCAGACGGCCTTCGTAGCCGTCGAGGTATTGCGCCATTGCGTCGCGGCCGAAGTGGGTGCTGTCTTCATCGGCATTGAAGAATACGGCCGAGGGCAAGGTGAGTTTGCCGTCTTCGAGCGACAGGAGGGCTTCGGCGCCGGGCCGGATCTGGCCAACGGTGGAGTTGGAGGTGCCGAAATCGACGCCACAGGCGCGGGCGGGAGTCTGAAACATGAAGCGTGCAGGTAAGGCGTGGCGGCCGCGCATCATAACGCAGGCCCAGCTCGCCTTCGCACGAAAAAATGGCCGCCGGGCAGGCTTGCCGGGCGGCCATTCTCAGGCGGGAAACGCTCCGCTTATTTGAAGAACCACTGCTGCGGCAGTGAGCCGGCCGGGGTGGCGTAAGGCCAGGCCCAGGGCATCTTCTCGTTCACATTGACCAGGCGCTTGCTCAACACCCCCAGCACCCGAGGCGTAGCGGTGGTGCCGATCACTTCGAACTCGTCGGCGGCCAACTGCAGAATCTGGCGCAGATAGCCATCGGCCTCGGCCTGGCTCTTGGCCACCTTCCACTTCTCGTCCAGCTCGATGCGCTTTTTCATCGAAACGCTCGGCTCCTCACCCTGCTTGCCGCCGCTCTGCGCCCATTTCACCCACAGCAGGCTCTGACGGGATTCGGTGGGGCTCCAGGCGAGCACGCCGGTCTTGTCGAACTGCGGATCAAGCCCGCCGCCGACCACGAAAATGGCCATCTCGTAGTCATTGGTGTTGGAGCGGTCGTAGAACAGCGAACGCTCCACCGGCTGGATCACCAGTTCAATCCCCACCTTGGACCAGTGCTTGCGCACCAGATCGAGGGTGTCGATGCCCCCCGTGCTGGCCGCCGGCACCAATGCGCCAATCGAAACGCGCCCACCGGAGGGGTACTGACGATAGCCTTCGGCATCGCGCTTGCTGAGGCCGGCCTTGTCGAGCAACTCATTAGCGGTCTTCAGGTCGGTCTTGGTGTATTGCGTCGCCAGTTGCTCGTTATAGAAGCGGTTGGACTTCTTCGGGCCGATCTGCCAAGGCAGGCTCTGGCCGAGATGGATGATCTCGTTGATCTCCTTGCGATCCATCGCCAGCGACAGTGCCACACGGAAATCCTTGTTACGGATCAGGCTGCGCAGCTTCTCGTTGCGGGTGCTGAAGTTCAGGAACAAGCCGGCCGAGTTGGAGCTGGCGTCTTCCATCTGCAACACCTTGTAGCCGCCCTTGGCAGCGCTCTCCGAGAGCACCGGCAGGTTGGGGGTACCGCCGATGTGACGGGACTGGAAGTCCAGCTGACCATTGATGGCCGCCAGCACGATGGTCTCCACTTCGGAAATCACCGCGAGGTTCAGCTCATCGATATAGGGCAGTTGCTGGCCCTTGCTGTCGACCTGCCAGAAGTAAGGGTTGCGCTTGAGGCGCACCTTGGCCGCGCTGCCGCCGTAAGGCTCAACGATCAGCCACGGATCCAGCGTGGGGCGCTCCGGGTTGGCCCAACGCGTGGGCGTTTCCTGGTCGCCGCACTTCATGCGCAACAGCATGCCCCAGTCCTTGGCATTGTTTTGCTTGAGCAGTTCATCGACCCTGCTGCTGTACTTCGGATGGTACTGGCTGCAGTACTTCTTCGAGTACAGCGTGGGGTATTGCAGGGTGGGGTGAGCCAGGATCTCGATGAAGGACACGTAGGGCGCGGCGAACTTGAAACGCACCGTGAAGTCATCCACTTTCTCGGTAACCACCGGCTTGTCCTGCACCTTGAAGAAGCTCGGCGGATTGGCCACGAAGCCCTTGTTGCCGAGCAGATCGTTCATGGTGAACAGCACGTCGTCCGCTGTGAAGGGGCTGCCGTCGGACCACTTCATGCCGCGCCGCAGCTTGAAGGTGTATTCGGAGGAGTCGGCGTTGGTTGTCCAGCTCTCGGCCACGTTCGGCACGATCTTGCTCATGTCGATATTCCAGCGCACCAGGCCCTGGTTGCCCACGATGCGCAGGATCGCGTTGCCATCGCCATTGCCGCGCAGCGCCGAGCGCAGGGTACCGCCATATTTTCCGGCCTTCTCCAGCGGCGTGATGACTTCAGGGTTTTCCGGCAGACGCTGCGCCACCGGCGGCAGCTTGCCTTCCTTCTCGAGTTTGTCCAGCACGGGCGCACTGGTATAAGCCTGCGCCGCCAACGGCAGGGTGAGGCTGGCCAGGACGGCCAGGAATCTGATCGACATGCTTGTCTCCTCTTATATGCAGCCGGTATCTCCCGGCCAGACTTGCTTACTTCGCTGCGAGCGCCTCGTAGCGGAAATTCCTGAATCGCACCTCGCCCTCCCCCGCCGCATACAGGCCGGGACGCAGGCTGAGAAAATCGAAAGCCACGTTGTGGTGGTAGCCGCTCACTTCCATCTGGGTCTGGAACTTGTGCCAGATGACGCCATCGGCGCTGGTGTGGAAGGTGACGATGTGATCGCGGTTGGTGACCCGCATGAAGAGACGCTTGCCATCCACATGCGGCGGAATCTTCATCTCGCGCTCAGTGCCGTAGCGATGCATCAGCAGCTGGCCCTGGTTGAAGCCCAGGCCCACGTAAAGCCGGCGGCTGTAGAAGAGCAGTACGCCCCCGGTAGCGCCCTCCCCTACTTCCACTTCAACCTCGAAGCGGTAGGCGCGATCGCCATTCACGCAGGTCAGCGGCGAGCAATCAGCCGGCGTCGTGCCACGGCCTGCTATCACCAGCGCGCCATTGTCATAACGGTGACGTACGCCATGCTCGGGCAGCGGATCATAGAAGCCCCACTGGATACCGAACTTGTCGCGCGAAAAATCGTCCGACAGCGCCAGCCCGTGCGGCACGGCGCGCCCCTCGACGGGCAGGCGGATCGGCTGTGCCACATCCACGCCGGTGACGCGGAACCAGCCATCCTCGGTCCACTCGATCGGTTCAAGCAGACACTGGCGGCCGAGGTTGTAGTAACCGTTTTCGTAGCCATGATAGACCATGTACCAAGCACCCGTGGGCCCCTCGACCAGCGTGGCGTGACCGCGCGACCACCAGGCTTCCTTCGGCGACTGGGTGCGCACCACCGGGTTGTTCGGTGCGTTCTCCCACGGCCCGTGGATGGATCTGGAGCGCGCCACCACCACCATGTGGCCGGTGGCAGGGCCGGCGGTGCCGCCCTCGGCGAGGATCATGTAGAAGTAGTCGCCATGGCGCGTGATCTTCGGCCCTTCCTGAGCGAAGTTCTCAACGTCCCACTCTTCCGGATACTGCCAGCCGTCATACACATGCTCCATCTCGCCGACGATGGAGAGGCCATCATCGGCCAGCTGCACACGGTCGCCGCCAGACAGGAAGAGGTAGCGCTTGCCGTCCTCACCCACGGCATGACCGGGGTCGATGCGCGGGTTGCCCAGATCGATCGGCTCGCTCCACGGCCCACGAATGTCGTCGGCCCAGATCACATAGATCGAGCCGCGCCCCTGCAGGCCCTGATTCTTGAGCCGGGTCGGGATGTAGAGGTAGTAGCGCCCCTCGTGCTTGGTGAGTTCCGGCGCCCACACCGAACCTATCGGCTTCTTCAAGGCGGCGCCGACCGGTTGCCAGTTCACCAGATCCTTCGAGTGCCAGATCACCAGACCGGGATAGGCATCAAAGGTGGAGAAGGTCATGTAGTAATCCTCGCCATCCTTGAGGATGGAAGGATCGGGGTGATCGCCCGGCATGATCGGGTTCAGGTAGAAACCGTTCCCCAGATCGGCCTTGCGCTGCCCCTCAGGGCCTTGGCCCCAGTGCGGTGTGCTGTTGCTCATTTCTTCTCCGTAGGGCGGACTTCAGGCCGCCAGACTGCATCGCGGCGAGCTGAAGCCCGCCCTACAATTTTTCAGCAAAAACGATTGAGGAGATTTTCATACCACTCCTGCCGCCCGGATACCGGCGCCACATCACGGTTGCCTTCCAGCACACGATCGGCCAGATCCGCGAGGCTCAGTTCCCCCCCCAGGATCCCCTGGCCCAGATCGCCGTTCCAGCCGGCATAGCGCTGATCGACGGCAGCTTGCAGACCACCATCCTTGATCATCTGCTCAGCGATCAGCAAGGCACGGGCGCACACATCCATGCCGCCGATGTGGGCCAGGAAGAGGTCCTCGGCGTCGATGGACTGGCGCCGAACCTTGGCATCGAAGTTCAGGCCGCCACTGCTGAAGCCGCCGTGCTTGTAGATGTGATACAGGGCCAGCGCGGTTTCCGGGATGTTGTTCGGGAACTGGTCGGTATCCCAGCCCAGCTGCGCATCGCCGCGGTTCATGTCGATGCTGCCGAAGATGCCCAGCGCCTGTGCAGTGGCAATCTCGTGCTCGAAGCTGTGGCCAGAGAGCGTGGCGTGGTTGGCCTCGATATTCACCGCCACTTCCTTTTCCAGCCCGTAGCGCTTGAGGAAGCCGTACACCGTGGCGGTGTCGAAATCGTACTGATGCTTGGAAGGCTCGCGCGGCTTCGGCTCAATCAGGATCAGGCCCTTGAAGCCGATGCGATGCTTGTGCTCCACCACCAGCGTCAGGAAGCGGCCAAGCTGGTCCATCTCGCGCGCGAGATCCGTATTCAGCAGGCTTTCATAGCCTTCACGGCCGCCCCACAACACATAGTTCTCGCCGCCGAGTTCCAGCGTAGCGTCCAGCGCATCACGCACCTGCGCGGCGGCCATCGCAAACAGCTCCGGATCCGGGTTGCTCGCCGCGCCGGACATGAAACGGCGATGGCTGAACAGATTGGCCGTGCCCCACAAGAGCTTCACGCCGGTACGCGCCTGATGCGCGGCGAGCTGAGTCACCATGTGGCGGAAGTTGGCGTGGGATTCGCGCGGCGTGGCGCCTTCCGGGGCCACATCGCGATCATGGAAGCAGTAATAGGGCACGCCCAGCTTGCTCAGGAACTCGAAAGCAGACTCAGCCTTCTGCTCGGCCAGCTGCAGGGGCGATGCGCCCTGAAACCACGGGCGCTCGAAGGTGTTACCGCCAAAGGGGTCACCGCCGCCCCAACAAAAGTTATGCCAGTAGCACACCGCAAAACGCAGCTGGTCTTCCATGCGGCGGCCCAGCACGACGCGGTCCTTGTCATACCAGCGGAAGGCGAGCAGATTGCGACTCTCCGGGCCCTCATAGGCGATGGCGGGAATGTTGGCGAAATAGGAAGTCATGAAGCAGAGTCCTTCAGGTTTGAATTCAGAAAAGAGTCAGCACTGAAATTCGCTCTTCAGCGCGGCATACAGCGCGCGGAAGCGCTGGTAGCGGGATTCGAGAGATGCGTTCGGCGGCGCGGGAATGACGCGTTCAGCCACAGGCGGCGCCACGCACACGCGGGTCTCCTCGCCCCCATCGGCGAGCCAAGCCAGGCGTGCTGCGCCCAGCGCGCCGCCGGCCTCGCCCCCCGCGTGAGTCACGATCTCGGTCTGCAGCACATCGGCCAGCAGTTGCGCCCACAGGGCACTTCTCGCGCCACCACCCACCAGTGACAGCTGCGCCACGCGGGTGCCAGCGCTCTGCAAGGCCGCGAGGCCATCGCGGAAAGCGAAAGCCACGCCTTCAAGTACGCTCCAGCCAAGATCAGCGCCGGCGTGTGTGAAGCCCAGGCCAAAGAACACGCCCTGCGCATGCGGATCGTTGTGCGGCGTGCGCTCGCCCGAGAGATAGGGCAGGAAGATCGGTGCCGCCTCACGCGCGGCCACATCGAGCTGTGCCACTTCGGCCAGCAGCGCGGCCTCGTCGACACGCCCGGTGAGTTGGGTCACCCACTTCAGGCAACTCGCCGCCGAGAGCATCACGCTCATCTGGTGCCAGCGCCCCGGCAAGGCGTGGCAGAAGGCATGCACGGCAGATTGCGGGTTGGGCCGGAAGGCGTCGTTCACCACAAACAGCACGCCCGAAGTGCCCAGCGAGAGGAAGCCAGCGCCAGGCTGCACCGCACCGATGCCGACCGCGCTGGCGGCATTGTCGCCCCCACCACCAGCAATCAACACCTCGGAGGGCAAGCCCCAGCGCGCCGCCAGCGCCGGCAACAGGCGTGCCGACACTTCACTGCCTTCCACCAGGCACGGCATCTGCGCCCGAGTGAGACCACACAGGGCCAGCAACTCGTCCGACCAATCGCGCTGCGCCACATCCAGCCACAGCGTGCCGGCGGCGTCCGACATCTCGGAGACTTTCTCGCCGGAGAGCTTCAGGCGCAGCCAGTCTTTCGGCAGCAGCACGCTATGTATCGCGGCAAACACCGCCGGCTCATGCTTCGCCAGCCAGCGCAGCTTGGGCGCGGTAAAACCGGGCATCGCCAGATTGCCGGCAATCTGCGCCAGCGCCGGGCACTCATCCATCATCTCCTGGCACTCGGCCTGCGAGCGGCCGTCATTCCACAGGATCGCCGGGCGCAACACCGCATCACCCTCGCCCAGCAGCACCGCGCCATGCATCTGACCCGAGAGGCCGATGCCGCGCACCCGGGCCATGAATTGCGGATAGCTGGCAGCCAGCTCGTCGAGCGCGGCACAGCAGGCCTGCCACCAGTCAGCCGGATTCTGCTCAGCCCAGAGCGGGACAGGTCGCGACAATCCCAGCGGATGGGCCGCTGTCGCGAGGCGCTGATGCTGATCATCCAGCAGGAGCACTTTGACTTCGGACGTTCCCAGATCGATGCCCAGATAGCAGCTCAAACGACACCTCTTGTGGATCAGATTTTCGCCGCAGCATGCGGGTTCGAAAGCATTTTCTGATTATCGTTGATCAAAAGATGCCTGCGATCACACTGGTGAAATTCATAAAGCCACAAGGCAGGTTTCAGAACAAAGCTGAATCCATGTTTGAGGTGGCAGACCGGCAGTCAGGGAAGATTGTCCTTGAGGAACACTTCGATGCGGATCCGCTCCTGGGTACGCACGATTTCACCGCCTTCGCACAAGGCCTGCAGTACCCGCACCGCACTACGCACTTCATGCGCCGGATCCTGACAAATGATTGCGTCATAGACTCCATCAAGCAGCGCCTGGCGCACATGCGGGGTAAGTTCATGGGCCACGCTGACCACTTCGCCGGGGCGACGCAGTTCGCGCAAGGCCTCGATCAGGCCGCGATTGCCGGCGCCAATATTGTAGAGACCCACGATGTCCGGATGCGCGGCCAGCAGCCGCCGTGCGACCCCTGCCGTTGTCTCCGCCTCATCACGCCCCTCCACTACCGGCAAGCTCAACAAGCCCGGAAACTCGGCGCGCAGCACCTGCTCGCACCCCAGGTGACGCTCCATATGGTCACGCAGGGTCATGGAACCAGCGATCAGGGCAATTCGCCCACTGCGCCCGGCATTGAAGCGCCCCAGCAAGCGGCCCGCAACACGGCCGGCAGCAATGTTGTCGACCCCCACAAAGTGTTGCCGGGCAGAGGAAGGCAGATCCGACACCAGGGTCACCAGCCGCAGGCCGCGCGCCACGCAGGCATCGATGGCCTCGCGCACGCCCGGCGCATCCGGCGCCACGACGGCCACGCCATCCCAGTCCGCAGCATCGAGTGCATTGAGGGTGCCGGCAACAGCCGGACCATCAAAGGCCTCCACATGCCGCAGTTCGATCAGGCAGCGCTCAAAGGCCAGGCGCTCGGCCGTGGCACGCACCTCGTCAGCAAGCAAGCTCATGAAAGTGTTGTGGCCACGCGGCAACAGAAACACCAAGCGCAAGTCGCGCCCCCGCGACAGACGCGCGGCGTGCACATCCGGCTTGTAGTTAAGCTGACGCAGCACCGCCTCCACCTTTGCCACGGTCTGCTGACGCACGCCCGGGCGCTTGTTGAGCACCCGGTCCACCGTGGCCACGCTCACGCCGGCAGCCTGGGCCACGTCATGGATCTTGGTTCGAAGCTTGCTCACGGGGCTCATGTTTTTCGGGTTCGCGGGTTTAGGTTGGGACCAAAGTTGATGTACGTACATCAAAAACTGACTGATTTGATTATACTGCCGCCGCATGAGCGTGCCTCAGCGCCCGCCGCAAGAAAATCGATCAGGAGACTCACCATGCCCGCCCGCCTCCGCCGCCCGCTCGCTCTCAGCGCCCTTGCCCTGCTCTGCGCTGCCTGTGCAGTCCAGCAAGAACGCCCGCCTGCAGCCGCCAGTACAAGCGTGCCCGGGGCAGCGCAGAGCCAATTGGTCAGCATTGCCCTGATCATGGGCGAGCCGAATTTCTCCATGGATGGCGGCTACCAGGAGCTCGAAGAAGGGCAGTACACCCAGCCCGAACTGAAGCCGGGCAAGAAAATGTTCGCACCGATCCAGGACATCATCGGACTACTCGGTGGCGAGGCTCAGCTCGACGCCGCCAGCCACAGCGGCCGCTACAGTCTGGCCGGCATCAGCCTGAGCGCGCATGCAGGAGAGAGCCGCGCCGAACGCAATGGCAGCCCGGTCGATCTAGGCATCGCGCCGGAGTGGCGCAATGGCAGTCTGTGGCTGCCGCTCGAAACCACTTTCAGCCTGTTTGGCGCCTTCCCGAAATGGGATGAAGCGCGCCAGCGCTTCTCGGCCACCTTCATCCTGCCTGCCTCCAGCAAGATCAGTCAGCAAGCCAGCGGCGGCAAGATCACCGAGGCCAGCATGACCGAGCAGAGTGCGGCCTTTTACAACAGCGCCGAAGGTCGCCAGCTCGCCGATGTCGTACTCGGCTATCAAAATGCCGACGGCGGCTGGCCCAAGCTTGAGCGTACGGTGAATATGCTGGTGCCGGTGAATACGGCGGCACTGACAGGCTGGCGCGGCAAATCCACGATCGACAACGATTCCACGATGAAGCAGATCAAGGTGCTGGCCCGCGCCTTCAGCGCCTTCGGCGACGAGAAGTACCGCGCCGGTTTCAATCGTGGCCTCGACTACATCTTCGCCGCCCAGCTTGCCAATGGCGGCTGGCAACAGTTCTGGCCCGATCCGGTCGGCTACAAGAAGCGCATCACCTTCAATGATGATGCGATGGCCAACGTGCTCGAAGTGATGCGCGATATTGCTCAGCCCACGGCCGAATTCCGCTTCGTAGACACCGCCCGCCGCACTCGCGCACAGGATGCCCTGCGCCGTGGCATCGATCTGATCCTCAAGACCCAGCTCGTGGTAGGCGGCAAGAAAGCCGGCTGGTGCGCCCAGTACGACGAGAACACACTGGCGCCAGCCATGGGCCGCTCCTACGAGCTTCCCTCGATCAGCGGCGGCGAGAGCGTGAATGTGTTGCGCTTCCTGATGAGTCTGGAACAGCCTTCGCCTGCCGTGGTGCGTGCCGTGCAGGATGGGGCGAACTGGCTCAAGGCTGCCCGCCTGCCTGGCCAGAAACGCATCAAGCGCGAGGACCGCACACTGGAGATGGGCTTCGACTATGTGCTGGTCAAGGACCCCGCCGCTCCCGGCACCTGGGCACGCTTCTACGATCTGGACAGCGGCAAGCCCCTGTTCAGCTCGCGCGACAGCGTCAAGCGCAGTGATTTCGCCGAAATTGCCTACGAGCGACGCGTCAAATACAACTGGTTTACCGAACTGCCACGCGCGCTGCTCGAGCAGGAATATCCGACCTGGCAGAAACGCCGCACCGCGCAAGGCAGGGGGCGGCAATGAGCAGCCTTGGCTTTTCTTCCGGCCCGGCCAGCAGCGGCCTGCAGTCTCATCGCATTGCCCTGCTCTTCAATGCCAACAAGGTCTATGACCGCGAGATTGTTGCCGGCATTGGCGCCTACCTCGGTTCCACTCGGGCCGCCTGGGAGCTCTTCATGGAAGAAGACTTTCGCTGCCGCCCTGAAAACATGGCCGGCTGGCAGGGCGACGGCATCATCGCCGACTTCGACGACCCGGACATCGCTAGCGCACTGACCGGCATCCAATGTCCGGTGGTGGCCGTCGGCAGCTCCTACGCTGACCCGGCCCACTACCCAGCGGGCATCCCCTATGTGGCAACGGATAACCACCAGCTGGTGCGCTGCGCCTTTGAACACCTGATGGGCGCCGGCCTGCCACGTTTCGCGATGTACAGCACGCCCCCCACGCCACGCAACCGCTGGGCCCAGGAGCGCGAGCAGGCCTTCAACGAGCTGCTCGCTGAAACCGGCGCCGAAGGCTCGCTCTTTCGTGGCAGCACAACCGAAGCCCAGAGCTGGCAAGGCGCCCAGCAGCAGCTGATCGACTGGCTGCAGCAATTACCGAAACCCATCGGCATCATCGCCGTGAATGACGCGCGCGCGCGTCACATCCTGCAGGCCTGCCTCAGCGCCGAGATCCCTGTGCCGGAAGCGGTGGCCATCATCGGTATCGACAACGATCCGCTCACCCGCACGCTTTCGCGCATCCCGCTCAGCTCGGTGATCCAGGGCACCGACCAGATGGGGCGCACCGCCGCCCACCTGCTCCACCGCCTGCTGCGCGGGGGCCGCGAGCACGCCGCTCCGGTGCTGGTGGCGCCAAGCGGCATTCATGTTGCGGCCTCCAGTCAGCATCGTCCGCTGAGCAACCCGTATGTGATGCGCGCCCGCCATTACATCCGCCAGTACGCCGCCCAAGGCATCAAGGCCGAACAGGTCGTGGATCATCTCGGGATCGCCCGCTCGACGCTGGACGCCTATTTCCGCAAGGAGCTAGGCTACACGGTGCATGACGAGATCATGCATACCAAGCTTGGCCGGGCTCAGGACCTGCTGCGCGATGGTCAGCTCTCATGCAGCCGGATTGCCGTGCAGTGCGGTTTCACCTCGCTGCAGTACATGCATGCAGTGTTCCGCCGCGAACTGGGCTGCACCCCGCGCGAGTACCAGCAGAACCTGCGCGAGGAGCGGGTGGCGAGCGACTGAGCGAGCGACTCAAGCCTTCAGGCGCAGGCCCAGTTCATACAGCGCATTCTTGGCCGCACCGGTAATCTCGGCCGCCAGCTTGGCCGCTGTTTTGAGCGGCAACTCGGCCAGCAGCAGCTTCAGCACCCGCTCGGCTTCGGGTGGAAGGCCCTCGCGTTGCGGTGCCGGCCCCACCAGCAGCACGAACTCGCCGCGCTGGCGATTCGGGTCCGCGCGCAACCATTCCAGTGCGGCCCCCAGCGGCATGCGCGCGATCTGCTCGAAGAGCTTGGTCAGCTCGCGCGCAAACACCAGCTCGCGCTCAGGCTCCAGCACGGCAGCCAGATCTTCGACCGTCTCCAGCACGCGGTGCGGTGCCTCGTAGAACACCAGTGCCGCATCGATGCCGCGCAGGCCTTCAAGCGTCGTGCGGCGCGCTGTCGGCTTGGGCGGCAGGAAGCCGTGAAAATGGAAATGCGCCGCCGCCAGACCCGAAGCCGAGAGTGCCGCAATCGCCGCACAGGCCCCGGGCACCGGCACCACCGGAAAGCCCGCCTCCTGCACACGCGCCACCAGCCGCGCACCGGGATCGGATACGGCCGGCGTACCGGCATCGGTAATCAGGGCCACATGCTGGCCGGCTTCGAGCAGAGCGATGATGCGCGTCGCGCCCTCCTGCTCGTTGTGCTCGTGCAGCGCGAGCATCTTCGAACTAATGCCATGCGCATCGAGGAGACGCAGGCTGTGGCGGGTGTCTTCCGCTGCAATCGTCCCCACCACCCGCAGCACGGCCAGCGCGCGCAGACTGATGTCCAGCCGGTTACCGAGCGGGGTGGCCACCACATACAATGCCGGCGAGGCGTGGAGCGGATTTTCTTCGTTGAGCAGGATGGCCATGGACGCTTTGATCGCGGGATTCCGGAAAGTGCTCGATTGTCTGCTGCGCCGCCATGCGCTGCAAGGCTCGGGTGTGCAGGCCGAGCGGCTGGCCGAGGCCTATCTGGTTGCACGCGGCGCACGGATCCTGGCCCGCAACGTGCGTTGCAAGGGCGGCGAGATTGATCTGATCGCCGAGCATGCCGGTCACATTGCCTTCGTCGAAGTCCGTCTGCGCCGCCACCGCGACTTCGGCGGCGCCGCCGCCAGCATCACCCCAACCAAGCAGCGGCGCATCGTGCTGGCCGCAAAATACTGGCTACAAGGCGCCGGGAGCGTTTACCGCCAACGCCCCTGCCGCTTTGATGCAGTACTTCTGAACGAGCTGGATGCCCATGCTCCGGAATGGATCCAGGCTGCCTTCAGCATGGAGCGCACCTGATATGCGTGGCCCGCTGCTTGCCGCCCTGCTCCTTGGCATCTCCCCCGCCCTCGCCCAGCATCCGCGCCTCGTCCTGCAACGTAGCGCCCTCGCCGGCTTCAGTCATCACAGCGCCGAACAGCTCTGGCCGCACTTGCGTGAAGGTGACGCACTGAGCCTCAGCCGCGAAGCCGCCAACCCCTACGATGCCCTGGCGGTGCGTGTCGACTGGCAGGGGCAGGCGCTGGGCTACCTGCCGCGCTCGGACAACGGCGCGGTTGCCCAGGCACTGGATCAGGGCCAAGCACTGGAAGCCCGCATCAGCCGTCTGCGCGCTCATGTGGATCCGCGCCGGCGGATCGAGATCGAGGTGGCTGCACCGCTCCCGCCCCGGCCTTGATCCTGCGCAAATCCAACCCGCTCAAGCAAAAGCCTGTGGCTATCGCAAGTGCCACACCTTATGGATTCGGGTAAACTCGGAGGGCTTTTGTGTCGCCCGGTCTGGTTCCTGTAAACCGGCTGGCTTACACTCCCGCCTTCGGTTTCAGACCGTAGGCGGCAGCCAGGGCGTCACGGTGCCTCAGCCCCTTCCCCTTACGAGCGGGCTTTTTCAATATCGGGAGAGTTACAGAATGAGCAATCCGTTTGATCTGAAGGGCAAGGTCGCCCTCGTTACCGGTGGTGCCCAAGGCATTGGCGCTGCTATCGCTGCCAAGCTGGCTGAAGCTGGCGCTAACGTCATCTGTGCCGACTTCGCACCGATGGCCGCCGAATCGACCGCCGCCATGGAAGCCGCTGTCGCCAAGGCCGGTGGCAAATACTGGTACCTGCAAGCCAACCTGACCGCCAAGGGCGCGCCGCAAAGCGTGATCGATCAGGCCGTCGCGCTGGCTGGTCAAGTCGACATCCTGGCAAACGTGGCGGGCACCATCCGCCGCGCGCCCTTCCTCGAGCACACCGAAGAAGACTTCGACTTCGTCATGCAGATCAACCTGTATGCACCGATGTACCTGTCGCAAGCTTTCTGCCGCCACGTGGTTGGCCGCAACGGCAAGGGCAAGATCATCAACATCTGCTCGATGCTCTCCTATCAAGGCGGCATCCTGGTGCCGGGTTACACCGCATCCAAGCACGGCATCGCGGGTATCACCAAGCTGATCGCCAACGAAATGGGCGCCAAGGGCATCAACTGTAACGGTATCGCCCCGGGCTATATCGCTACCGCCAACACCGCTCCGATCCGCGCTGACGAAGCCCGCAACAAGGCCATCCTGGATCGCATCCCGGTCGGTCGCTGGGGCGAGCCGGAAGACCTGGCCGGCACCGCAGTGTTCCTGGCTTCCGAAGCTTCTGACTACGTGAACGGCGCCATCGTGAACGTCGACGGCGGCTGGCAAGCTCGCTAAATCTCTGCTGACGCCGATCCGGTCACGAATCGGCAGCATTGATCGCGTACAAAACCCCCTCCGGGCAACCGGCGGGGGTTTTGTTTTGTTGCGACGCACACCCGGCGGCAGCTCTGATCGCCCAAGGGCCGGGTTCTTTTTGAACCTCTCGTTTACAATCCGCTCTGAAGAAGCAGACATCCCCAGAGGCATCCATGACTTACAAGGTTTTCATCGACGGCCGTCACGGCACCACCGGACTCAAGATCGACGAGCGGCTGGCTGGCCGCGCAGACGTCGAAGTCCTCACGATCCCCGAAGACAAGCGCAAGGATCCCGCCGTTAAGGCCGAGTACATCAACGCCGCCGACGTAGTCTTCCTGTGTCTGCCTGATGCGGCCTCCAAGGAATCTGTCGCCCTGCTGGCAGCAGGCAACACCCGCACCCGTTTCCTGGATGCCAGCACCGCCCATCGCACGAATCCGGACTGGGTCTATGGCTTGCCCGAACTGCATGGCCAGCGCGAACGCCTGCGCAGCTCCCAGCGCATTGCCGTACCGGGCTGCCACGCCACCGGTTTCATCCTGACGATAGCGCCACTGGTCGCGGCAGGTCTGGTGCCAGCGGACTACCCGCTCACTTGCACTTCGCTCACCGGCTACAGCGGCGGCGGCAAGGAAATGATTGCCGACTACGAAGGCCAGGGCGCCCTGCCCGATCACATGCTCTCACCACGTATCTATGCGCTAGGCCTCGGCCACAAGCACCTGCCGGAAATGCAGGCGCTGACAGGCATCGCCCACGCTCCTATATTCAGCCCGGTGGTCGGCCCGTTTGCGCAAGGCATGCTGGTATCGGTGCCGCTGCTGCCGCGTCTGCTGAACGGCCTCACGCCAGAGGCCGTGCATGCTGAACTGAAGCGTTACTACGCCGACGAAGCCTGCGTGAAGGTGATGCCGCTGGGCGGTAGCGAAGTGGTGGAAGCCGGTTTCCTGCCCGCCACGCGCTGCAACGATACCAACCGTGCCGAGCTCTTCGTGTTTGGCCATGCCGGGCAGATCCTGCTCGTCGCCCGTTTTGACAACCTCGGCAAGGGCGCTTCCGGCGCGGCCATTCAGTGCATGAACATCGCCCTGGGTTGTGATGAGCTGACTGGTCTGGCGGTGTAAGCACGATGGATCTCGCTTCCCGCATCGCCCTGCACTTCGAAGACAGCGCCCAGACAAAACTGGCTGCCGCCGAGCAGCTCTCGCTGCCGCTGGCAGATGCCGCTGAACTGATGGTGCAAACCCTGCTCTCCAACGGCAAGATCCTCGCCTGCGGCAACGGCGGCTCGGCAGCAGATGCCCAGCACTTCGCCTCCGAGTTGATCGGTCGCTACGAACGCGAGCGCCCAGAGCTGGCAGCCATTGCCTTGTCGGTCGATAGCTCGACCATGAGTGCCATCGCCAACGACTACTCCTGGGAACAAGTTTACGCCAAGCAGGTTCGTGCGCTGGGCCAGCCGCATGATGTGCTGCTGGCGATTTCCACCAGCGGTGATTCACCCAACATCCTCGCGGCCATCGAAGCGGCCCATGAACGTGACCTGCGCGTGGTAGCGCTCACCGGCAAAGGCGGCGGCATGCTTGCCGGCATGCTGCGCGAAGGCGATGTACACGTCTGCGTGCCACATGAGCGCACCGCCCGGATCCAGGAAATCCACCTGCTCGCCATCCACTGCATCTGTGATGGCATCGACTGTCTGCTGATGGGAGAGGAATGAAATGAAACTGCGAACCCTGAGCTGCATCCTCGTTGCTGGCGGATTGCTGCAAGCTTGCGTCCCGCTGGTAGTTGCCGGCGTAGGCACTGGAGTAGCCTCCACGATGGACCGCCGTGCCTACAGCGAACAACTGATGGATACGGAAATCGAACACAAGTTCAACCGTGGCTTCCCGGCTGCGCTTGAAGCCAAGACCAATGTCTCGGCCACGGCTTACCACCGCTGGGTATTGCTGACTGGACAGGCAATTGACGAAGCCAGTCGCGCCGAAGTCGAAGCCCATGCCCGCAGCGTGCCGAATGTACTGGAGGTTTATAACGAAGTGAGCATCGGCTACCCAGCCTCCTTCACTGCGCGCAGCAATGACGCCTGGCTGACCTCCTCGGTGAAGACCCGCCTGGTCAATGCCAAGGAGCTGTCGGCCAACAATGTGAAAGTCGTCAGCGAGTCCGGCACGGTCTATCTCATGGGCCTGCTGACCGAAACCGAAGCCAATGTTGCGGCACAGGTCGCCCGCTCGACCTCAGGGGTCCGCAAGGTCGTCAACGTGATCGAAGTCATTTCGCCGGAGAAAGCCCGGCAACTCAGCGTCCAACCAAGCCAGCCAGCAGCGCCGGCACAATAAGCCAGACGTAAAAAGGGCCGCGCAATGCGGCCCTTTGCTTTTTCCGCGGGAGACGACTCAGGCAGCCGGAAGCGCCAGGCGCAACAGACAACCCCGCCCGGCACGCGAAGCCAGTGTCAGCTGACCGCCCTGCAGGACAGCAAGGCGGCGCGCAAGCACCAGCCCCAGACCACGATCCTTGAGGTTCTGACCGTAGCTGGACCCCGGGATGAAAACCTGTGGCAACAGCTCAACCGCAATCCCCTCGCTGCTGTCCCATACCTCAATCAGCACCATGGAGCCGCGCTGGCGAGCACCCAGCACGACCCCACCACCTTCACCAGTAATCGCCACGGCATGCGCCACCATGCGATCAATGGCCTTAAGCAGCATCGCTTCATCCCCCAGCACCCGGCGCGCGGTAGGCACGTGGCGCAAGTGCAACTGGCGCTCGTGCGCTTCATCCAGATGGCTGTTGATTGCTTGCGAGAACAAGCCGTCAAGTGACAGCGGTCTTGTGCTGCATTCGACTCGGCCGGCCTCCAGCTTGGCAATCGCAAACACCGCTTCGAGCTGCTCGGAGAGTTGCTCCACCGCTGACTCGATGCCGCTGACCAGCTTGCGCGAGGAGTCGGGTAAGGGGTGGGCCGACAAGGTCGCCGCAAAGAGCGCGATGGCCTGGGCTGGCTGGCGCAGATCGTGGCCCATCGCAGAGAGGAATTCTCCCTCCTGCTGCTGCGGCGTAGCGAGCACCTCAATCCTGGCGGGCAAACGTTGCAAACGCTCGAGCAAATACCACAGGGCAGCAAAGATGCCCGCAGCAAAAACGCTCCACAACACACCCAGGATCGTCAGGCCATCATGGCCAAGCAATACACCGAGACAGGCAACACAGCCCGCCACCATCAGCAGGCGCATGTATAGCAGCAAACGGGCGGCGGGGCTGCCGGTTACCGCTTCACGCATCTTCCGGCGGCATCGACAGATTCAGGGTCTGGCCCACGAGAATGGCCTGTGAGCGGGTATTCACGCCCAGCACGTGGTACACCGAGGTCAAGTGCATCTTCACGGTGCGCTCGGAAAGATCCAGGCGCTGGGCTATCTCCTTGTTGGAGAGCCCTTCCATCAGACAGCACAGCACGCGCTCCTGCTTGGGGCTCAGCTTGGGGCGCGGACGCGACTCGCCGTTGCTGCCATTGCCCCGGTTGCGCTCAAGCTGATCGTCATAGAAGCGACGGCCGGCCAGCAGGGTGCGCACGCCATCGACGAGCGCACTCGGGTCCATGGACTTGGACAGGAAGCCATCGGCTTCGGCCTCACGCGCAAGCTGGCGATAGATCGGAGCATCCTGACCAGAGAAGATCGCCACCGGCACGCCCGGAACTTCGCGGCGCAGCAGCGTCATCAGTCGCAGGCCGTCGCTGTCAGGCAGTTTCAGATCCAGCAACACGAGGTGGAAGGTCTTGCCCGCCCGCAACGCGGCAACGGCTTCCTGAGCTGATGCAGCACAGATGATTTCCCCCCCCCGCCAGAATCGGTTCGAGCATGGCCTTCAAGGCATGCTGCAAAAGGGCATGGTCATCGACCAGAAGGATATTGCGCGCAAATACGTTCATCACTCCACCCGCCTGTCTCTGGGGCCGCAAGGGCCTGTTGATGTTGTGCCGGAAGAGTACTCTAAAAAACGTGACGCAATACGCAAGCCCTCAGGTGGCGGAAAGGCTTTTGTAAAGTTTTCGCAACACCCAGCCAAGCAGCGGAACCCGCATGAACAGGGCTTCTGCGGGGTCCCAGTAATCCACGTGGGATGAAACCTGCCCATTCGGGTCAAATTCCAGCCGACTGCTGCCTTGTAGCCGATATGCAACGCCACGGACCGAAAAAGCGAAGTCCCAGCACAACATGGCGCTGCCCTCCCCACGGCACACGTCACGCACCACAAAACGCGGGGACTCCAGCTGCGCGAACATATGAAGGAAGATCCGTTCGATGGCCGGCACACCGCGCACATCATTGAAGGGATCCTTGAAGTGCGCCTGCGGCGCGTAAAACTCACCCGCCCGGGCGACGCTGTCAGGGCTGAGGGTCTGGTACCACTCGACGAGTCCTTGCAGGGTGTTTTCCATCAGCGAGCCGTCCGTGACACAAGCGCGAAGTAGAGCCGCGCCGGCAAGAGGCGCAGCAGTTTGAGAAAGCGTGAGAAGCGTTTCGGAAAGTGGATTTCGAATTCACCCCGCGCCAGCCCGGCAAGGATCTGCGTGGCCGCTTCATGCGCGCTGATCAGCGCCGGCATGCGGAAATCGTTCTGCGCAGTCAGCGGTGTCGCCACGAAACCGGGGTTGACGAGACTCACGGCAACGCCGCGCGGCGCAAGATCCAGCCAGATCGATTCGGCAAAGTTGATCAGCGCAGCTTTGGAGGGGCCGTATACCGCCGCCTTGGGCAAACCACGATAGCCCGCCACGCTACCCACGATCACCAGATGCCCCTGCCCGGCCGCCAGCATGGCCGGCAGCACGGCGGCCACTCCGTCCATCACACCCAGCAGGTTCACCTCCAACGTGGCACGGATGTTCTGCGGCGTGAGCTCCCAGGCCCGCAATGGCTGATAGGTGCCCGCATTGAAAACCACCACATCCAGCCCGCCGAGCAGACGCTCTACCTCCTGCGCCAAAGGCTGCAACGCCTCACTCCGGCTGATGTCCAGCGGCAGGATGAGCGCACCGGGCAGTTCCCGCGCGAGCTGGCTCAAGCGATCAGCATTGCGGGCGCTCAGCATGAGCCGCGCGCCCAGCGCGGAGAGTTCGCGCGCCAGCGCCTCGCCAATGCCGGTCGAGGCGCCGATAAGCCACACGCGGCGGCCACGCCAATCGGTGATCTTCGGATTTAAGGGCTTCATCACAATCCTCTGCTGACCAGCCCCGTGAGCGCGCCATCCGGCACTCCGGCGCAGGCTGCTGAACTCAGTCCTGTTTCGTAAATGACAAGGTCACCTGCCCCAGCTCGAAGCCGAATTTGCTCATGAAGGAGCGGTTGAGCATCACCTTGTCATCGATGAGGTACATCCAGTCATCGAAATTCACGTTGTACACCTTGCCATCCACCGGCAGGGCCAGCACATAGCGCCAGCGCAGCGCATTGCCGGCCAGCTCGCCACGCGCCTCGCCCACTACGTCGTCCGCGCGGCCAATGTAGCTGCCGTCAGGCTGGCGCGTGAGGGTCCAGATGCGCTTCTGCTTGGTGCCGTCCGAATAGGTGAAATCCTCGTCCAGCGTGCCGACCTCGCCCTGCCAACTGGCCCGCATTGCCACATGAAAGCGTTTGATCACCTTGCCGGAGCGATCCTGGAACATGCCCCAGGCATCCAGACGGCCATTGAAGTACTGCCGCAAATCGAGCGCGGGTTTTTCGGCACGGTAGTCCCCCACCTCGACGCTGGCGCAGCCCGCCAGCAGGAACAGGCCTGCGATCAGCCCGAGCAGTGTGCGTTTCATGATGCGATCTCCTTGCGCTGCCGAATGAGCAGCAGCAGTGACATGAGTTTGAGAAACGCCGGAACCCCGGCATAGATCCAGGCCAGTGCCAGCAAGCCGGTTTCATCCCGCCCGCCCGGCACATAACCCAGCCAGCCCAGCAGGGGCAGCGACACGCCAGCTGCCAGCGCGAGATTCAGTTTGGCGACGAAGTTCCACCAGCCAAAGTAACTGCCCGCCCCGCCCCCTTCGCGCGTAATCAGGTCCGCGAGAATGGAGGGCGGCAAAGCCAGATCCGCCCCCAGCGCAATCCCCGACAGCGCACAGATCAGGCCAAAAGCCAGCACTTCGCCTGCGCCCAGCGTGGCAGCCCAGCCAAAGACGCCCACCGCCAGCAGCATGCCGCAGCCCCAGGCGAAGATCTTGCCGCGCCGCCGTGCCAGCCACACCCACAGCGGCAGGCCCGCCGCCCCGGCCACGAAGTAGATGGCAAGGAAGGAACCAGACTGCGCCTCGGCCTGCAACACATCGGCTACGAAAAAAAGCAGCAGCGAGGCCGGAATTGCCGCCGCAATGCCGCTGAGCGCGAAAACCGCCAAGAGGCGCCGAAAGCGCCGACTGCGCAAAGCCGCATGCAGACTCATGCGGGCTGCCGGAGCGAGCGCCGCAAGCGGTGCAAGCCGACGCAGCGCCAGTACAGCCAGCACCAGAACCCCGGCAAACAACCAGGCCAGCCGTGCCAGGCCCTCGGCCAGTGTCGCCCCAAGCAGGCCTGGCAGCACAGCGGCCAGCACCACACCGAACAAGGCCAGCCCCTCACGTATGGCGGTAATGCGGGTGCGCTCCTGCGGATCCGGCGAAAGCTCGGCCCCCAGCGCATGGTGATTGACCGAAGCCAGCGAATAGCCCAGATAGACCAGCAGCAGCATGCCCAGCAACCAGGCCGCGCCCGCCCCGACCGGGGGCTGCACCAGACCGAGAAAACCAGCACCCAGCAATGGCACGGCCGCAAAAATGGCCCGGCGCCGATCCCGGGCACGATCGCCCCAGCAGCCGATCAGCGGGTCGATGACGGCATCCCACAAACGCGCCGCGAGCAGCACTGCGCCGATCGTGGCAAGCGACAAACCAAAGTCGGCGTAGAGCTTGGGTAGATGGACATAGATCGGCAGGGCCACGAAGGCCAGCGGCAAACCCAGCAAACCGTAAGCCAGCAAGCTTGCGGCGGAGAGCTTGGGCACCGTGGCGGAAGACGCACGCGCACCGGCCGCGTCGCTGCTCATCCGCGCAAACCCAGCAAGCGTTCGCGCAATGCCGGCTCACGGGTACGCGGATCTAGCCAGATATCAAAGAAGGCGTGCGCGAACTCCAGATCCGTCACTTCCGCGCGCAGCTGCTCACCGAACCAGAACTGCACACCGCGCCCGGGCAGAAACACGCCAGTGATGCTGTCCCCGGCCCGCACATCCGGAAAGGCGCGGGTCATGTGCTCACGCCAGCGCACGAGCTGCACTTCATCGCGGTAGCCCAGGCGGCGCAACTCGCCCACGCTGGCATCCACGATCCGCCCCCCGGGAATCTCACGGGCATAGGTCAGCTTGAGCGCAAAGGGCCCCTCGCGTGACCATCCGGCACCGCGCACCCACAGCTCGGCGCCATACAGGCGCAGGCCGAACCAGCGCATCTCACCCTGGCCCAGCGCCCGCCAGTCCGGCGCGTTCTGGCGTGCGGCCTCGGGCAGCGCAAAGACGCTGCCGGCGAACAGGCTGATGAGCAGGAGGCACAGAACGCGGAGCATGGCGTTCAAGCCCCGCGGTGGCTCAGCACGTACTGCCACACATCCGTATTGCGGGCGCGGAAGCCGGCTTCGCAGTAGCCGAGGTAGAACTGCCACATGCGCACGAAACGTGCGTCAAAACCTTGCGCATGCACCGCATCAAGCTGTGCATTGAAGCGCTGCAGCCACTCGTTCAGAGTGCGCGCGTAATCCAGTCCGAAGGCACGCTCGGCCACTGGCTGCAGGCCAGCCTTGGCGGACTGGGCACGAAACACCTCCGGCGAAGGCAGCATGCCGCCTGGGAAGATGTAGCGCTGGATGAAGTCCACATCCTTGCGGTAGTGGGCAAACAGGCGATTGTCGATAGTGATCGCCTGGACCACGGCTCGCCCGCCCGGCTTGAGCAGGGCGCGCAGTTGAGCGAAGTAGGAAGGCCAGAAGGCCTCGCCCACCGCCTCGATCATCTCAATGGAGACGATGTGGTCGTACTGCCCGGTGAGATCGCGGTAATCGCAGAGTTTGAATTCAGCGCGGTCCGCGAAGCCTTCGCGCTCGGCGCGCTCGCGCGCCCAGGCCAGCTGCTCGTGTGAGAGCGTCACCCCGCTCACGCGGGCGCCGAACTCCTTGCATGCAACCTCGGCCAGCCCACCCCAGCCGCAGCCGATCTCAAGAATATGCTGACCCGGTTGCACCCCGATGCTGCGCAGGGCGTGGCGATACTTCTCAAGCTGGGCCTCCTCGAAGCTGGCGTCCGGGGTCGGCCACAGGGCGCTGGAGTAGCTCATCGTGCGATCGAGCCACAGGCGATAGAAATCGTTGCCAAGGTCGTAATGCGCCTCGATGTTCTTCTTAGAGCCACGCCGGGTATTGGCGCGCAGGCGATGCCACAGCCAGTGCCCGGCCAGGCGCAGGGCATTGCCATGAATGGCCCGCTCCAGCACAGCGCGGTTCTGGGCCAGCAGGGTCAGCAGCGCCGGCAGATGGTCCGTCTCCCAGGCGCCGTCCATGAAGGCTTCAGCGAAACCAATGGAACCGGCGGCGAGGATGCGGCCGAAAACGGCTTCGTCATGCAGGGTGAGCGTAGCTGCCTGTGGCCCGCTGCCCAGGAGATGGCTGCTGCCATCGGGCAGGCGCAGCAGCAGGCTACCGCCTTCGATCCTGGCCAGCATGTCCAGCAACAGGCGCATGGCGCGGGAGGGCTTGCGGCGCAGTGCCGGCAAAGTGGGGCTGAGTTCAGCAGCGTTGATCACGCTGCCATCGCTTCGGGCGTTCATGTGGTCTCCTCGATCGGAGCTGCGGGTTTGCGGAAAAAAGTGACGCGCCGGGCCAGCAGGCGCAGCGCCTGAAGATTGATGCGGGCCACCACACCAAGCGTGAGCAGCGGGCAACGCAGCCAGGCCTTGAATAGGTTCGCTGCGCTCAGGGGCTGCAGGCGGCCGGAGACGCGGGTCGCGAGCTGCAGCAAGCCACCGTCGAAATAATCGATCACCACCGCCAGATGCTGGCCGGCGGTATGGAAACGGAAGCGGTATTCGCCGCGCACCGGATAGAAAGGCGAAACATGGAAAACCTTACGCGCACGCAGCTCATCGCCAGCCCGGATTTCGCGCTGGTCTTCATGCGCAATCAGGTAGTTGTGGCGCTCGCCAAAGGTGTTGCTTACCTCGGCCAGCACCGCCCGCACGCGGCCCTCCCGATCCAGGCAATACCAAAAGCTGACCGGGTTGAAGACAAAGCCAAAGAGGCGCGGCATGGTCTGCAGCATCACTTCGCCATCGCAGACCTCCGCCAGCCCCTTGCGCTGCAGGATGGCCCGCAACCAGGGCAGCAAGGGCGAGCCATCACGCGCACCGTGATCCCTGCGGTAGAAGGAAAACAGACGCAGGCGCTCGATTCCCAGCAGCGGCGAAGCGGCATCTTCGAGACGCGAGAGTGGCAGGCAGACGGTGAACATGGCGTAGCTGAAGCGGTTCGTGACCGGCGCGAAGCGCTCATGCATCACCGCGCCAAACGCCAGGCCAGGCGCGGTGTTCATGCCGTCGCTCCGGCGAAATCGAACTGACGCGCCTTCCAGGGCGCCACCACGCCGAGCATGGCGGCCACGTCGACTGCGGACTTGATGCCATCTTCATGAAAACCATAGCCCGTCCAGGCGCCTGCAAACCAGGTGTGTTGCTGGCCCTGCAGCATCGGCAGATGCGCCTGGGCATCGATGGCTCGCTGATCGAAGACCGGATGGTCGTACTCGAAGCTGGCAATCAGATGCTCTGGTGCGGGCTCCCGGAAGGGGTTCAGTGACACCACCACCGGTGATTTGAAAGGCAGCGGCTGGAGCTGGTTGAGCAGATAGGACACGCTCACCGGACGCTGATCGGCCTGGCCGGTGCCGGTCAGGTAGTTCCACGCAGACCAGACTTTCTGCCGCGCCGGCAGCAGCGCCGGATCAGTGTGCAGCAGTGCGCGATTGGGCTGATAGCGCACCGCACCGAGCACCGAGCGCTCCCCCACGCTGGCCTGGTCACCCAGGATGCGCAAAGTGGTGTCGCTATGACAGGCAAACACCACGGCATCGAAATGCTCGGCACCGGCCGCCGTCAGCACGCTCACGCCCGCAGCATCGCGACGCACGCCGGCCACCGGTGAATTCAGACGCAAATCGGGAATACCCGGCAACATCCGCTTCACGTATTCACGCGAGCCGCCCCGCACCGTCATCCACTGCGGGCGATCGAGCACCTGGAGCAAGCCATGGTTGTGGCAGAACCGCAGGAAGGTGGCGAGCGGATAAGCCAGCATCTGCTCGGTAGGGCAGGACCAGATCGCCGCCCCCATCGGCAGCAGATACCAGTGGCGAAAGGCCTCGCCATAGCCGTTGGCGTCAAGGTATTCACCGAGCGAAACATCCGGCGCCGCATGTTCGCGCGCCAGCCGAGTAGTCTCGGCATTGAAGCGGCGCAGATCGCGCAGCATGCCCCAGAACGCGGGCCGCACCAGATTCGAATACTGGGCAAAGAGGGTCGTGAGGTCGGTACCGGCCCACTCGATGCCCTCCTGCTGCAGGCTCACGCCGAAGGACATGTCGCTTGCAGCGATCGGCACATCCAGCGCACGGAACAGGCCACACAGATTTGGATAGGTGCGGCGATTGAAAACCAGAAAACCGGTATCAACCGGATGCGTCACGCCATCAACCGTGATGTCCACCGTATTGGCGTGGCCACCGGCGTAGTGGCCGGCCTCGAACAACGTCACCGCATGCCGACGCCCAAGCAGCCAGGCCGTACCGAGACCAGCAATCCCGCCACCGATCACCGCAATCCGGCGTGAGGCGCCTGAATCGCGGCGTGATAAGGCCTCTCCCCCTGCGGGGATATCGTTCAATTTCATTGCAGGCTCCGGTCGGGTGGGCTTCAGCCCTTGGAATGCGGCTCGTTCAGGGACGTAACGGTCATGCTTTGCGGGGGATCCGAATCAAGTTTTGTCCTAGACAAACCAGATGCGTGACTCTACGATAGACAGCAGATTGATACAGGTCAACTATTGAATGTCTTCCTCCAGACTATCGCCGCGCAGCAAACTGGCCACCGCCATAGGCGATCAGCCCTCGTCTGCAGAAACACGGCCGGACGCGCCAGGCCTGCTCTCAATCGCCGCCGTGGAGCGGGATACCGGCCTGCTCAAGGACACCCTGAGGGTCTGGGAGAAGCGCTATGGCTTCCCGCAACCCTTGCGTGATGCCAATGGCGAGCGCATTTATCCGCGCGAACAGGTTGAGCGCCTGCGCCAGATCCGCCGCCTGATGGACCAGGGTCATCGCCCGGGAAAACTCTTTGCCGCCTCGCCGACTGATTTCGCTGCGCTGCTGGTGCAGCGCGATGCGCCTGCCGCTCTACCTGCCGAGATCCAGGGGATGCTCGGCTTGCTACAAGCCAGTGCAGCAGACGCTCTTAGTTCAGCACTCCAGGAACGCCTGCAGGCGCTCGGGCTGGAAGACTTTGTGCTCCACTTCGCCACCCCGCTGTCGATCGCTATCGGAGCGGCCTGGGCGCGCGGCGAACTCGGAGTGGCGCATGAGCATTTATATACAGAGCAGATGCAGAACCTGTTGCGGGCGGCACTCACAACCCTGCCCATCCGCACCGGCAGCCCGCGCGTGCTGCTGACCACCTTTCCGAACGAATTGCACAGCCTCGGCCTGCTCTTTGCCCAGGCCCTGCTCGCCAGCCATGGTGCGGCCTGCACCTCACTGGGCGCCCAGACACCGCTGGAAGACATCCGCAAGACGGCGCAGAACGGCGGCTTCGACGTCATCCTGCTGTCCTTCAGCGGCGCCTTTCCAGCCCGCGCGGCCTTCAACGGCCTGCGCACCCTGGCCGCCGATCTTGCCCCCGGCACACAGATCTGGGCCGGAGGACGCCACCTTGCCGACAAGCCTGCCGCCATTGACGGTGTGCGCTATCTGGCTGGCATGGCAGACACCCTGCTCGCGCTGCACGACTGGCACGCCACGTCCCCGTCCTGAAGGACAGTCAAGTCATTTCCTGCTCTTGCCGTTGACAGGCTTCTGGATCTGTCCAAAAGGGAACATGACCATGAAGCTGAGTACCCGACTGATCGTGATGATCGCCATGGGCGCCGTGGGCTTGCTGCTGGTAGGCAGCTTCGGCCTCTACAGCCTGCGTGCCAGCATGCAGGCTGAGCGCCATGCCCAGATCGAAAATCTGCTGAAGATGTCGATCGGCCTCTTCGAGCACCTGCACGCCCAGGAAACCTCCGGCAAACTCAGCCGCCAGGAAGCCCAGGCACGCGCGGCTGAAGCACTCGCCGGCCTGCGCAACGAAAACAACTACCTGTTCGCACGCAACGCGGAGGACGTCTTCGTTGCCCACGTCAATCCGGCCCGCCTCGGCAAGGTGGACAAAGGCGCCAAGATGGCCGATGGCCGCCATGTCGTCGAGGTCTACCGCGAAGCGCTAGCCAAGCAGGGCAAGATCGCCTTTGCCGACATCCCCACCGCCAAACCCGGCGCCAAGCCCGAAGACCTCCTGAACAAGCTCAACGGCGTGACCGTGTTCGAGCCCTGGGGCTGGACGGTCGGCACCGGCTTCTTCACCGACGATATCGATGCCACCTTCCTCTCCTACGCCCTGCGCATGCTGCTGGTCAGCGCTCTGATCCTCGCGGCCTCGATCGGCTTTGCCATCTACTCCTCGCGACGCATCTACGCCCAGCTCGGCGGCGATCCGGCCTATGCTGCCGAAATGGTCAACCACATGGCCGCCGGCGAGCTGAATCTGAGCCTCGGCAGCCCCCCGCCGGGCAGCCTGATCGCCTCACTGGCGAGCATGTGCGAGAGCCTCAAGGCCATGATCAGCCAGATTCAGGCTCAATCATCAGCGCTGGCTCGCACGGCCGGCGAGATCGACCGCACCATGAGCGAAATCAGCGAGGCGGCTACCGACTCTGCCGAAGCCACGGCGTCTACCGCCGCCTCGGTCGAGGAGATGACGGTCAGCGTAGGCATGATTGCCGACAGTGCTCACGAAACCGAAGGTCATTCCAGTCACACGGCGGAACTGGCCAGCAGCGGGGAAGGCCAGATAGCCGGCGCCGCCAGCGAATTCCAGAAGGTCGCCCAGCAAATCGACTCGGCCACCCACCAGATCGGCAAGCTGGACCAACAATCACGCCAGATCGGCGGCATCGCCAACGAGATTCAGGAGATTGCCGAGCAGACCAATCTGCTCGCCCTGAATGCCGCCATCGAAGCAGCGCGGGCAGGAGAACAGGGACGCGGCTTCGCCGTGGTGGCTGACGAGGTTCGCAAGCTGGCCGAGCGCACCGCGCGCGCCACCCAGGAAATCAACCGCACCATCATCGCCATCCAGGCCGAAATCAGCGCCGTGGTCAGCAGCATGCAGGCGGCCGGGCCACAGGTGACGCAAAGCGTTTCACGTGCAGAAGAGGCTGCCTGCTCGCTGCGCGAGATCAGCAGCAGCACCCGCTCCACGCTCGACAAGATCCACGATGTGGCGCACGCCACCGCCGAACAGAACGCGGCCAGCACCAATATCGCCACCCAGGTCGAGCGCATCGCCACCATGCTCGAAGAGGCCGAGCGCTCGGTGCGCGGTGCCAGTGAATCGGTGTCCTCGCTGAGCGTGATGGCGCGCGATATCAATGTCGCGCTGGAGCGTTTCAGGGTCTGAGCAAGCGGCGCTTCGGCAAGCCGCGCCAGGCCCGGCGTGGCTGCTAAACTGGCGGCTTCAACCCTTTGCATGCCTGCCGCCATGAGCTACGCCCGCCCCGAATTCGAATCCCGCATCGTCGCCCCCGAAGATCTCGCCCGCCGCATCGCCGAATTGCCGCGCCCGCTGGTGTTCACCAACGGCTGCTTCGACATCATCCACCGCGGCCATGTGACCTATCTGGCCCAAGCACGTGCACTCGGCGCCTCGATGATCGTGGCGCTGAACACCGACGCTTCCGTAAAACGTCAGGGCAAGGGCGATGACCGCCCGATCAACACCCAGGAAGATCGCGCCGCCGTAATGGCCGCCCTGCGCTGTGCCGACATGGTGACCTGGTTCGACGAGGACACGCCCATCGCACGCATCCTCGAATGCCGCCCCGATATCCTGGTCAAGGGTGGCGACTGGCCGGTCGAGAAGATCGTCGGCTACACCGAAGTACTCGGCTGGGGCGGCAGCGTACACTCCATCCCCTTTGAAGTGGATCGCTCCACCACCGCCCTGCTCGGCAAGATCCGTTCGCTCTGAGCACCACCAACGCCCGTCACACGGCTTTTCGCGCCTCCTCCTTTTCGTCATTTTCAATTCCCTGACCGACACCTTCCGCTTGTTTTGCGGTGGGGTCGGCATTCGCTCGTTGTTCCCGGCCAACATGCAAAAGAAATGCACTTGGCAGAGGCTGGGGCAGCGGCGTAGATTCCTGTTTCCGGTTCCACGAGCAGGGTTCTGCCTGCTCCATTCCAAGGAGGATTTGCGTGAAGACTTATCAGAAGACTCTGAGCCTTGCCGTGTTGTCTGCCCTGCTGCTGGGCGCCTGCGCCACGTCGCTGGAAGGCCCGCTGGCCACCAGCACCGCCAAGCGTCCGCAACTGGCCGTCGACAAGGCGGCCGGCCAGACCATGGCGGCCTATTTCGCCAAGGGCGGCCTGATCGAAGAGCCGAGCAATGATCCGTGGGACCCGCTCACCAATGGCATCGGCGATGTCGCCAAGCTCAAGCCCACCTACATCGTCGCGGCCGATGGCAGCGGCACACACAAGACCATCCAGTCGGTTGTCGACACCCTCACCGCCAAGGGCGGCAGCGAGCGCGTGTATGTACTGGTCAAGCCCGGCACCTACCGTGAACAGATCTGCCTGAAGGAAACCGCACCGGTCACCTTCTATGGCCTGGACGGCGATGCCAGCAAGGTGCTGATCGTGAGCAACCTCGCCAGCGGCAGCAAGAAGGACAAGGAAGCCACCGCCAACGCCTGCGAAGGCCGCAAAGGCGCTGACACCTACGGCACCTCCGGCAGCAGCACCTTCCTCGCCTACTCGGATGGCTTCCAGGCCAAGAACCTGACCATCTCGAACGACTACGACGAGCGCCCCAATCCCAAGAGCGGCACCCAGGCGGTGGCCCTGAACACCCGCGGTGACAAGGTGATCCTCGACAATGTGCGCCTCCTCGGCAATCAGGACACGCTGATGGTGAAATCAAAGGATCGCGCCACGATCAATCGCGTCTTCATCACCAACAGCTACATCGAGGGTGATGTGGACTTCATCTTCGGCCACGCTGTGACTGTTTTCGACAAGGTGGAATTCAAGTCCCTGACCGATCGTGAAGGCGCCGAAGGCGGCTTCGTGTTCGCCCCCAGCCATCCCGACATCTACCCCTTCGGCTATCTGGTGACCAACTCCAAGTTCACCTCGGATGCCAACAAGGAAGGCAAGAAGATCAGCCTGGGCCGTGCCTGGGATGACAGCAGCGGCACCTACAAGGCCAAGGACGACAAGGTACACATGCCCAATGGCATGCTGGTAATCCGCAGCTCCTGGATCGGCGCTCACATCGACGCCGAGTCACCCTGGAACAAGGCCGCCACCACCAGCCGCCCCTTCGATTCCGAGAAGGCGCAGACCGTGCAGTTCGGCAACCCGAAGGTCGCCACCGTGTTCCCGGCCAACCGCCTGTTCGAGTTCCGCAACTCGGGCCCGGGTGCGGCCAAGTAAGCATGCACTGAATCCACAAGGGGCCTTTGGGCCCCTTTCTCATTCCCCTTGCCAGGCTCCTCATTCCAGCGGGCCCGGCATAGAATCGCCCGGTATTCCACTCAAGGAGAGACTGCATGAAGATCGCCGCCAATGTCACCGAGCTGATCGGCAACACCCCGCTGGTGCAACTCAATCGCCTCGCCGCCGGCATCAACGGCCGCGTGCTGGCCAAACTCGAGTTCTTCAACCCGGCCCACAGCGTGAAGGACCGGATCGCCGCAGCCATGATCGAAGCGGCCGAGAAGGCCGGCAAGATCGGCCCGGACACCATCGTGCTGGAGCCAACCTCCGGCAACACCGGCATCGGTCTGGCCATGGTCTGTGCGGCCAAAGGCTACAAGTGCGCCTTCGTAATGCCCGAAACCATGAGCCGTGAGCGCCGCCTGCTGCTCAAGGCCTACGGTGCCGAGCTGATCCTCACCCCGGGGCCGGAAGGCATGCCGGGCGCGATCAAGCGCGCGCAAGACCTTGCCGCTGCGGACTCACGCTACTTCATCCCGCAGCAGTTCGAGAACCCGGCCAACCCCGAGATTCACCGCCACACCACGGCCGAAGAAATCTGGCGCGACACTGACGGCACCGTCGACCTCTTCGTCGCCGGCGTCGGCACCGGTGGTACGGTCACTGGCGTGGGCGAAGTGCTCAAGGCCAAGAAACCCTCAGTACAGGTCTTTGCCGTGGAACCCGACGCCAGCCCGGTGCTCTCCGGTGGCGCGCGCGGCCCGCACCCGATTCAGGGCATCGGAGCCGGCTTCGTGCCGGGCATCCTCAACACCGGCGTGTATGACGAAGTACTGCGCGTGAGCAACGCTGACACCTTCGACATCGCCCGCCGAATGGCCACCGAAGAAGGCCTGCTGGTCGGCATTTCCAGCGGTGCAGCGGTTTCGGCAGCGCTGGCCGTGGCGCGCCGCCCGGAGAATGCCGGCAAGACCACTGTGGTGATCATCCCGAGCTTCGGTGAGCGTTATCTCTCCACCCCGCTGTTTGAGCATTTGGCAGTCTGAGCCAGCTCAAACCTGCTTCAAGGAGGGCGCTGCGGCGCCCTCTTCTTTTACGCGCGCCCGCCCTACAATCCCTGATCACTTCAGGAATTCCACACCATGGCTTTTGACTTTGATACCCCGCCCGACCGCCGTCACTCAGACAGCATCAAGTGGCAACGCTATGCTCATCGCGACGTGCTGCCAATGTGGGTGGCCGATATGGATTTCGCCGCGCCCCCCGCCGTGCGTGAAGCCCTTCAGGCCCGTCTCGATCACGGCGTATTCGGCTATGCCCATGTCTCCACAGCCCTGCGCGAAGCCATCGTGGAAGGCATCGCGCGCGATCACGACTGGCAGATCGAGCCAGACTGGCTGGTTTTCCTGCCCGGCGTGGTACAAGGCTTCAACCTCGCCTGCCGCCTCGCTGGCGACCCCGGCGACGGCGTGCTGACCTTCCCGCCGATCTACCCGCCGATGCTGCTGGCGCCGGACAATCACCAGCGCCGCCTGGTGCGCAGCGAGCTGGTGCTCAAGGGCGGGCGCTGGGAATATGACTGGAATGGCCTCGACGCACTGCTCGCCACCCAGAGCGCGCGCCTCCTGATGCTGTGCAATCCGCACAACCCGGTCGGCCGAGTGTGGACCCGCGAAGAGCTCACCCGCCTCGCATGGCACGCCGAAAAACATGACTGGCTGATCTGCTCGGATGACATCCACTGCGGCCTGGTGATCGATTCGGCCCAGCCCTATCTGCCGATCGCCGCGCTGGATGAAGCCATTGCCCAGCGCAGCATCACCCTGATGGCGCCCTCGAAAACCTGGAACATCCCGGCCCTCGGCTGCGCCTTCGCAGTGATCCCGAATGCCCATCTGCGCAAACAATACCTGGCCAGCGCACGTGGCCTGATCCCGGACGTCAACGTGCTGGGCCTTGTTGCCTGCGAAGCGGCCTACCGTGACGGCGGCCCTTGGCGTGAAGCCCTGCTGGCCTACCTGCAGAGCAATGCGCGCGCCCTGCTGGCGGGTGTGAATGCCCTGCCGGGCCTCTCCATGGCGCCGGTGGAAGCCACTTATCTGGCCTGGCTGGACTGCCGCGGGCTGGGCCTCACCGACCCGCAGCGCCACTTCGAACGACACGGTCTGGGACTCTCGGACGGCCGCGACTTCGGCCTGAACGGCTTCCTGCGCCTGAACTTCGGCTGCAGCCGGGCATTGCTGGACGAGGCCTTGCAAAGACTGGCCACCGCGGTGCGAGCAGTCTAACTCTGGCGCGCAGACTGGAGCCGGTGCAGGGTGATCTTGCGCACCTCGGCGCGGCTCTCGGCGATATGGCTGTTAAGCAGCAGCACAGCCTGATCGGCGCGCCGGCGCAGAATGGCCTGAAGGATCTGGGCGTGCTCCTCGTAAGTGCGCTCCACGCGGTAGCCCTGGGTGAAGTCCAGCCGACGGATGATGCGGATGCGCTCGATCACATCGTTATGCACGCGGGCCAGCTCAGGGTTGTTTGCCGCATCCACCAGGGTAGTGTGAAAGATTTCATCGAGCTCGGCCGCCGCGCGGGCATCGCGCACGCGCCCCTCCTCCGGCACCAGCCAGACGGCCTTGAGCACCTCCACATGGCTCAGATCGGTCTGGTCGCAGAGTTTTCGCACCGCCGCACTCTCAAGGATCATGCGCAGCTCGTAGAGATTCTCGAACATCACGAAATCAAAGGGACGCACGCTCCAGCCATTCCTGAAGTGCACGAACAGATACCCCTCCCGCTCCAGCCGGTAGAGCGCCTCGCGCACCGGCGTGCGGCTCACCCCAAGGCGCTCAGCCACCTGGCTCTCGGTGAAGCGATCGCCGGGCAGCAAACGGAATTCAAAAATGTCGTCCTTGACACGGGCATACACGTGATCGACACGCGAGCCGGCCAGGCCTGGGGAAGCGGAGGAGAGATCGTCTGGGCTCATGCGCACTTCAAGGCAGTGGAGGGCCAGCCATCGGGCATCATTCGCGATAGCTGATGTGAGCGAAGACGATACGCCAGTCTGTCCCGAAACGCACCCAGGTCTGGCTCTGGCGGCCGATGCGGCCATCCACACTACGCCGGAAAACGATGTTCACGGTGGCGCTGTGGGTGCCGAAACACACGATGCGCCGAGCCAGCCGTTCGCGCGCCAGGCCACGCAGCGGACGCGCCGCACGGAAAGCCCGGATCGTATCGATACCGACCTGCTCATCCGAAGCATTGACCCGTTCGACCCGACCATCCTTCCAGAACAGCTCGTCGAGCACGGCCAGATCGTTCACCAGTAAGGCCGCCTCGTAGCGATCCGAGGCCTTGCTCACCTCGGCACACATGCGTTCATCATTGATCGGCATTACCCCTCCCTGATCCACGGTTGACGAAAACACAGGCCCTGCGCCTCCAGAACCGCCGCCGCAGCCAGCGCCACATCCTCCCGGCCCGGCGCAGCAATCAGCTGGACACCAATCGGCAGGGCTGTGTCTGTGGGCAGCGGCACCGCCACCACTGGCAGGCCGATGAAAGAAATCGGCTGGGTCAGCAGGCCGATCGAGGGGCGCGTGGGCACCCGCCCGCCCGGCAAGTTCAGCTCGGGCTGGGCAATCGTCGTCGCCACGACCGGCGTAGCGGGCGCAATCAGCAGATCGAAGCGCTCGAAATAATCCAGCAGGCGCTGCAGAAAAACCTGCCGGAAGCGCTGGGCCTGCACATACCAGCTGGCTGGAATGAGGCTGCCAGCGAGCATGCGGTCCCGATTATTCGGCTCCATATCCTCATACCAAGTCTGCAAGGCCGGGCGGTAGAGCTGGCCGGATTCGCTGGCGGTGATCACGAAGGCTCCGGCGCGAGCTGCCGCCACATCGGCAATATCCAGCTCGTCGCTGGCGGCCAGCGCCTGCGCCACACGCTCGCTGGCTCGGCGCGCCTCCGGGCCGGACCATTGATCAAAGTAGCCACTCAGCCGCGCCACCCGCAGCGCTCCCGGCCCCTGCTGCTGCGCCTGTAGTACTGCGGCCTCGGTCGCCGCACCGACTACGCGCCGACAGGCCTGGTCCCGCAGATCAAGCCCGCTCAGCACATCGAAGATCCGCGCCAGATCACGTGGCGAACGCGCAAAGGGACCGACGTGATCGATGCTGTGCACAAAAGGCATGCTGCCGCCCCGTGAGAGCCCGCCGTAGGTGGGCTTGAGGCCGTAGATGCCACAGAAGGAAGCCGGCACGCGGATTGAGCCATTGGTATCCGAGCCCAGCGAGAAGGCGCACAGCCCCGCCGCGACCGCGGCGCCGCTGCCACCCGAGGAGCCGCCCGCCACGCGGTTAGGATCGAGCGGATTCCGGGTCACGCCATGAAAGCTGTTTTCGGTGGTGAAGCCATAGGCATACGCATCCATGTTCAGCCCACCCAGCAGACAGGCACCGGCCGCGGCCGAACGCGCGACCAGGGTGGCGTCCGCGGCCGCCGGGCCCGCAGTACGCGCGCGGTGCCCGCCGGCCAGGGTCGGCAGGCCGGCGATGTCGAACAGATTCTTCACGGCATAGGGCACACCAGCCAGCGGCGCCAGGGCTTCGCCCCGTGCCCGCTGCGCATCCACTGCGGCAGCCTCGCGCAGGGCGCGCTCGCGGGTCTGGTCGGTATAGGCAAGGAGCGCTCCATCCCGTTCATCCATGCGGGCAAAACTGGCTTCTGCCAGCTCACGTGCGCTCACCTCTCCGCCTGCCACCCCCTCCGCCATCTGCCAGGCATTGCGTCCCAGCCACGCCTCTGCGGCGCTCATGGGCGAAAGATCGGCGCCGGTTCCACGGCGGCCGCCAGTGGCAGTGCCAGCAGCGGCGCCGCCACACGCGCCACCAATGCCATCTGCTCCGCCACCCGCGCGAGCTGCGGCGCATCCAGCGCATACCCCTGCAGCACAGCCACCTGCTCTACATAGGCCAGCCAGGGGTTCTCCTTCATCACCACTTCGCTTTGCATGGGGGCTCCTCTTTCATGGGGTCTGGAAACAATCTTGCATACAAGATCAAATGCAATTTCTGTTCCCCTACTTGTGCCTCTGCTGAACAGCCCTCCCGCCACGCCCTCCCAAACCTTGTAGCGGCAAGCGCCCCAGCCTTCTCTGACTGATCCGCGCCACTCCGGCAGGGAGCTGGGGGAACTGTTGGCGCCCCGCACCAGAAGCGGGCGGAGTGCCACGCCATCCCCCGCTGCGGTGCGCACCCCTGCCCCGGCGACAGCCCCCCGGAGCTCAAGAACGCCCAACAAGTCGATAAAAATCAAAACCTTGAATGAAGCCGTAAGCACCCGGTCAAGTTGGCACGACGATTGCACACCTACTTGTATACAAGCACTCTCTACCGACCTGGACGCTCCCATGACCGACTCGACGCTCTCTTCTGGCCGCGATCTCTCCATTACCGCCCTGCAAAAGGACTATGCGAGTGGTGCACTCACGCCGCTACAGTTGCTCAGCGCATTGCAGCCCTTGCTGGCCGCCTCGAATCCGGCAGCCTGGATCTATCGCCTGGATGCCCCCGCCTTGCAGCAACGCGCGCGGGAGCTGGAAGCACTTGGCCCTGGCCCGCAGCGCCCGCTCTACGGCATCCCGTTTGCCGTGAAGGACAACATCGATGTCGCCGGCCTGCCCACCACCGCCGCCTGCCCCGCCTTCCGCTATATCGCAGAAGCTCATGCCACAGTGGTGCAGCGCCTGCTCGATGCCGGCGCGATCCTCATCGGCAAGACCAACCTGGACCAGTTCGCCACAGGCCTGGTCGGCACCCGCTCGCCCTATGGCACCCCTAGCTCCACCTTCAGTACCGAACATATCTCCGGCGGTTCCAGCTCAGGCTCGGCCGTCGTCGTCTCGGAAGGCTGCGTGAGCTTCGCACTGGGGACCGACACGGCAGGCTCCGGGCGTGTGCCGGCCGCCTTCAACAACATCGTCGGCGCCAAACCCACGCGCGGCTGGCTCCCCACCACCGGTGTAGTACCCGCTTGCCGCTCACTCGATTGCGTGTCGGTATTCGCCATCAGCGCCAGTGAAGCCTGGCAGGTGCTCTGTGTCGCCGGCGGGGCGGACCCTACCGATCCATGGTCACGCCATGCGCAAGCGGCCGGTTTGCCGGCCCGGCCCCGGATCGGCGTGCTGCGCGCCGAGCAGCGCGAATTCTTTGGCGACGCGCAAGCCGCGGCGCATTACGCCGACATGCTGGAAAAACTCGCCACGCTGGGCGAGCTGGTCGAGTTTGATTTCGCACCTTTCGCTGCAACGGCGGCGCTGCTCTACGATGGCCCCTGGGTGGCTGAACGCCTCGAAGCCACGAAGGGCATGCTACAGAACCAGCCCGAATCACTGGACCCGACCGTCCTCACAGTCATTGCACGCGGTCTCGAGTTCGACGCCGCACAGGCCATGCAGGCGCAGACCCGCCTGCAGGCCTTGCGCCAGCAGGTCGCCCCCGTATGGCGGAACCTGGACCTCTTGGCCCTGCCAAGTGCGCCAACCCAGCATCGGATCAATGCCATCCAGGCCGATCCGGTGCGCCTCAACAGCCAGCTCGGGTATTACACCAACTTCGCGAACCTGCTGGATTTATGCGCCGTGGCAGTGCCCGGGCCACTGCGCCCGGACGGCCTGCCCGCCGGTGTCACCCTGCTGGCACCGGCCTGGCATGATGCCGCGCTTGCACGCCTGGCCGACACCCTGCATCGCAGCAGCGACTGTCGCGTCGGCCACACCCGCCACGCACTGCCGCCGCCAGGCGCACGAATGGAATGGCCGGCCACCCCGGAGGCCCCATGGATCCGCCTGGCAGTGGTCGGCGCCCACCTCTCAGGCATGCCGCTGAATCACGAACTGACCGAGCGCGCCGCCCGCTTCGTACGGGCCTGTCACACCGCGCCGGCCTACCGGCTCTACGCTCTGCCCGGCAGCGTGCCGCCCAAGCCCGGCCTGCAAGCGGTCAGCTCAGGTGGCGTAGCCATCGCCGTCGAGGTCTGGGAGCTGGCCCCGGCCGCCTTTGGTGATTTCGTCGCCCGCATCCCAGCCCCGCTGGGCATCGGCAGCCTGATCCTGGACAACGGCGAAACGCTCAAGGGTTTCCTGTGCGAACACACGGCCCTCACGGAGGCTGAAGACATCAGCCCGTTTAGCGGCTGGCGCGCCTACATCGCCCACCGCAGCGCGGTCTGAGCACACAGGGCGGGGCATCGAAAACAAAAACGGCAGCCAAGGCTGCCGTTCGATCTCTACTTCCGGGAAGGCTCAGGGTCGCACAGCCCGGCGCTGCATCTGCATCAGGCGCGCCTGGATGTAACCCTTGAGCTCGCGGAATGGAATCGGCTTGCCGTAAATCAGCACATCTTCAGGCAGGCCACCCTGCTCTTCGATGTCCTCGGCGGTCAGGCCGGTCACCACGATGATGTCCATACCCGCCAGTTGCGGATCGTCACGCAGCTTGCGAATCATTGCAAAACCATCCAGATCCGGCATGACCAGATCGGCCACCAGCAGATCCGGCGGGTTGCGACCGATTTCCATCAGGCCTTCGAAGCCAGAAGCCACGATCTTGACCTTGATCGGCATCTCCCAGGTTGCCACCGTCTTTTCGTAAAGCGCCTGCATCAGGCGGTCATCTTCGGCGATCAGCACACGCAACTCGGTCGACGGTGCCGGAGTCGTCACCGGACCTGCCTGACGCTTGCGCAGGAAAGCTTCAACCGAGGTCACGCGAATACGGCGATGGCCACCGGCCGTTTTCCACGCATCAAGAAGGCCGTTTTCCACCATCTGCTGCACGGTGCCCAGCGACACGCCCAGCATCTGGGCCGCATCACTAGTGCTGCAGAATTCGCGATCCGGTTTGCCACCGGGCTGTACGGCGTCAGACATGCATGAACCCCTGATATCAAGACTGGGTAAGCCGGGCCGTCATATTTCGGCCTCGGTAAAGCCGCCGGATTGTAACGTACTGCAACAAACTGCCGCAGCAAAAAGCGCCGTGCGGCAAGCTCCGGGAAGTAAAAGTCTGTTAACCGGAGGAAATGCCTGCGCGAGCTGACGGCATGAACTCAGTACCCGGCGCCCTGCACGTAATTCTCGAAACGGGTGTACTCGCCGATGAAGGTCATCGGCACCATGCCGGTCGGGCCGTTACGATGCTTGGCGATAATCAGCTCGGCCTTGCCCTTGTCCTGGGTATCCGGGTTGTAGATCTCATCGCGGTACACAAACATGATGATGTCCGCATCTTGCTCAAGCGCGCCGGATTCACGCAAGTCAGAGGCCATCGGGCGCTTGTCGGCACGCTGTTCCAGACTGCGGTTGAGCTGCGAGAGCGCCATGATCGGCACGTTGAGTTCCTTGGCGAGCGACTTCACCGAACGCGAAATTTCCGAGATTTCGGCCGTGCGGTTATCGCTCTGCTTGTGCGAAGTCATCAGCTGCAGATAATCGATGATGATCAGGCCGAGCTTGCCACCATGCTGGCGATGCAGACGACGGGCGCGGGCGCGCAAGTCGATCGGGTTGAGGCCCGGCGTCTCGTCGATGAAAATCGGCGCTTCATGCAACTTGCCCAGCGAATATGAGAGACGCTGCCACTCGTCATCATTGAGCTTGCCGGTACGCAAACGGTGCTGATCCAGCCGCCCCACCGAGGAGATGAAGCGCATCACCAGCTGGGTGGCCGGCATTTCCATCGAGAAGATCGCCACCGGCAACTGAGCATCCAGCGCCACCGATTCAGCAATGTTCAGTGCAAATGAGGTCTTGCCCATACCCGGGCGGCCGGCGACGATGATCATGTCAGTGCCATGCAGGCCGGAGGTCATCTTGTCGAGATCTGCCAGACCGGTCGGCACGCCGGTCACCGACGCAGGGTTGTCACGGTCGTAGAGCTCCTGGATACGCTCCACCACCTGCCCCAACACCGGCTGGATCGGCACAAACCCGGTGTTCTGGCGCGCGCCCTCGTCGCGAATCGACAGAATTTTGGACTCGGCCTCGTCGAGAATCAGGTTGGCGTCGCGCCCGGCCGGGGCTAGCGCGCCAGAGGCGATCTCGTCACCCACCGTGACCAGTTTGCGCAGGATAGCCCGCTCGCGCACGATCTCGGCGTAACGACGCACGTTCGACGCTGACGGCGTGTTGTTAGCCACCTCGCCCAGATAGGCAAGCCCCCCCACATGCTGCGCATCGCCACTCTTGTCGAGCGATTCGAACACCGTCACCACGTCGGCCGGCTTGCCCTGCTCGATCAGTTTGGCAATGTGGTGGAAGATGCGGCGGTGCTCGTCGCGATAGAAATCGACTTCACTGACCAGATCCGCAACCCGATCCCAGGCCGAGTTATCCAGCAGCAAGCCGCCCACCAGAGATTGCTCTGCCTCGACAGAGTGAGGCGGTAGCTTCAGGGCATTGAGCTGGGAGTCGAACACGGGCGGACTGGAATAGTCGCCCTCACGATTACGGGCCATGGGGTTCTGCGCGGCAAAAGTGGCAAGTTTAATCTAGAAGCCGGAGCCCCCCCTCTTCCACGAGAGATATCCGGGCTAGAATTGGCCTTCCTGTCCCTCGCCGTGCATGGCATGTCCATCGACCCTGACCTCTCCGCCGACCCGACCGGCCCGATCCTAGACTGGCTCAGCGGCCAGCCTGCGGCCGACCTTGCCGCCGAGGCCCTGGCGCTCGGTCAGCAGCTCGACGCCCTGCACAGCCCGACCATCAGCAGCCAGCAGTTCCATCACTGCATCGAACTCTTCTACGGCCGCGCGCTGCGCCTGTGCCTGGAACACCGTCAGGCACTGCGCCGCGAAGCCCTGCCCCTGCCGGCCGCCTTGCTCAACAGGGCGCGCCAGATCGCCGAGGTCCTCAAGCGCGTCGCCCAGGGCTTCGAACGTGTCCTGACCGATGCCGATGCCCGTGCCGGCACGCCGCAGAAACGTCTGAACGAAACCGCGTCAGCACGTGCCCTTCGCCTGCTCGGCGAAAACTACCTCACCTTGGGTCAAGCCGGACTCGATCCTGAGCCGGAGGCCTGGCGGATTGCCTGGCGCCTCTACGCCATGTCGCGCAGCGAAGCCGGTGCACTCGAACAGGCTGCCAGCCCGGTCGAAACGGCGCTCTACGCCTACAAACGCCTGCTCGCGATGGCCTCGCTGGAGCCGCAGAGCCTGTCCCCGGCCGAGCTGGACTGGGCCGCCGAATACCTCTCCCGTATCAGCGTGCAGGAAATTCGCCCGCCTGCGCTGGATGGCGCCTGGTACTGGCTGGACCCCTATGGCAGTGCAGAGCCTCAGGCTTGTGTGCGGCGCGATGCGCCGGAAGGCCGCAGCCTGCTGTATTTCTCAACCACCGGCCTGGCACGCCGTGCCGGCGAACAGCTGGCCCGCCACGAAAGCGGTCGCACCGGCGGTGATCTGGATGTACATCCGGACTTCCCGGATGTACATCCGGCCACCCTGCTGGAACGCCTGCGCAGCCGCTGGGCCACGCCGCCACGCCGCGAGCAGCCGCGACGGCGGCAGGAATACACGGTACAGGCCTGCGTGGGTCTGACTGCGATCTGGACAGTACTGCGCCATGGTGATGATCCGGCGCTGGTCAGCGAATGGGGCGTCGTCAATGAAAGCCCCGGCGGCTACGCCATCATGACCCTGCAGGGACGCAGCAGCGGTTTGCTGGCCGGCATGGCGATTGCCTTGCGGCGCGATGTCAGCGACATTTGGAGCCTGTGCGTGGTGCGCTGGATCCGCAGCGACGCGGTCAATCAGATCGAAATCGGCCTGCAGATGCTGTCGCGCGGCGCGATTCCAATCCAGGTCGGTTTCAAGGGCAGCGAGCGTGAGGCCGGCATGGTTCGCGCACTCGTCCTACCCGTTTTGCCCGCTCTGCGCCAGCATCAGGCCGTGCTGGCACCGGCCGGCACCTATATCTCGCGCCGCTTCTCACTGATCTCCGACATCGACCGGCTCTACGTGGCGCAATGCCGCCTGCTGAGTCTGGACTTGCAGACCTCGAATGTGGAGCTGTTTCAGTTCGAGGTCGACCCCTACCCGATCTAGCCCGCACCCGGGGCAGAAAGTCGCCCAACCGGCCGCGCCAGGGTTGTGCGCAGCTCCCCCAGGCTGCAGTCCAGCAAAGCCCGGTCAGCCGCAGAGAAGCGAGCATCGAGCACCTCGCTGCGCTGCACGCCGATCACTAGGCAGGAAATCAGCTCCCCCAGTTGCAAGGCCTCGCCAGCCACGCACAGCATCCACGCGCCATCCTCGGTGCGTACCGTCCATCCGGCCAGACGCATGTCCTCCAACATCTGCTCGGTCTGCCCAGGCGTCATACGACAGGCCGCGGCAAGCTGGTCAACTTCGGCGGCCTGGCCGATATCCTGCGCTGCCACCAAAGCCTGTGCCAGGCGCATCACCGCCACCACACGGCCGGCCGGACTCAGGGGCAAGAGGCGGCTACGCATGCCGAAAGCGGGCAGCACTGCGGCCACGGTGGCACCCAACAGGATAACCAGCCAGCTCAGATAGACCCAGATCAGGAAAATCGGCAGTACCGAGAAGGTGCCGTAAATCAGGGTGAAATTGGGTAGTTTGGCTAGGTAGAAACCGAACAGGCGCTGCACCAGTACTACCCCGACACCTGCCACCAGCCCGCCGGCGAGGCCATGCCAGAACTTCAGGCGCCGATTCGGCACGACGTGGAAAAGAAATACAAAGAGTGCCGACAGTAGCAAGGCGGTGGCGGCCCGGTCGGCAAACTTGCGCAGCCAGCCGGCGGGGTTGTCCATCATCCCGAGCGAGGCATGCATCAGATCCCCCGTTGCCGCCACGCCCACCGCAAAGATCACCGGCCCAAGCGTCAGCGCCAACCAGTAGATCGGGATGCGCACATACCAGGGGCGCGGACGGCGGATCAGCCAGATGCTGCTGATGGTGCGGTCGATGGTCGCAAACAGCATGATCGCGGTGACCACCAGAAAGACGGTGCCGACAATGGTCAGGCTGGAGGCCTTCTCAGAGAACTGCAAGGCGTAGGTCGCCACCACCTTGCCGGCCTTTTCCGGCAGCAGGTTCTGCAACAAGAAGCCGCGCATCCCCTCGCCGAGCTTCATGAAGGGCGAAAACTGGCGCATCACGAGAAGCACTACGGTGAGCATCGGCACCAGCGACAGCAGGGTCGTGTAGGTCAGCGCACCTGCGGTCTGCATCACCCGCACTTCACCGAACTTGTACTGTACAAGCCGGGCAAACTGGAACAGGGGATGGTCTGCGAATCGTGCTTTCATGGGGCGGGGGGCAACACCAGAACCGTATAATGCGGGCATTCTAACGACTCAGACGGCCACGCCCAACGCCGTCCGCCCCAATGCCCAGCCTGTCCGTCACCCGCACTGCTGCCACTGTCTGCCTGCTGGCCCTGATCGCTCTGTGCCTGGCCGCCGAACTGTGGCTGGCGCCGCTACGTCCTGGCGGCTCCTGGCTGGTGTTGAAAGTGCTTCCACTCTTGGCCGCCCTGCCCGGTTTCCTGAAGGGGCGGCGCTACACCTTCCAGTGGATGAGCCTGGCCATCTGGATCTATTTCACCTTTGGCGTGGTGAGCGCCAGCACCGTCAAGGGCATCGGCGCAGTGCTGGGTGGCTGCGAAGCCCTGCTGGCGCTGGCCATTTTCTGCCTATGTGCGCTCTTCGCCCGCCAATCCGCCCCTTCACGCCAGAAGGCATGACAGTGAACGAAAAAGGCGTGCCGCAGCACGCCTTTGTGACGCCTGCCAGCGCCTGATCAAACACCCTCGCCTTGCGGATCGACGCGCAGGCCACTCGACTCCAGCCGGTTCAGCGCATTGATGTAGGCCTTGGCTGAAGCGATGATGATGTCGGTATCCGCGCCCTGACCATTCACTACCCGGTCACCCTTACTCAGGCGAACCGTAACCTCGCCTTGTGCATCGGTGCCACCGGTGATCGCATTCACCGAGTAAAGCAGCAGCGCAGCACCGCTCTGCGCGATCGATTCGATGGCCTTGAAAGCGCCATCGACCGGCCCGGAGCCATTGGCCTCAGCCTTGTGCTCAACCCCGCCGACCGACAGCGTAATTCCTGCAGACGGCACTTCGCCGGTTTCCGAGCACACCCGCAAGGACAGCAATTTGTAGTGCTCCTGCTCAGGCGTCACGACTTCGTCAGACATCAGCGCCTGCAGATCCTCGTCGAAGATTTCCTGCTTCTTGTCTGCAAGCTCCTTGAAGCGCGCAAAGGCCGCGTTGAGCTGCTCTTCGGATTCAAACACGACGCCCAGATCCTGCATCCGCGCACGGAAAGCATTGCGGCCGGAAAGTTTGCCGAGAGTAAGGCGATTGGTGGTCCAGCCCACATCTTCGGCGCGCATGATTTCGTAGGTTTCACGATGCTTGAGCACGCCATCCTGGTGAATGCCGGATTCATGCGCAAAGGCATTCGCCCCCACGATGGCCTTGTTCGGCTGCACCGGGTAACCCGTGATCTGCGATACAAGCTTGGAAGCCGGCACGATCTGCGTGGTGTCAATGCGCGTTGTGACCGGAAAGACATCGCTGCGCGTGTGAATCGCCATCACCAGCTCTTCCATCGCAGCATTGCCAGCACGCTCGCCAAGGCCATTCACCGTACATTCAACCTGACGCGCACCAGCACGCACGGCAGCCAACGAATTGGCGACCGCGAGGCCGAGATCGTTGTGGCAATGCACTGACCACACCACCTTGTCCGCATTCGGTACGCGCTCGATCAGGCTGCGGATCAGGGCCGCGTACTGGTCCGGCATGCTGTAGCCGACCGTATCCGGCACGTTGATGGTCTTCGCACCAGCTTTGATGACCTCATCGAATACCCGGCACAGAAAGTCCAGCTCGCTGCGCCCGGCATCCTCGGCCGAGAACTCCACATCGTCCGTGAATTGACGGGCCCAGCCGATAGCGCGCACCGCCTGCTCGACGACCTGATCCGGCGTCATGCGCAGCTTCTTCTCCATGTGGATCGGACTGGTCGCGATGAAGGTGTGGATGCGCCCAGCATTAGCCGGCCTGATGGCTTCGCCGGCGCGCGCGATGTCCTTCTCGTTGGCACGTGCCAGCGAGCACACGGTGGAATCCTTGACGGCCTCAGCCACGGCACGCACAGATTCGAAATCACCGTTCGAGGCGGCAGCAAAACCGGCCTCGATCACGTCCACGCGCATCTTCTCGAGCTGGCGCGCAATGCGCACCTTCTCGTCACGGGTCATGGCTGCGCCCGGGCTCTGTTCGCCGTCACGCAGGGTGGTGTCGAAAATGACCAGACGATCCGTCATCACAATTTCTCCGGAAAACTTGTTACTTGATTCGGGGGGCTGCAGCGCGGGCCTTGCGCAGGCGACGCCACAGACTCATCACATAGCCCGACAGGCCGTAGCACACGAAGAGGCCGAAAAGCACGCTGGGCGGATCGGAATGCACCGCGAGCAGCGCGCCAATGAACACCAGCGCCACCGAGAACGGGACGGCCCGGCGCAGATTGATGCTCTTGCCACTCCAGAACAGCACATTGCTGACCATCGACAAGCCGGCAAAGATCGCGAAGCCTGCAGCCAACCAAGGCACGGGGATCCAGCCCAGATGAGCCGTCCCAGCAATACCGTTATCATTAACCACCCAGATAAAACCCGTCAGCAATGCCGCAGCCGCCGGACTGGGCAAGCCCTGGAAGTAACGCTTATCGACCACCGCAATATTGGTATTGAAACGCGCCAGCCGCAGGGCGGCACTCACGCAGTAAATGAAGGCGGCCACCCAACCAAACTTGCCCAGATCCTTCATGGCCCACTCGTAAGCCACCAGCGCGGGCGCCGCACCGAAGGCGACCATGTCGGACAACGAGTCGTATTCGGCACCAAACTGGCTCTGGGTGTTGGTCAGGCGTGCCACACGGCCATCCAAGCCATCCAGCACCATAGCAATGAAGATTGCCACGGCCGCCAGTTCAAAGCGGTCATTCATGGCTTGCACGATGGAATAGAAACCAGCGAACAGCGCCGCGCTGGTAAACAGATTGGGCAGGATGTAGATCGCACGCGAACGCTTGCGCACATCGGCCTCAGGCGTGTCTTCATCCATCTGGATCGGATCGCTCATGGTGTTCCCTTGTTGCCATCGGCAGCCTTGCAGACCATCTGCATGTGCTCCGGTTTCACTGCAGCAGAATACAACGAGGGGGCAGAGGCAGGGGCCAAAGCCACTCCCTCTACCCCCTCAAGGCAAAACTACATCAGTTCTTGCTTTGATCAACCAGCTTGTTCTTGGAGATCCACGGCATCATCGAACGCAGCTGACCGCCGACGGTTTCGATCGGGTGCACTGCGTTCAGACGACGGCGAGCCGTCATCGACGGGTAGTTGGTACGGCCTTCGAGGATGAACATCTTGGCGTATTCACCGGTCTGGATGCGCTTCAGGGCATTGCGCATGGCTTCGCGGGACTGCTCGTTGATGACTTCCGGGCCGGTCACGTACTCGCCGTATTCGGCGTTGTTGGAGATCGAGTAGTTCATGTTGGCGATACCGCCTTCATACATGAGATCGACGATCAGCTTCAGTTCGTGCAGGCACTCGAAGTAGGCCATTTCGGGAGCGTAGCCAGCTTCGGTCAGGGTTTCGAAGCCCATCTTCACCAGCTCGACAGCGCCGCCACAGAGCACAGCCTGTTCGCCGAACAGATCGGTTTCAGTTTCTTCGCGGAAATCGGTCTCGATCACGCCACCCTTGGTGCCGCCATTGGCTGCCGCGTAGGACAGAGCGATGTCCTTGGCCTTGCCGGAACGATCCTGATACACAGCGATCAGGGACGGCACGCCACCACCCTTCAGGTACTCGGAGCGCACGGTGTGGCCCGGGCCCTTCGGGGCAACCATGATCACATCCAGATCAGCGCGCGGCACGACCTGGTTGTAATGCACGTTGAAGCCGTGAGCAAACGCCAGCACGCCGCCTTGCTTGATATTCGGCTCGACGTTGTTCTTGTACACCTCGGGGATGTTCTCGTCCGGCAGCAGGATCATGACCACGTCGGCCATCTTCACCGCGTCATTCACTTCTGCAACCTTGATGCCGGCGGCTTCAACCTTGGACCACGAAGCACCACCCTTGCGCAGACCAACGACCACATTCACGCCGGAGTCACGCAGGTTCTGCGCGTGGGCATGGCCTTGCGAGCCGTAACCGATGATGGCGACCTGCTTGCCCTTGATGAGGGAGAGATCAGCGTCCTTGTCGTAATAAACCTTCATTGTTTTCTCCATGTGATGGGTGAGACGTGATACGTGATAAGTGGCCAAGCCACGTATCACATGTCGCTTGTCACTGAACTTTCAGAACCCGGTCGCCACGGCCTAGACCGCACACCCCGGAACGAACGGTTTCGAGAATCAGCGCGGAGTCGATCGCGCCGAGGAAAGAATCAAGCTTGTCCTGCGTGCCCGTCAGCTCGATGACATAGCTCGATTCGGTCACATCGATGATGCGGCCACGGAAAATCTCCGACATGCGCTTCATTTCTTCACGTGCAGCGCCCACCGCATGAACCTTCACGAGCATCAGCTCGCGTTCGATATGAGCAGCCTCGGAGACATCCATCACCTTGACCACATCCACCAGCTTGTTGAGCTGCTTGGTGATCTGTTCAATGACTTCGTCCGAACCACTGGTCACGATGGTCATGCGCGACAACGAGGCATCCTCGGTCGGTGCCACGGTCAGGGATTCAATGTTGTAGCCACGTGAGGAGAACAGGCCCGAAACGCGCGACAGTGCTCCGGATTCGTTCTCAAGCAGCAGGGAAAGTACGTGACGCATCTGCAGGCCTCTTACAGGTCTTCGGACGACAGGATCATCTCGTTGAGACCCTTGCCACCCTGGATCATCGGGTAGACGTTTTCAGTCTGATCAATCTGGAAGTCCATGAACACCAGATCGTTCTTGCGCGCAAAGGCTTCGCGCAGCGCGCCTTCCACGTCGCCTGGCTTGGTGATCTGCAAGCCAACATGGCCGTAGGCCTCGGCGAGCTTAGCGAAATCAGGCAACGAATCCATGTAGGACTCCGAGTAGCGGTTGCCGTGGAAGATTTCCTGCCACTGCCGCACCATGCCCAGATAACGGTTGTTCAGGGAAATGATCTTGATCGGCAGGCGATACTGCTTGCAGGTGGAAAGCTCCTGAATGCACATCTGGATCGACCCTTCGCCCGTGATGCAGGCCACCGGCTTATCCGGATGCGCCAGCTGCGCGCCCATGGCGGCAGGCAGACCGAACCCCATGGTGCCAAGACCGCCCGAAGTCACCCAGCGGCGCGGCTCATCAAAGCCGTAATACTGCGCCGCCCACATCTGATGCTGGCCGACGTCCGTGGCCACGAAGGCCTCACCGCCGGTTACTTCCCACAGTTTCTGGACCACGAACTGCGGTTTGATGATCTCGTCGGAATTCTTGTAGACCATGCTGTTACGGCTGCGCCATTCATCCACCTGGCGCCACCACGCGCTGGTGAGCTCAGGATTCGGGCGCCCGCCAGACTCCAGCCCGGCGATCATGGCATCCAGCACATCACCCACGTCTCCGACGATGGGTACATCAACCTTTACGCGCTTGGAAATCGACGAGGGATCGATATCGATATGAATGATCTTGCGCGGCTCCTGCGCAAAGTGCGCGGTATTGCCGATCACGCGATCATCGAAACGGGCCCCAACGGCCAGCAGCACGTCGCAGTAGTGCATGCCCATGTTGGCTTCATAAGTCCCGTGCATGCCCAGCATGCCGACAAACTGTTTGTCAGATGCGGGATAGCCGCCCAGCCCCATCAGGGTGTTGGTCACCGGGAAACCCAGCAAACGTGCCAGCCGGGTCAATTTCTCTGCGGCATTCGACAGCACCACACCACCGCCGGTGTAGATCATCGGGCGCTTGGCAGCAAGCAGCAGTTGCAGCGCCTTGCGGATCTGTTCCGGCTCAGCCTGTGGGGTCGGGCTGTAGGAGCGAATGCTGATCTGCTCGGGGTAAGCGTATTCGCAGCGCTGGGCGGTCACATCCTTCGGGATGTCGACCAGCACCGGCCCTGGCCGACCGCTACGGGCAATGTGGAATGCCTTCTTGAGGGTCACGGCGATGTCACGCACATCCCGCACCAGGAAATTGTGCTTCACGCAGGGACGCGTAATGCCCACGGTGTCGACTTCCTGGAAGGCATCCAGGCCGATGGCGGCAGTTGGCACCTGGCCGCTGATGATCACCAGTGGGATCGAGTCCATGTAGGCCGTGGCAATGCCTGTCACAGCATTGGTTGCGCCGGGGCCGGAGGTCACCAAGGCCACACCGACGTTCTGTGTGGTACGGGCGTAACCATCGGCCGCATGCACAGCAGCCTGCTCATGGCGCACCAATACGTGACGGAACTTGTCCTGCTTGAAAATTTCGTCGTACAGGAAAAGCACAGCCCCGCCAGGATAGCCGAATACGTATTCGACCTTTTCTTCCTGCAGGCACCTCACTACAATTTCCGCACCGGTCAAGACCATTCCCGCACCCACACACCCCAACAAAAGAACCCATTACCTTACCGGCGCCATCAGGATTGGTCAAGGCGCCGGCCGGTTCGCACCCACAGGCAACAGGTCAGACTCTGGCTTCACGCATCGAACTCTCAGATTTCCTAGCCGGCGTCGAAAGGCGCGCCTTCCGGCAAGCCCAGTTCGCCCTGCGCGATGAGGAGGCCGCCCTGGATGTGGTGCAGGAAGCCATGCTCAAGCTCGCCGAGAAGTACGCGGCACGCCCGGCGGAAGAGCTGCCCCTGCTGTTTCAGCGCATTCTGCAGAACGCCATCCGCGACCACATGCGCCGCTCCCGCGTGCGCAACCTGTGGGTCAGCCTGCTTTCAGCCTTCGGCAGCGGCGAGGAAGGGGAACCAGATCCGCTGGAGAGCATCGAAACCGCAGACACCGGCATGCTGCCTGCCGGACCACAAGGGCGCCTAGAACAGTCACAAACCCTGTCCATCATAGAAAGTGAAATATCCAAACTGCCCGCGCGTCAACGCGAAGCCTTCCTCATGCGTTACTGGGAGGAAATGGACATTGCCGAGACAGCCGCCGCCATGGGCTGCTCCGAGGGTAGCGTAAAGACGCACTGCTCCCGGGCCAGTCACACGCTGGCGGCTGCGCTGCGTGCGAAAGGAATTGAACTATGACCCCCCAACAATCCCCCTACCCCCTGGACTTCGCCGCAGAACGCGAGCTGGGCCTGTTTGTACGCAATCAGCTCAATGCGGGCACCGCTCAACTAGACGTGCCGGTGACCGAACGCCTCTTCGCCGCCCGCCAGGCGGCGCTGGCCGGCTTGCCGACACAATCCGGCGAACTCTCGCTGGCCAGCGTTGGCCGCTCCGGCTGGAGCTGGCTCGAAGAGCGTCTGCGCCCACTGGCCATGGCCTTCGGCCTGGTTCTGGTGCTGCTGGCCGGCAACCAGACCCTGTCACTGCAACACATCGAGAGCCAGGAAGACATCGACTCTGCCCTGCTCAGCGATGAACTGCCGATCGACGCGTATCTCGACCGGGGCTTCCAGTCGTGGCTGGCCGACTCCTCGCGACAATAATCCTTATCCTCGGGCTAATGGTCAGCGCTCACGCGCAGACCAGCGGCCTGCTGCCTGGCGGCGCCCAACCGCGCTGGAGCCAGCTCAATGCCCAGCAACGCACGGCCCTGGCGCCGCTCGCCCGCGAGTGGGACAAACTGCCAGACTCGCGCCGTCAGAGCTGGCTGGGCATCGCACGCCGCTTCGCCGCCCTGAGCGATGTCGAACAGGCACGCATGCAGGACCGGATGCGGGAATGGCTGAGCCTGACCCCTGCGCAGCGCGAACTCGCACGTATCCAGTACCGTCAGCTCCAAGCCAACGCGCCCGAACAACGCCGGGCACTAGAGCGCAAATGGCAGGAGTACCAGGCGCTGCCCGAAGAAGAAAAGGCCCGCCTGCGCGCCCAGAGCCCGGCACTGGCGCGCTCACCCGCGCCGACACCGCTCCCTGATGCTTCGGCACCGACTCAATCGCGCACCACTGAATTGCGTCCGCCCAAGGCGCTTACCCTGAAAAACCCTTCCACCCGCGTTCGCGTGGCCACCGCCAGTGCGCCAGCAGTAGTGCCTGTCGTTGTGCCGGTCGAAGTACCGCCTCCGCCCCCGGAAGAAGAAATCGAGCGCGAATAAGCGCTACACGCCAATGCCCAACCGCCCGCAAGTAGAACTCGCCAGCCTGCGTCGCCGCCTGGCCGCCATGCTTTATGAATCCCTGCTTCTGCTGGGCGTGCTTGCCCTCGGCTTTCTAGCCCCCCTGCTCACGCTGGGCGTAGCTTTCGGCATCACCCCGCCCGGCTGGCTTGAGTGGTTGCATCTGCTGGCTTTGCTGGGGGCGTACTTCATCTGGCTCTGGCACCGGCGCGGCCAGACCCTGGCCATGCAGACCTGGCAGCTGCAACTGGTAGACGCAAACAGCGGCTTACCACCCTCGCTGGGGCGCAGCCTGCTGCGCTACGCACTGGCCTGGCCTTCCATGCTGCTGCTTTTGAGCGGAGTCGGCTTGATCTGGACCGCTTTCGTCGATCGCGAACGCCAATTCCCGCACGACCGGCTAGCCGGCACCCGCATCGTTTTCAACCCGGCCTTGCGCCAGGACGCCGACTAAGCACTGAACCCGCACTCAGCGCCGGTCAACTTTCCACATCAGGCCAACGGCCAGCAGGAAGAACAACAGGCTGGGCAGCGCGGCGCTCATCAAGGCCGGCCAGGCATTCAGCACGCCCAGATTCGAAAACAAGGCATTGAGCAGATAGAAACCGATCCCCAGCATCACGCCTGTCAGCACGCGCGCGCCCACATTCACCGACCGCTGGTTGCCCAGGCAGAAGGGGAGTGCCAAGACCATCATTACCAGCGTCACCAGCGGGTAGACCAGCTTTTTCCAGAACGCCACGGCATAGCGCCCGGTACGCTGTGAGTTGGCTTCCAGATGGCGCTTGTACTGATACAGACTCGCCAGGGCCATGCGCTCTGGCGTCACCATCACGACACTGATCAACTCCGGCGTAAGTTCAGAAGCCCAACGCAAGGAAGGGATATTCAAGAGCTCGGTACGGTCGCCATGAAAGCGGGTCTGCACCACTTCACTGAGCAGCCAACCCTGCTCTACGGAATACACCCCGCGCTTGGCAACGTTGAGTGTCGCCAGACGATGCTCAGAATCGAACTCGTAGATCTTCACCATCTCGAGCGAGGCGTCCGGCAGGACGCGCTGCACGTTCACGAACAAACGACCATCGCGCATCCACATTCCTGTGCGCAACTCCTGCGGCACGGTGGCATTGGTCGTTCGCAAACGCCACTTCTGGCCAATCCGCTCAAGCGGAGGTGCCACGTATTCACCCAGCACGAAGGTCAGCACCACGAAAAACAGACCGATGCGCATCAAGGCGACCAGCAACTGCCGCGTGGACACGCCGGCCGCACGCAGGACGGTGAGTTCAGAATTGCGGGCAAACTGGGTCAGCGCGTAAAGCGTGCCGATCAGCACCGCGATCGGCATGACCTCGTAGGCCCGGCTCGGGATCGACAGCGCCACAAAGATCACCGCGTGCTTGAGACGGTAGCCCTCCTTGCCCAGATCCTCGAGCTCAGCCAGAAAGTCGAAGAAGGCAAACAGGCACAGAAAGGCCCCCAGCACCAGCAGGGTGGAATAAATGATTTCCCGGCGCAAATAGCCGCGAGCAGTCTTCATCGCTTGAAACGCCTCAGGTCAGGCAACATACGCCAGCCAAACAGCAGCACCAGTAACAGGAACATGCCGCCATGCACGCAGGCCATGCCGGCCAGAACATCCAGCTTGCCCTTGGCAATCCAGGCCTGGCTGACCCCGAGCAGGTTGAAATAGACCGCAAACGCCAGCACTGCAAAGATCAGGCTATTGGCTCGCCCGGCACGCGGGTTTACGAAAGACAGCGGAATCGCCAGCAAAGCCAGCAACAGGGTCGCCAGTGGAATCCCGAAACGCCAGGCCAGCTCGGCCTTGTTGGCATTACTGGGGAGCAGGAAAAGATTGAGCGTGGTCAGCGTGCGCGGAGTGAATTCGATCACCCCGATTTCTTTCGGCTCGATCCGCACCGCATAACGTTCGAACGCCATCACGCGGTACTCGGCCGAACCAGGCTCGCCTTCGTAACGATGACCGTTGAAAAGCACCACAAAACGATCGCCATTGGAGGCCGACTCGACCAGCCCTTCAGCCGCCACCGTCAGATCCTGGCGACCATCCTTGGACGAATTGATGAACACATTGCGAACCTTGCCAGCCTCGCGATCCACCGATTCCACAAAGAACACCCGCTGCGCCGAAACGGATTCACGGAACACGCCGGGCGCCACCCGCGAAACTTCATCCCGCGTCTCGAGGCGCTTGCGATACTCAAGCGCCTTGCCCTGCGCCCACGGCGACAGAAATAACGAAAGCGCCGCGATCACCACCACGATCGGCATAACGAAGGCCAGCACCGGCCGCAACCAGGCGGTCAACGAGAGCCCGGAAGAAAACCACACCACCATTTCCGAATCGCGATAGCTGCGCGAGAGCGACAACAACACCGCCACAAACACTGACAGCGCCAGTGTGACCGGCAGGTGATTGAGGGTCGAGAAACCGATCAGCGCCAGCACCGCATCGGCCGGCAGACGACCGCCCGCCGCCTGCGATAGCAGGCGTACAAGGATCACCGTAACCAGAATGAAGAACAGCGCAACAAAGATCGCTGCCGCCGTACTTGCAAATTCGCGCATCGCTGCGCGGCGGAAAATCATGATGGAATGAGTACTCGCTTTGACGGCATCAAGCTGCAGCGGGGATAATCAGGCGTCCGGACAATTGGCGCACGCCGCCGCTACATCAGGAAAAGGCCATGGAATTTAGCATAAAAGCAGCAAGCCCCGAGAAACTCAAAACCGACTGCCTGATCCTTGCCCGCAGCAGCGATGGCGAAGCCGGCCCACAGTTCGCCGCCACGGACGCCGCCAGCCAGGGCCTGCTCGGCAAGCTTTGCCTGCGCGACCTGGACGACAAGGCAGGCAGCCTGCTGGCCCTGCCCACACTGCCCGGCGTCACGGCCGAACGCGTACTGGTGGTAAGCCTCGGCAAACGTACTGAACTGAACGCCAAGACCCTGCGCACCGCGTTGCTTGCCGTCGGCAAGTGGCTATCAAACAGCAAGGCCAAATCCGCGGCCTTTGCGGCCACCGATCTGGTTGCCGCCGGTCTCGAATTGCCCGCCAGCCTGCGTAGCGCTACGACCCTGCTGGCCGACACCGCCTACCGTTTTGAAGCCATCAAGGCCAAGGCTGAAGACAAGCCCGCCGGCCCCGCCAAGCTTGATTTCATCCTGCAGGGCAAGAGCGACTCGGCCGCCAAGCGCGCCGTCGAACAAGGCGCAGCGATTGCTGCGGGTCAGGCCCTGGCCCGCGATTTGGGCAACCTGCCCGCCAACTACTGCACTCCGAGCACGCTGGCCGACACTGCCAAGAGCCTCGCTCGCGAATACAAACTCAAGCTCAAGGTCTTCGACCGCGAGGGCATTGAAGAGCTGGGCATGGGCAGCTTCCTGTCCGTGGCGCAGGGTACGCGCGAAGAGCCGCGCTTCATCGTGCTCGAATACAAGGGCGGCAAGGCCAAGGAGGCTCCGGTCGTACTGGTCGGCAAGGGCGTCACCTTCGACTCCGGCGGCATCTCCCTGAAGCCGGGCGAAGGCATGGACGAAATGAAGTTCGACATGTGCGGCGCCGCCTCCGTGTTGGGGATCTTCCGCACCGTCGCCAAGCTGGGCCTGCCGATCAACCTGGTCGGCCTGATCCCAGCCACCGAGAACCTGCCCAGCGGCACCGCCGTCAAGCCGGGCGATGTAGTCACCTCGCTGTCTGGCCAGACCATCGAGATCCTCAATACGGACGCAGAAGGCCGCCTGATCCTGTGCGATGCGCTGACCTACGCCGAGCAGTTCAAGCCCGCCTGCGTGGTGGATATCGCCACCCTGACCGGCGCCTGCATCATCGCCCTGGGCCACCACACCTCCGGCCTCTTGGCCAATGACGACGCGCTCGCCGCTGAACTACTTGCCGCCGGCCAGAATGCAGGCGACCGAGCCTGGCAGCTGCCGCTCTTCGACGAATATCAGGAGCAACTCAAAAGCAACTTCGCCGACATCGCAAACATTGGCGGCCGACCGGCCGGCAGCATCACAGCCGCCTGCTTCCTGTCGCGTTTCACCAAGGCCTACAAGTGGGCCCACCTCGATATCGCCGGCACCGCCTGGAAGAGCGGCGCAGACAAGGGAGCGACCGGCCGCCCGGTGCCACTGCTGGCCGAGTTCCTGCTGCAACGGGCCGGGCAGTGACCGAGGTCCGCTTCTATCACAATGCGCAGGACCGCCTCGAGGCGGCCTGCGCCATCACTACCAAGGCCGTACGCGCCGGGCACAAGGTGGTGGTCTTCGCGCCGGACGCCAGCACTGCCCAGCGCTACGACAACCTGCTGTGGACACGGCAGCCGCTATCCTTCGTTCCACACGTTGTAACCAGCTCCCCGCTCGCGGCCCGCACCCCGGTCCTCATCGCACGAAGGGCAGAAGAACTAGTCCATGACGATCTGCTGCTGAACCTTGCCGACGATCTGCCGGAGGGCTATACCCGCTACGCCCAGCTTGTCGAGATCGTCGGCACCGACGAAGCCAGTCGCGTCACCGCTCGCGAGCGCTGGCGCTTCTACAAACAGCAGTCCCATCCGGTGCAGGCCTTCGATCTGTCCAAGGGAAATTCATGAACAGCTCCAGTGCCGATGACCTTCCCCTTGATCGCGCCCTGCTAGGCAAGGCCGATGCCCTGATCCGCCGCAACCGCACCAGCGGCGTAAGCCCGGACGCAGAAGAACTCCCAATGCTCACCGAGGTTGTCGAGGAAGAGCTGCCTGAACTCACCGACGCACTAGCCCTACCCGTCAGCGAAACCGCGCCTGCGGTACCGCCACGCGTGCAGGAAGCCTTTTCGCTGAATCTGGATCTCGACGACTACACACCCAGCGGCCAATTCCAGCCCATGAGCCCGCTGCCACCAGATGAGGTCATCGAGCGCGCGGTGGATGAAGCCGTCGAACGCGTCCGCGAAGAAATGCGCGTCGAACAGCAACACGCCATTCAGGAGGCCGTCGCCAAGGCGCGCGCCGAGACCCTCCACGAAGCGCGTCAGATGCAGCAGCATGCCGTGCAGGCCGCCATCCGCCAAGGCCGCGAAGAGGCTGAGATCAATCAATGGCCAGCCCTGCAGGCCGCCCGGCAGGAGGCCGTACAAGGCGCTGCCGCGGCCATGAGCGAACGCCTCATCGAGCTCGATGCGCAGATCTCGCAGAGCCTGAACCAGTGGCTCGCCAAGGAGCTGCCCCCCATCATCGCCAGCGAACTGCTGGGTCTCTCCGAGCGCCTGCGCGTGCAGACCACAGCACACATGCGCGCCACCCTGCTGCCGGAGCTCTCCGAGCAAGTCTCCAAAGTGCTCGAAAGTGCGCTGAAGGGCGATTCCGGGCAATAACGAGTTTGCTTTGCCCTGCGCGCCGAACGCGCTAGAATGAAACTGCTTTACCGATGCGCGTTGGCATCGGCTACGGAACCGGGGGCGACCTGGCTTCGACGTGGGTCAAGAAGCGATGTGGTGCATACCGAGGCCCAGTTACCTCGTAAATCCATCTGGAAATCTATACTCGCCAACGACGAGCAATTCGCTCTGGCCGCTTAAGGCCTAAGCCGCTGCACTGATTGGTCTCTGGGTCAGGTGGGGTAAAACCTACAGCAGCGTCATTCACAGGGACTCGTGCTGCATCGGGTTACTTGGTGCGGAGCTAAAACATAGGTGACTCGCCTTGCGTCGGCCTGCCGGTCGGCTAAGCGCAGGGTTAAACAAAAATAGAGCGGCTAAGTATGTAGATCCAGTTGTGGAAGTCTTGCGGACGGGGGTTCGATTCCCCCCGCCTCCACCAAAATGCAGTCCAAAGCAGTGCAACGAAGGCCAGCAAACCTAGAGAAATCAAGGCTTCTGGCTTTTTTTGCGTCTATAGCAGTCCGAAATAGTCTATTGCAATCCAGGGGCAAGCGGGGGTAAGTTTCGGGGTAGCTGAGTTACCCCCTGACGGAGTTACCCCCATGCCGCTATCTGATACCGCCGTGCGTAATGCCAAGCCCTCAGACAAGCCGGTCAAAATGGCTGACGAAAAAGGGCTGTTCCTCTTGCTTACCCCGGCAGGGGGTAAGTGGTGGCGCATCAAGTACCGATACGGCGGCAAGGAAAAGCTGCTGTCCCTTGGCACCTATCCCGACGTGAGCCTCAAGGAAGCCCGCGACAAACGCGACGAAGCCCGCAAGCTGCTGGCGAATGACATCGACCCCGGCGCACAGCGCAAGGCACAGAAGGCCGCAGGGGAAGAAAAAGCCGCCAACAGCTTTGAAGTCATCGCTCGCGAGTGGTATGCCAAGTTTTCCGCACAATGGACGCCCAACCACGGTGAGCGCATCTTGCGCCGCCTTGAGCGCGACCTGTTCCCCCGGCTGGGAAGCAAACCCATTGCCGACATCAAGCCCCCGGAACTACTGGAAACCCTGCGCAAGATCGAAGGGCGCGGCGCCGTGGAAACCGCGCACAGGGCCATGCAAAACGCCGGGCAGGTGTTCCGCTACGCCGTCGCCACAGGCCGGGCCGAACGCGACCCCACCAGCGACCTGAAAGGCGCCTTGCCGCCCCCTAAGGAAACGCATCTAGCCGCGATCACCAAGCCCGCCGAAGTCGCCGCCCTGCTGCGCGCCATAGACGATTACAAGGGCTTTTATACGACCCGCTTCGCCCTGCGCCTCGCCCCGATGGTATTTGTGCGCCCTGGCGAACTGCGCCAGGCCGAATGGGCCGAAATTGATCTGGACGCCGCAGAGTGGAACATTCCCGCCGAACGCATGAAGATGCGCGAGCCGCATCTGGTGCCGCTATCCACCCAAGCCGTGAGCCTGCTGCGCGAATTGCACGCCCACACCGGGCGAGGCCGCTACCTCTTCCCCAGCGCCCGCACCACGGCCCGCCCCATGAGTGATAACGCCATCCTTGCCGCCCTACGCCGCATGGGGTTTGCCAAGGACGAAATGAGCGGTCACGGCTTCCGGGCCATGGCGCGCACGATTCTGGATGAAGTGCTGGGCGTACGGCCCGAACTGATCGAACACCAACTGGCGCACGCAGTACGCGACCCCAATGGACGCGCCTACAACCGCACCGCACACCTGCCACAACGCAGAGCCATGATGCAGGAATGGGCGGACTATCTGGACAAGCTGAAAGCCGGGGCGGAGATCATTCCCCTGCACGGCAACGCAGCATAGCGGGCTTGCTGCGCCTAGCCCGACAGGGCGAAAACCGGAAAACCCTTACCAGCGCAGCAACCATTCAACGAACAAAGAACAAAGAACAAAAGGCTACGCCATGGATTTCAGAAAATACCAGCTACTCACACGGCAACAACAAGAAGATCTGTCCGAAGAGGACAGGTCACAAGTCATAGAAAGCCTCTCGAAATACGCAGAACGAACAGCCATATCTAGCGCGATAACGCTGTCTGTTAGTGCTGATCGGCTCTCATCCTCCTCCATGCCTGAGGTTTTCGGAGAAAAATGGGCCCGCAGCTTTTCTCAGATTCGCACCTATCTTCTAGACAAGTACAAAGAAAACTTCTCCGCCTTAGCAACCTTCGCCACAAGAACCTTTGACTATTTCGATATAAAACAATCAATCATAATTCACGAATATTGCTCATCCACCGAAGATGACGAGCTAGATAGCAACGGAACTATAGACAGCCAAGCAGAAGAGGAAGGCTTGGCGTTTTTTGCTCACGAATCCATTTGGCACGAAAAGACACCAGATGAACTCCACCGTGACCTGCCTTTAGAAAACAGACCGCCCAATACTGATATGCAAATGATGTATGCGCTTATGTGGTTTTTTGAGGCCGCAGAGATACATCAAAACACCCCAAAACAGGCTCTAGACCTGCTGCATGAAGCATCAGAAGCGTACAGGCTAGCGCATGGAGACCATGATTGGGAATCGGGAATAAATCTTGAAAAAAAAGAAGGTGGAGAAGATGCATTAAGATCCGTCACACGCAAAGCAAACGATGCTCGGCACAAGCATAACCGCATGACCAAGCAGAAGGTGTTCGACTGGTACCAAGACAACAGAAACAATTTCCGCAGCCAAGATGCTGCCGCCGAAAAAGCAGCAAAAGAGTTTTCGATCTCTTTTAGAACCGCTCAAAAGCACATCGGAGAAGCCGCCAAACAAATACGCTCTGCACGCACAGAGTAACCTCTGCGTGCAGACCGTAACCTCTATGCGCAGACAGGCTTATAAGCAAAAACAAGAAACGAGATAGTGCAGCCATGAGTTCCAGCACCCGCCGGAACAACTCTTTAGGAGGTAATCATGGGTACACAAATCCAAGCAAATCCAAATACGCTGAACATCCTTCGGCGCAACCAAGTAGAAGCCCGCACAGGGCTTTCGCGCTCCACTCTTTACGCCTACATCGCAGCCGGGCAATTCCCCGTCCCTGTGGCCTTGGGCGCACGTGCCGTAGGCTGGTATGAAAGCGATGTGAATGCGTGGCTGATTTCCCGCGTCAAGCAGATCCGCAAATCTGCCTAAGGAGGGGAACATGCAAACCATTTATACTGACACAAGCAACGCCGCACAACGCGCCCGACTACTGGATCGATTGAGAACAGGCCCGGTCTCCACCTTTGAAGCCCGCAAAAATCTAGAGATCATGCACCCCGCAGGGCGCATCAAAGAGCTAAAAGATCAAGGTCATAAAATCGAAAAGCTTTGGGTACAGGAAGAGACCGAAACAGGCGTACTTCATCGCATTGCACTCTATGTTCTGACAGGGGGCGAGGCATGAACACTACGATTGAATTGGAATGGTCTGGGCTAGAAATCATCAAAGCCCGGCGTGTCGCCTTCCGCAAGCTGCACCTGCGCATGAGCCACACTACACCAAACAGCCTGCTATGCCGAAAGCTGCACTTGCCCGTGGATCGCCTGCGCCCTCAGCGTCTGATTCTGAATCGCCCCGGCCTTCCTAGACACTTCGTAGCCTTAAACTGGCGACCAAGTCGAGGTGTCTATGAGCAGCAAGCGGTACACGGAAGAGTTCAAGA
>NZ_PKRR01000011.1:0-101408 GCF_002855595.1 Uliginosibacterium sp. TH139 | reverse complement strand
ACGGCGACATAGCCACGCAAATGGCATGTCTCCGATAGACTACGAAAAGCAGTATTTCATGAAGCTCGGAGCAGTCTAGGGAAGCCGGGGCGATTCATTCATTGGGCCAAACAGCTCCCAGACTGGGGGCAAGCATGAGTAGAAGTAAATTCAAAGGCAACAAAGACAAATGCGAAACTGGCGCATTTATCCGCCTGCCTCACAACGTAATGGAAAGCAAAGCATACCTTGCAAGCTCGCCACACGCCCGAATGCTCTTGCTTGAATTGGCTGTGCAATACAAAGGCCATAACAATGGCGATTTATCTGGGGCATGGTCACTAATGCAAAGGCGAGGTTTTCGCAGCAAAGGCACGCTAACCAAGGCCAAGCGAGAGCTGATGCACACAGGGCTGATAGTTGAAACAAGAATGGGCAAGCGCCCGAACAAGGCCAGCCTGTACGCGCTTACATGGCTGGCGCTGGATGAACAACCTAAGTTTGACATCACAACCAAGGACTATCAGCGTGGCCTCTACAAGCTCTATAAACCAAACACGGAGAAACAAATGCTTAGTACGCCTACTGACCCGAACGACTCACCATAGGAACAGCTGCTGCACTAGGGATTGCGGGCCTAGTACGCCCGCAGTTCCTATCAACACTATTCCCAAGATAACCCTAGATCTACTGATGAACAGCTATATAGAAAAACCATCTGCTTTTGCTCAAGATGGGTTGAAAAACTAAAAAATCAATCTACAACATCAACGATTTTTTTACTGCAATAGTCTGGCCGCAGGCTCTCGAACACAGTAGGGATCTGAGGAAATCTCGCATCTCGTTCTGTCTCTACGTCACTAAGCGCCGAGTTATGTGTCGCATAAAATCTTTTAAAACCAACGTATGCGCCATACGAGTTTTTCGCATTAACCTCGCCACACAAAAACAGAAGCCCGCCAGCGGTTTTCGAAACGAACATTCCTCTATAAACAGCAGAGGCAGGGTCTTTAAATGAGCGTGTCAGCATTTTTTGAGCAAACGAGACAAACTCTTCTGGCTTACCACTCTCGACCCCCTCTCTGAACCTCGCTCTTTGCTCCAAACCAGCAAGATCGGCAGTAGAGAGTGCTTTTCCACTAACAATTTCAAGCAAAGAGACAGTGCGGGCCTGCCGATCCACAAGGCAAACAGTAGGAGCTTTCCCTTCGAGCGGAGGCCATGTGACGGCCATTGCATCATCTGTGGACCTCGTCATTTCTTCACTTGCTAATTCATGCCTTGGCTTTAGTTCTGGGAGCAGTCGCTCACAAAACGATGCAGCCTCAGGTAGCTGTAATGCCTTAGGCGCCTGACTCACCGCGGCCTTCGCGGGAGTGGGCGTAGCAGACACTTCTGATTTGATGCACTCAAGCCTTTGCTTTGAGTTTTTAATCTTGTTGCAGGACTCAATCCGGGAGTCCAACGACTGGGCATACAAAGACGAAGAACACATCAAACCTATAATCGCAAAAATAAAATTCAGCCGCACAAGACCCCCTAACAACCCTAGCATTGATAACAAAACAGGCACCAGACTTTCTTGTCGCTCACAAGGACGTGGCTGGACCACAGACGCATTCCAAAGGCATACCACAAATAGTACCAAAATATCGTCACCCCACATGGAGCAAGCAAGATGCAGCCGGGGGTAACTTTGGGGGTAACAACCCTAAACCAAAAAACACAAAGCCATTCGCGGCAAGGCCTTTGGCCGATTTATCGGTAGTCCCCGCCCACCATCAAGCATTGCAGACAAGCCGGCGCATGCCGGCTTTTTTGTGTCTACCTCCTGTCCGGAACCATCCCCATGATTACAGTCCATCACCTTGAGATGTCCCGCTCCCAACGCGTTCTGTGGCTGCTGGAAGAGCTCGGATTGCCTTACGAACTGATCATTCATGCGCGCGACCCGGCCACTCGACTCGCTCCGCCGGAACTGCGCAAAATTCATCCGCTGGGTAAATCGCCAGTCATCCAGGACGACGACCTGGTCATAGCGGAGTCCGGGGCTATCCTCGAGTACCTGGCTGAAGTTCATGGCGTGCAGGCAAAGGCCGAACTTGCCGGGCTAGAGCCGAAACGCGGTAGCGCAGCCGCTCGGGAATGCCGCTTCTGGATGCATTACGCCGAAGGCTCATTGATGAACTGGCTGGTCATGAAACTGGTGTTCACCACCATCCCACGCCAGCCCATGCCCTTCTTCGTTCGCCCGATCGCGCGTGGCCTATGCAACAAGGTAATTGAAAAACTGATCGAACCGAACCTTGAGCGTGCGACCGCCTTCATTGATGAGCACTTGGCCAGCCACACCTGGTTCGCGGGCGAAGCCATCAGCCTCGCAGACTTCCAGATGTGTTTTGCGCTCGAAGCCCTGAGCTCGCGCAGCACGACAGCCCGCCATGCGCCGCACATCAAGGCCTGGCTAGAGCGTGTGCATGCCCGCCCGGCCTACCAGCGGGCCATCGAGAAAGGCGGCCCGGTGCTGCCGCAAGCCTGAACCGGAAGATCCGGAAAGAAGTCCGCTCGCCAGGAGCGCAGAAAGCAAAGACCACAGCCGGCTTCTGCATGAATGGCTCTGCGCTTCAACAGGGCTCACGCATGGCCCCAAAGTTCAAAGCGTGAGCCGGTATAATCGCGGGCTTCCCCCGAATTTCCCCCAGGTATTCCTCGATGGAACTCGCCAAGAGCTTTGAACCCGCCGATATCGAATCGCGCTGGTACCCGCAATGGGAAAAGTCCGGCTACTTCGCCGCCGGCGCCGACACCAGCAAGCCCGCTGACCAGTCGTTCTGCATCCTGCTGCCGCCGCCGAACGTGACCGGCACGCTGCACATGGGTCATGGTTTCAACCAGACCATCATGGATGCGCTCACCCGCTACCACCGCATGAGCGGCGCCAACACGCTGTGGCAGCCGGGCACCGACCACGCCGGCATCGCCACGCAGATCGTGGTGGAGCGCCAGCTCGACGCGCAAGGCATCAGCCGCCACGATCTGGGCCGCGAGAAGTTCCTCGAAAAGGTGTGGGAGTGGAAGGAATACTCCGGCAACACCATCACGCGCCAGATGCGCCGCCTCGGCACCTCGCCGGACTGGTCGCGCGAGCGCTTCACGATGGACTCGGGCCTCTCCAAAACCGTCACCGAAACCTTCGTGCGCCTCTACAACGAAGGCCTGATCTACCGCGGCAAGCGCCTGGTGAACTGGGATCCGGTGCTGGGCACGGCAGTGTCTGACCTCGAAGTGGTTTCCGAGGAGGAAGATGGCTTCCTGTGGCACCTGAATTACCCGCTGGCCGACGGCTCGGGTCATCTGACGGTGGCCACGACCCGCCCGGAAACCATGCTCGGCGACACCGCCGTGATGGTTCATCCGGAAGACGAGCGCTACAAGCACCTGATCGGCCAGATGATCCGCCTGCCTCTCTCCTCGATGAGCGGCGACGTGATGGACGCCAAGCAGTGGCGCGAGATCCCGATCATTGCCGACGACTACGTCGACAAGGAATTCGGCACCGGCTGCGTGAAGGTGACCCCGGCGCATGACTTCAACGACTATGCCGTCGGCCAACGTCACCACCTGCCGATGATCTCGGTGCTCTCGCTGGACGCCAAGATCAACGACAACGCCCCGGCCAAGTACCACGGGCTGGACCGCTTCGAGGCGCGCAAGCAGATCGTCGCCGACTTCGAGACGCTGGGACTGCTCGGCGAGATCAAGCCGCACAAGCTGCAGGTGCCGCGTGGCGACCGCACCAACGTGGTCATCGAGCCGATGCTCACCGACCAGTGGTTCGTTGCCGTGAACAAGCCCGGCCCAGATGGCAAGAGCATCGGCCAGAAGGCGCTGGAAGTGGTCGAATCGGGCGAAGTGAAGTTCGTGCCCGAGAACTGGGTGAATACCTATTACTCGTGGATGCGCAACCTGCAGGACTGGTGCATCTCGCGCCAGCTCTGGTGGGGCCACCAGATTCCCGCATGGCATGGCACGGACGGCCGCGTGTGGGTTGCCCACGACGAAGCCGAAGCCAAGGCACTCGCCGCCAAGGATGGCTACAGCGGTGATCTGACGCGCGACAACGACGTGCTCGACACCTGGTACTCCTCCGCCCTGTGGCCTTTCAGCACCCTGGACTGGACCCCGGAATGGCCGGAGAAATCCAACCCGGCGATGGACCTCTACCTGCCGTCTTCGGTGCTGGTCACCGGCTTCGACATCATCTTCTTCTGGGTCGCCCGGATGATCATGATGACCAAGCACCTGACCAACAAGATTCCGTTCAAGCACGTCTATGTGCACGGCCTGATCCGCGACGCGGAAGGCCAGAAGATGAGCAAATCGAAGGGCAATGTGCTAGACCCGATCGACCTGATCGATGGCATCGATCTGGAGGCGCTGGTCGCCAAACGCACCACCGGCCTGATGAACCCGAAGCAGGCCGCGCAGATCGAGAAGAAGACGCGCAAGGAATATCCGGAAGGCATTCCCGCCTTCGGCACCGACGCGCTGCGCTTCACCTTCGCCTCGCTCGCCTCGCTGGGCCGCGACATCAAGTTCGACATGCAGCGCTGCGAGGGCTATCGCAACTTCTGCAATAAGCTGTGGAACGCCACCCGCTTCGTGCTGATGAACTGCGAAGGCAAGGACTGCGGGCTGGACAACCACAAAGTTAGCGAATGCGATGGGGCTTACCTGCGCTTCTCGTTTGCCGACCGCTGGATGACCAGCCGCCTGCAGCGTGCCGAAGCCGAGATGGCGCAGAACTTCGCCGACTACCGCCTCGACATGGCCGCGCGCACGATCTACGAGCTGGTATGGGACGAGTACTGCGACTGGTATCTGGAACTCGCCAAGGTGCAGCTGCAGACTGGCGACGAAGCTACCCAACGCGGCACCCGCCGCACCCTGGTGCGCGTGCTCGAAACCATCCTGCGCCTCGCCCACCCGCTGATCCCCTTCATCACCGAAGAGCTGTGGCAAACCGTCAGCGTCATTTCAGGCCGCAAGACCAGCGACTTCATCGGCGCCGCGCAGTATCCGACCTGCGCCCCGGAGCGCATCGACGAAGCCAGCGAAGCCAAGGTCGCCGAGCTGAAGGCCCTGATCAACGCCTGCCGCAGCCTGCGCGCCGAGATGAATCTCTCGGGCCAGCGCGTGCCGCTGCTGGTGGCCGGCGACGAAGCCACAGTGAAGGCCTACGCACCCTATCTGGCTGCGATTGCCAAGCTGTCGGAAGTCACTGCCGTCGGCGCCGAGCTGCCGCAATCCCCGGCCCCGGTGCAGGTGGTCGGCGATTTCCGCCTGATGCTCAAGATCGAGATCGACGTGGATGCCGAGCGCGCCCGCATCGGCAAGGAAGTCGCCAAGATCGAGGCTGAGGTCGGCAAGCTCGAAGTGAAGCTCGGCAACGAAGGCTTTGTCGCCCGTGCACCGGCTGCGGTGGTCGAGCAGGAGAAGAAGCGCCTCGCCGACATGAGCGCCACGCTGGCGAAACTCAAGGAGCAACTCGCCCGCCTGGGTTAAGACCTGCCCGAAAGGACAAAGGCCCTGCCGCGCAAGCGGCGGGGCCTTTTTTCTGCGCCACCGTCCGCCCACAGCCGATCAAGAAGCCGTCGCACCCGCCGTTAAGCCTTGCATTGCCGCCATCCGCGGCCCTTTGCACGCCCCCCGCCATGCCCAAGCTGCCTCCCGCGCGACTGCTGATCCCGCTTGCAAGCTTCATGGTCGCCGCCGCCCTCAGCATCTGGGCCTGGCAAGGTCTGCGCACGATGGAGTCTGCCCGCCAGGAAGCAGACTTCCAGCGCCTGGCCGAGCAATACGCGGCCACCCTGCAACACAGCGTCGATGCTGTGCTGAGCAGAGTGCAGGCCTTGCAGCAGTTTCACGCAGCAGCGGGCAGCTTCAGTCCGGAGAGCTTTAAGCGCTTCGTTGAGCGCGGCCCTCTTGATCACCGCATCGCCGCATTTCAGTGGGCGCCCCGGATCAGTGGCGCCAGCCGCACCGCCTTCGAAGCCAGCGCGCGCAGTGCAGGCCTCAAGGGCTATGCCATCCGCGAGTTCCAGGGCAGTTCGATTGGCGACGCCGGCCCGCGCGCCGAATATTTCCCGACCTTCCTGATCGTCCCCATGGCAGGCAACAGCGCCGCGCTGGGGCTGGATCTGGCCTCCGAGCTCAATCGCCGGGCCACCCTGGAACGCGCCCGCGATGAAGGGGAGATCGTGGTTTCAGCCCCGATCGAGCTGGTACAGGGCGGCAAGGGACTACTGCTGATGGCCCCTTGCTTCGAACCCGGTTTCTCGACCCAGAGTATCGAATCGCGCCAGCTGCACTTCCAGGGCATCGTGCAGGCGGTGATCCGGGTCGAGGATCTGGTCAGTGGCACTCTGGCAACCCTTCCGCCTGGGGCCGACGTGCTGCTCTCTGACAGCCTGCTCGCTGGCGAGGCCGGGCTGCTCTATCAGCACCATGCCCACACCAAAGGACAGGACCCCAATCATGACTCGCAATGGATTCAGCAGAGCCCGCTGCGTGCACAGCGTCTGCTGACCCTGGCCGGCCATGAGTTCGAATTGCTGGTGGTCCCCACCCCGGAGTATATGGACGCCACGCCACGGTCTTTCTCTGCATTCGTGCTGCTTGGCGGACTGCTCCTGAGCCTGCTTGGCAGCGCACTGGTCAGCAGCCTGCTGCAACGCAAGAACAAGGTCGAACTGGAGGTGCTGTTGCGCACCCAAGCCCTGCAGGACGCCCTGCATCATCTCGGGCGCAGCGAAGAGCTGCACCGAGCGGTGTTCGAGCAATTGCGCATTCCCATGCTGGTGACCGATCTGGAGTCCGGTCGGATCGTGGATGCCAATCTGCAGGCGGCCAGCTTCTATGGCAGCAGCCGGGAGGCCCTGCGCCGCATGCATATCGCGGACATCAACGCCCTGCCCGCGCAAGAGGTTCAGCGTGCCATGCAGGAGGTGGCCGAGGGCAAGCGCAACCTGTTCCAGGTTCCGCACCGCCTGGCCAGCGGAGAGATCCGCCAGGTCGAAGTGCACAGCACGCCGGTCATGGTGGATGGGCATTGCATGCTCTATTCGGTAATCGCCGACATCACCGAGCGCAAGCGCAACGAAGCCTTGATCCGCCTGCAAAGCATGGCCGTGGATTCAGCCGCGAATGCCATTGTGATCACCAATCGCGAAGGCATCATCGAGCGGGTCAACCGTGCGTTCACCCGCATCACCGGCTACGCCCCGGAAGAAGCGATCGGCCGCAAACCCGGCTACCTGATCGGCTCCAGCGAGCACCCGCCGGAGTTTTTCACGGCGATGTGGGAGACCCTGCTTGCCGGCAAGATATGGAGCGGAGAGCTGATCAACCGGCGCAAGGACGGCTCGCTGTACACCGAAGAGCAGACCATTGCCCCGGTCTGGGACGAAGATGGCCAGATCAGCCATTTCGTGGCCATCAAGCAGGACGTGACGGCTGCCCACAACCAGGCCCGCGAGCTCGCGCGCGAACGTCGGCGCTTGGCCGACATCATCCGTGGCACCCATGCCGGCACCTGGGAATGGTCGGTGCAGACCGGCGAAGCTCTTTTCAACGACCGTTGGGCCGAGATCGCGGGCTATACGCTGGACGAACTCGCTCCCGTCGACATCAATACCTGGCGGCGCCTCGTTCATCCGGACGATCTACTGCTGGCCGGTCAGCAACTTGAACGCCATTTCAGGCACGAGGCCGACTATTACGAAGCGGAAATCCGCATGCAGCATAAGGCCGGATACTGGGTCTGGGTGCTGGCATGCGGCAGCGTCAGCCAGTGGCGCGAAGACGGCCAGCCATTGCTCATATCCGGTACGCATCAGGACATTACCGAACGCAAGCTCGCCGAGGCAGCGCTGCTTGACGCCAAGCGCAGCGCCGAAGCCGCCAGCTTGGCCAAGAGCCGTTTTCTCGCCACCATGAGTCACGAAATCCGCACCCCGCTCAATGGCATTCTCGGTATGGCCCAGATGCTGCTGCAGCCCGGCCTGACGGAGACCGAACAGCGCAATTTCGCCCGCACGCTCTACAACTCCGGCCAGACCCTGCTAGCACTGCTCAATGACATCCTGGACCTCTCCAAGGTAGAGGCCGGCAAGCTGGAACTCGCCAGCAGCGGCTTTTCAGCCGCCCAGGTGCTCGACGAAATCCGCGCCCTGTTTGCCGAATCCGCCTCTCAAAAGGGTCTGAAATTGATTGCCGAATGGCGGGGAGACGCCAAGCAACATTACCGGGGAGACCCGATCCGGCTTCGCCAGATGCTCTCCAATCTGCTCGGCAACGCGCTCAAATTCACCGCTCACGGCCAGATCATGGTGTACGCCGAAGAGCTCAGCCGAGACAAGGGTTCCGCCATGCTGCGTTTTTCGGTCAGGGACAGCGGCATCGGCATCCCCCAGGAAAAACTCGCCCTGCTCTTCAAACCCTTCTCGCAGGTGGATGACTCCGACACACGCAAGTACGGCGGCACCGGCCTCGGGCTCTCCATCGTACGCAGTCTGGCCGAACTAATGCAGGGCGAAGTCGGGGTTGAAAGCACGGAGGGGCAAGGCTCCACTTTCTGGTTCCGAGTCCAGGTCAGCCTGCAGCGCGAGGCCGATGAAAGGCGCCGGACTTCACGCGAAACACCTCCCGGCCAAACCGGCCCGGAGCCTCTCGAGTCACGTATGGACGACCGACGCGTACTTGTGGTGGAAGATAACTCGACCAACCTGAAGGTCGTCACCGCCATGCTGGCCACCCTGGGCGTGGCGCCCGAGCACGCCGGCAACGGCCGCGAAGCCTGCGACATGGCCTGCGGCGGCCAAGCTTTCGATCTCATCCTGATGGACTGCCAGATGCCGGTCATGGACGGCTTCGAAGCCGCGCGTCAGATCCGGGCCTATGAACAGAACCAAGGCCTCGCCCCGGTTCCCATCATCGCCACCACCGCCGGCGCGTTTTCGGAAGACCAGCTGCAATGCATCGAAGCGGGAATGTCTGACTTCATCGCCAAACCGCTTGATTACGCAAAGCTGGTCGACATGCTCAAGAAATGGCTGCCCACAGAAGCGCCCGCAACGACTGCCGACGCCCCCCCTGGCCCGCCCGCGCCTGAGGCCACGCCGACGCTTGCCTGCTTCGACGCCACCGATCTGCTACGCCGCCTTGGCAACGACCACACGATTGCCAGCATCGCCGCCCAGGCCTTCATCGAGGATTACGCAAGCCTGATCGAAGCCTTCAAGCGCGCCCTGGCCGAAGGGCAGCTCAATGACGCTCGCCGCCACGCCCACTCCCTCAAAGGCGCGGCAGCCAACACCTCCGGCCTCGCCCTGACCGCCCTCGCCCGTGAGCTCGAACTGGCATGCAAAGAAGAGCGCGCAACAGATGCGCTCGCAGCCCTGCCCGCCCTCGAGGCCGAGGCCACGCGCTTCAGTGCTGCCTTACAGGCCTTTCTCGCGCAGGCCTGAAGCTCCGGCACCAGGCCGCTCAGCCACGCGGGCTCAGGCAGAAGCGCACACAGCCGGCCCGGTTCTCCTCCAGACGCAGCACATAACCAGCCGACTCGGCCAGACGCCCGGCCTGATACAAACCGATACCGAGCCCGGTATCCGACGCCAGCGGGCGTAGCAGCAGGCTCGCGGCCCGCTCCGTCTCAATTGCCGCCCCATCATCCTCCACACTCAGGGAGCAGCCCTGCTCGCCCGCCACCAGCCGCACCTGTACCGCAGGCGCCCCCGACTTCTCCAGGGCATTACGCAGCAGGTTATCGGCCACACAATCGAAGAGCGCTGCCGGCAAGGCGGCAGCCGCCAACGGCCCCGCCTGCTGATAGCGCAGCACAGCTTCCGCATGGCGTGCCTGCAGGGCCTGCCACCACCCCAAAGCAGGGCGGGGCTGCAAGTCCTCCTCACGCGGTCGGCGAATGCGCTGCAAGGTTTCGTCCAGACGCCGGCGAACCTCCGGCAGCTGCCCCTGCAGCAAGGCCTGCACCCCTGCCGGGTTGCGCCCGCCATCGTCCAGCACCGCAAAACACAGCGCGTCGAGCGACTGCAGCAGATTCTTCAGCTCATGCGTGCTGCGCGCGCCGGTTTCATGCACTGCTCGCAGAAAGGACAGCGCCTGCAGCCGCTGCGCCTGCAAGCGCGCGGCATGAAACTCGGCCAGGATACGCAGCATCAGATCCAGATGCCAGGCGGGAGTCGGCGCAAACGCCTGCTGCCCATACACCGCCACCTCCAGAGTTCCGTGACGCAACTGCAGCACATGCCGGCTCGTCTTCCCGAGATGCGTCATCGCCTCCGTTTCAGCACAGCGCCAGAACACCCCCTGCACACCAGGCCACCCTGCCAAGCGCTCCATCGCCGCCCGCACCAGCGCCTCAGGTGAAGCCTCGTGCAAGGCCAGCTCCGCGACCTCATCGAGCCAGTGCGCAAATGGCTGCCCGCCCGACAACACTCGCCGCGAAATCGCCAGCCCCAGCCCCGCGAAACCCTTGCGCGGAGACCACACCAGCGCCATCAACAGCAAAGCCCCCGCAACCGAACCCAGCGCCTGCAGCAAGGCCCACACATAATCGCTACGCGCCACGAACATGAAGGCCAGCGCCCCCAATGCCACGCCCCCCAGTACCAGGGCAAAAATCAAGCTCCCCACCACATCCAGCGCATCCGCCGCCTGCGCCCCGCCGCACGGCAAACCCAGCACAGCCGCCCCCAGCAAGACCGGCAGCGCAAACCAGTTCGCAAACAAGGGCAGCACCGCCGGCACCTCGGCCAAACCCTCCAACAACTCGGGCATCACCCGGCCATTCAGAGCGACCACCAGATACACCACCAGCAACCAATAGAAGCCACGCTCGCGTGGTGCCGGATGGCAGAACACCTTGCCCCCGATCACCCCTGCCAGCATCAAGCCCCACAATAGGAGCAGTCCCCAGGAGAGCCACAGGCCGATCCCGGCCAGTGCCAGCCCAAACAGCAGCATGCCCGCCCAAGACAGCCGACGCCCGCCGCTCACCAGCGGCTGCCACAGCAGCACCAGACCGAAGTGCCCCAGCAGCAAGGCCTTTCCCGCCGGCGACAACGCGCCCTGCAACAAGGCCACATGCAACAAGGCCAGGGCCAGCAGTAACACCAGCGGCCCGGCATACATCAGCCAGCGCTCCGTGCGACGCCCCAGATCCGGCATGCGGTATTCCCTTTCATAAATGAATGAACAACAGATTGCCGAGATCCCGCCAATACCGTCAGAATCCTGACGCAAGCGTCGAGAAAACAACCACTACAGCGCCCACAACACCCCGAAAATGATCCCGGACAGCAGGCACCATTATTGCTCAAGGGCGGGCAGGAACATCACTCCCAGTGGGGACACACCATGAAACGCCAACAGTCCGGCTTCACCCTCGTCGAAATCGCCATCGTGCTGGTCATCATCGGCCTGCTGCTAGGCGGCGTACTGAAGGGGCAGGAGCTCATCAATAGTGCCAAGGCCAAGGCGGTCATCAGCGACTTCCGCAATACCGCCACCATGATCGCGGCGTATCAAGACCGTTTTCGAGCGCTACCAGGGGATGACAAAGCAGCAACAACACACGTGGGCAGCACGACAGTCAACGGAGACGGAGACGGCATGATTGAAGGCGCTTGGAACTCAGTCGTCGCCACCGCGGACACAACAAGCTTCACGCATGAATCTGCATATGCGTGGCAGCAGCTGCGCCTGGCAAACCTGACCTCCGGCTCGTCAGCGGCGCCATCTTCGGGCACCTGGGAGCCACAGAACACGGAAGGCGGGCGCATTGGCATCCAGAGCGCAGTGCCCTATACCAACATGCGTGGCCGGATTTTTGTGTGCCAAAGCAACGTCTCCGGACGTATCGCGCTGCAGGTTGACACCACCATGGACGACGGAACGCCAAATGCCGGCTCGGTCCAAATCGGAGCCGCGGCCTCGACATCTGGAACAACAGGGGCGACACCCGTAGCTTCAGCCTCCGCCGTCGACGAAAACACCCTCTACGTAGTCTGTGCCAGCTTCTGACTCCAGCACCGCTCCATCACTCGCCCCGCCCCACGCGGGGCTTTTCATTTCTGCACACCCTGCTCGCAAAAACGCCGGCAGAAGCCGGCGTCTCTTGCAACGTAAAACCTGCACCTTGCAACTCGCCGGCCTCAACTCCCCTTGAGCAGCTTTGCCTCTGCCGCCGCCAGCCCGCCGGGCAGGCCCAGCAAGACCACCACATCCCCCGCCTCCAGCAGCATGTCGGCCGCCGGATCGAGGCTGCGCACACCACGCCGGCGCACCGCAGCAACCTTTGCCGGGCAAACATCCAGCACGAGATCGCCTAGGCGCCGGCTTACGCCATACGCGCCCGGCGGCAGGGATACTGAATGCAGGCGCGCCTCCTGTGCATCATTCCCCTCATCCATATCCGAAGCGCCCAGAAAGAACCCTTTCATGAGGCTGTAGCGCTGAGTGCGGATCTGGCGCATGCGCCGGATCACGCGCGCGATCGGCGTGCCGATCAGGGTCAGGGTATGAGTGGCCAGCATGATGCTGGTTTCCAGCATTTCCGGCACCACTTCAGCGGCACCACGCTGGATCAGGCGCTCCATGTCGCGCTCATCCTGCGAGCGGGCTATCACTGGCAGACCAGGGCGTGCAGCCAGTACGTGATGCAAGACCTTGGTTGTCGCATGCTCATCGTTATAGGCAATCACCACAGCGCTGGCCCGCATCAGGCCGGCTGCAACCAGGGTTTCGTGGCGCGAGGAATCACCGAACACCACTGGATCTCCCGCCGCCGCCGCTTCCTGGATGCGATCCGGGTCCAGATCCAGGGCAACATAACCAATCCCTTCCTGCTCCAGCAGGCGCGCCAGATACTGCCCGGTGCGGCCGTAGCCGCAGATGATCACGTGCTTGTCCGTCGCGATCGACTTCGCCGCCACACGGGTCAGCTCCATCGAACGCAGCATCCATTCCGAGGCCACGAAGCGCAGCACGATCTTGTCGCTGTACTGGACGATGATCGGCGCGATCAGGAGCGAGAGTACCAGCGCCGCCATCACCAGTTGCAGCACGTCGTGCGGCACAGCTTCCACATCGGCCGCCAGCGTCAGCAGCACAAAACCGAATTCGCCCCCGGCGCACAGCCACAAACCGGCCCTCACGGCCGTTCCGTCCTGCCCCTCCAGCCAGCGTGACGCGCCAGCCACCACTGCAAACTTCAGAAGCAGCAAGCCAAGCAGGATCAGCAACACCCATTGCAGATTGCTGACAATCACATGCACGTCCAGGAACATGCCCACGGTGATCATGAACAGCCCCAGCAGCATGTCGCGGAAGGGCTTGATGTCCTCTTCCACCTGGATGCGGAACTCGGTTTCCGAAATCAGCATGCCGGCCAGGAAAGCCCCCAGCGCCAGTGACAGTCCGGCCATCTCGGTCACCCAGGAAAGCCCCAGGGTGATGAACAGCACATTGAGCATGAACAGCTCGGAAGACTTGCGCCGCGCGACGATGGTGAACCAGCGTTTCATCAGGCGCTGACCGAAATACAGGATCAAGGCCAGCACCGCCACCGCCTTCAGCGCGGCCATGAACAAGGTGTAGCCCAGCGCCTCGCCCGGTTGCGCCAGTGCCGGAATCAGAATCAGCAGGGGCACCACCGCCAAATCCTGAAACAGCAGTACGCCGATCACCTGGCGTCCGTGCGGCGTTTCCAGCTCCATGCGATCAACCAGGAGCTTGGAGAGCATCGCGGTGGACGACATGGTGATCACGCTGGCCACCGCGAAGCTGGCGGTCAGACTCTGCCCCAGCAGCCAGCACAACAAGCCGAAAAGCAGCATGCTGCCCAGCACTTGCAAACCGCCCAGCCCGAGCACGATGCGCTTCATGGCAAACAGGCGCGGCAAGGAAAACTCAAGGCCGATCGAGAACATCAGGAAGACCACGCCAAACTCAGCAAGGTAGCGAGCCTGGGCGTTATCCGGCACCAGCCCGGCGGCATGTGGCCCAAGCGCCGCCCCCACCGCGAGGTAGGCCAGCACGGCAGGCAGGTTGAAGGCACGAAAAACCGCCACCGCACACACGGTGACGGCCAGCAAGGTCAAAACAAGAGTGAGGGCACCGTGCATGTCTGGAAAAAAGAGGCTATGCCGGCACCCGGCCGGGCAAGCGGGGCGATGAGCGGCTTTGTTATACTCGCCGCTCAGTTTAACCGCAGCCCCGCCATGACCCCAACTGCCCCGACGAACAACGCCGCCGACCCGGTGAAAGCACTTGCCACTGCGCATCGCGTGCTCGCCATCGAGGCAGCTGCCGTCAGCGCACTCGAAGCACGTCTCGGTGACGATTTCGTGCGCGCCACCAATCTGATCCTGGCCTCGCGCGGACGCGTGGTGGTGAGCGGCATGGGCAAGTCCGGGCACATCGGCCGCAAGATCGCCGCCACGCTGGCCAGTACCGGCACGCCATCCTTCTTCGTGCATCCAGGCGAAGCCTCGCATGGCGACCTGGGCATGATCCAGCCGCATGACGTGCTGATCGCCATCTCCAATTCCGGTACGGCTGAAGAACTGCTGGTCATCGTGCCCTTGGTCAAGCGCATGGGCGCCGGCCTGATCGCCATGACAGGGAAACCAGACTCTCCGCTCGCCCGCCTCGCCGACGCTCATCTGGATACCGGCGTGGCCGAAGAGGCCTGCCCGTTGAACCTCGCCCCCACCGCCAGCACTACCGCCACCCTCGCCATGGGAGATGCGCTGGCCGTGGCGCTCCTCGAAGCGCGCGGCTTCGGCCCCGAAGATTTCGCCCGCTCACATCCGGGCGGTGCGTTGGGCCGCCGTCTGCTGACTCATGTGCGCGACATCATGCGCAGCGGCGACGCCATCCCGCAGGTTCCGGAATCAGCCAGCTTTGCCGAAGCACTGCTGGAAATGTCGCGCAAGGGCCTGGGCATGACCGCCGTCGTAGATGCGGCAGGCCGGGCCATAGGCATCTTTACCGATGGCGACCTGCGCCGTCTGCTCGAACGCGGGACGGACATCAAAGGCCTTAAGATCACCGAAGTCATGCATCGCAATCCGCGTGGCATCGGGCCCGACGCACTGGCCGTGGAAGCCGCCGAAATGATGGATCGCCACCGCATCAGCCAGGTGCTGGTCGTCGATGCCAAGCAACAACTCGTCGGCGCCTTCAACACGCTCGACCTCATGAACGCCAAGGTCATCTGATGAGCCAGCCCGCCAATTTTTCTGCCGAACACGCCAGCCGCCTGCGCCTGATGGCCTTCGATGTTGACGGCGTCCTGACCAATGGAGACCTCTACTTCACCCCGAACGGTGACGAGATCAAGGTCTTCTCCAGTCTCGACGGTCACGGCCTGAAGATGCTGCAGGAAGCTGGAGTCATCGTTGCCATCATCACCGGACGCAAGTCCGCGATGGTTGAACGCCGTGCCGAAAACCTCGGCATCCGTCACCTGTTCCAGGGAGTGCACGACAAGCGTGCTGTCATGCGCGAGCTACGCACCTCGCTTGATATGGCCTCCGAGCACACCGGTTACATGGGCGACGACGTGGTTGACCTGCCAATCCTGAGGGCTTGCGGCTTTTCTGCCACGGTGGCTGACGGCCACGAATTCGTGCGCGAACATGTCGACTACATCGCCACCAAGGGCGGTGGCCGCGGCGCCGTACGCGAGGTATGCGATTTCATCCTGTCGGCCCAGGGCAAGCTCGAGCCCATGCTGCGCCAGTACCTGCAAACATGAAACGCATCTCATCGTTATTCCCGCTAATCATTGTCGCCCTGCTGGCCGCGGCCAGCTTCTGGCTCGAATACGTCGTGCGCAACGAGAGTCAGAGCGGTCTCGGCAAGGGCCGGCACGACCCTGATGCGATCGTGAACAACTTCCAGGTTGATCGCTTCGACATCAGCGGCAAGCTGAGTTCTCGCCTGACGGCAAAGAAGCTCACCCACTACCCGGACGATGACACCGCCGACATCGAAACCCCGCACATCACCTTCCTGCACGAATCCCGCAACATGGAATTCCGCAGTGAACAGGCGCATGCCGACAATCGCCAGCGCACCGTGCTGCTGTTCGGCAAAGTGCGAGGCGAACGCCCCGCCACGGCAGATTCGGCCGCACAAACCCTCGACACTGACGAACTCACGGTCTGGGTCGATGATGAAATTGCCCGCACGCCGCAACCCGTGCTCTTCACCCACGGTAAAAATCGTGTAGAAGCCGTGGGCGCTGACTGGAACAATCTGACCGGGATGCTCAACCTGCACTCCAGCGTTCAGGCCACCCTCCCGCCGAAATCCACTACTCACTGAAGCCTGCGAGCGCCCCATGCCCATCAGCCTCCGCATCACCGCTCTTGCCCTCTGCCTTGCCGCGCTACCGGGCATCGCCCTTGCCGAAAAGGCCGACCGCGAAAAACCAGTCACCATCAAGGCTAGCAAAGCCAGTGCGGACGACCGCAACAAGGTGCAGATCTTTGAGGAGAACGTTCGCCTCGTCCAAGGCACTCTGGAAATCACAACCGACAAGCTTGTTGTGAGTCAGGACGCAGAAGGCTTTCAGAAAGGCGTCGCTACCGGTGGCAAGGATGGCCTCGCTCGCTTTCGCCAGAAACGAGAAGGACGCGACGAATACATTGAGGGCGAAGCAGAGCGCATCGAATACGATGGCCGCACTGACACAGCCCGCCTCTTCGTCCGGGCCCAGGTTCGCAGCGGCCCCAATGAAAGCCGCGGCCCTTACATCGAATACAACGGCTACACCGAGCTCTACACCCTAAGCGCCCAGCCGAGCAGCGGTGTCAGCAAGAGCAGTGACGGAGTCACGGTCATCATCGCCCCGCGCAGCGCCCAGCCCGCGCGTAAGCCCTAAAGCCAGACCTCTTGCGCGGCGCGCACTGCGCGCCAGCGCCTGCCCTTCTGGACACAGTCTAAAAGACTGCGGCAGCACAGCAAATTCTGCTGCTATCTCTCCCAGGGTACGCGCCGCAACCCCTGCTCTGACAAAGAGTATGGTTAAAAAACCTTCTCCGCCCGTACTTGCTGCGGTGCAGCAAAAACTTCTTGACTGTCGGTTTCTCCTCCATATAATTCGGGTTGTGCGGCGCAACAAAAGTTTGATCCGGCAGCACATGCGTAGCGCCCGTAGCAGTTCTGCTCAACCGAATTGAACCTGACTCAGGAGATCACCATGTCCCTTCCCGATCAAATCAGCATCGCCAACAAAGCCTCCATCGAAGCCGCCCTGACGTTTGCCAATACCGCCTTTGCAAGCGCCGAAAAACTGGCCACCCTCAACCTCAACACCGCACGTACCCTGCTGGAAGAAAGCGTTTCCAACGCCAAGACTCTGCTCGGCGCCAAGGATGCGCAGGAATTGGTCTCGCTGCAGAGCGCACTGGCTCAGCCGACCATCGAAAAGATCGTCTCCTACGGCCGTAGCGTCTACGAAATCAGCGCAGCCGCTCAGGAAGACATCGGCAAGATTCTCGAGTCGCAAATGTCGGAAGTAAACAAAAACGTCTCAGCGGCGCTGGATAAGGCCGCCAAGTCGGCGCCTGCAGGTTCAGACGTCGCCGTAGCCGCCGTCAAATCCGCCATCGCCGCCGCCAATTCGGCTTACGACAGCATCAACAAGGCCGCCAAGCAGGTTGCCGAGATCGCTGAAGCCAATGTTGCCGCCGCCACCACCGCCACGGTAAAGGCTGTCGGCAGCGCCGCTCCGAAGGCCAAGAAGGTCGCCTGAGCCACACCCGTCATCGGGCCCCGGCTGCAACCGCCGGGCTTTCAGACCCGCAGTCGCAATGACTGCGGGTTTTTTACGTCTGTAATACTCTCGCCCACTGGGCTTGGCTTGTGATCGCAGCCACCGGCCCACCACAGCAACCCCCTGCATCCGGCCTCCTGAACCCCACAAAACATGGCGGCTCAGACCTGTGCGCTGGAAGTTCCGTTTGCTCGGAAAGATGCATTTCCTGAGCTCCGCTCACAGCCCAATAGCACAGCATCGGAGAGCCCCCTCAAGGGAGGTAGCTCATCCCTTGCGTCGCAGATAGCCACTCACTTGCGCCAAAGTTCAGGGTGCAAAGAACAAAGCCCCGCATCCAGACAGAGAGCGGCTCACACCGAGCCGCATCTACTGACGGTATCAAACCCTCAGGCAACACTTGCTCCAGAGACTGTCTCTCATGGAGCGGGCGCCTATAAAACCTACCTCAACCCGTACAACAAGCAACACAAAATCAGGCACAAAAAAAGGCAGCCCGAAGGCTGCCTTTTCAAGTCGTTTGACACTTCCGGAGGAAGGATCAGAACTCCTTCACGAAGCCCACGCGGGTGTAACGCTCGTCGCGCTTGGTAGCGGAACGGGTTGCACCAAAAGCATCGGCGGTGCCGTCATAGCCACCCACGCTGTTTTCGTTGCGTTCCCAATCGCTCTTCTGCACAGCGCCGTAGACGTACACGCTCTTGGTCAGGAAGTAAGCGCCGCCCATCATCCAGCCATGGCCGCTGTTACGGTTGCTGCCGACGTCACGCACGATCGAGTACTCGACACCGACGGAAGCCTTGTCGTTGAAGTTGTACGACACGACGGCGTTGGTGATCTTGTCCTGATAGGCGGTGTTGATAGCGCGAGCGCGACCATTCTGGGTGGAGTAGGTACCAGCCAGCTTCAGACCACCAATCGGGAACACCGACACGAAGGCGCGTTGGAAGCGCATGCCATCTTCGGTTGCATCGGTCACGCCGGTGCTGGTGCGGCTCACATAGTCGTAACCACCGTTCACCACCTTGCCGAAGGCGAACTGGAAGCCACCGCCCAGAACGTCGCCGCTGCCGGTTGCATCAACGTTGTTGTTGCCGCCCTTGCGGTTGTCGCCGATCGCGTAGATGGCTTGGCCACCGATCTTGAAGGAGCCGAGGCTCAGGGTCGGGGTCAGGTACTGGGTGGTACGGTTGGTCAGCGCGGTCATGCGGTAGGTGGAGATGCCGTACTTGACGAATTCCAGATCCTTCGGCTCAACCATGTAAGGCTTGCTGGCGACGTAGAAGTCGTCACCGAAGTTCTGCACGCCCCACTGCACGCGACCAAGCATCTTGCTGCTCAGGTACACGGCCTTCTTATCGTTGGAGGTCAGACCGCCCACACCGGCAACGGTGGAGGTGGTGCTGTTGTTGGTGGCCTTGCCATCGAAGAAGTCAGAGAAGCGCAGATCGATGCTGACACCGGCCTCCAGATCGCTGTTGATGGTTTCCTTGGCGCTGACGGTGATGCGCGAGGTGGAAGCGCTGCCATCCGACAGGGTTTCGGTGGTCTTGCCACCGGTGGAGCCGCCGCTGGAATCAGCGTTGGCAGTCTTCTTGAATTGATAACCGGCATCAACCTTACCGCCGATGGTCACGGAAGTTTGAGCGAAAGCGGCGCCAGACATCAGGCCGGCGACTGCCAGAGCAATGAGTTTCTTCTGCATGAGTTTCTCCTCACAGTTGAAGTACGGGGGCATGGCAGTTGCTACCTTGCTCTCCCATCCCACCTCTCGCGATTCGAGAAGTTGGGCTGATTCTGGCAAGTGGCTATGACTCACGGCAACACAAAGTCTCCCGCAGACGAGATTTGGCGCCGCCCCTGTTGCAGGCGTGCAACAGAAACATAATTCCACCCAGTCAAAAACACATCAGCTGAGCATATCCCGAGCCACAAAAAAACACCGGGGCACAGGCCCCGGTGTCATGAATGCAGCTTCTAGCAAGCGATCAGGCAGGCAGATCTGCCAGATAGAGTGCGGGCTCGCCTTCAAAATCAGAAGTAAACAGCACCCGCTTGTCATCCGGCGTAAAGGAAGGGTGCGGATGCGTGACCTGACGGTCTTCCTTGTACACTTTCCACGACGAGCTGTGCTTGCAGATCTTCTTGGTGGTCTTGGCCTTGAGGTCGAACATGTACAGGAAGGGGTCGTTCTCATGCTCGTGAGCGGAGGTGTCAGACACATCCGGAGGCGTATCGCAGCCATCGCCCACGGCAAGCGTGCCGTCGTAGTTCGAATACAGGTGCGAGCAGGCAGGCATCGTGAGTAGGGCTTCATTCTTGAGCGTGATCGGGTCTGCGGCACAGATCCAGCGCTCGGTGCTGCCCTTCTTGTAAGACACGTAGATCATCTTCGAGCCGTCCGGCGTGAAGAACTCATGCGTGCAGCTCTCGCCTTCTTCGTGCTCCTTGACCTTGCGGACGTTCGTGCCATCTTCATTGACGAACCACATGCGCGCATCGACCAGATCATGCGGGCCCTCATGGCAGTAGGCCACGGTGCTGTCGTCGAAGGGGCGATACAGCGGGTGGCCCATCCACTTGGCCTGCTCGAAGATCACGCTGCTGGTGCCGGTGGCTATATCGATCTTCACCAGGCGGCAACGCGGCTTGTTGTGGTACTGCACGGCAAACTCTTCCCAGGTCTTGAGCGGCAGCAGGTCGCCTTCAACCACTTCGATACCGACCAGCTTGGTACATTCGGTATTAGCCACCCAGGTGCCGTAGCCCTTGTACCCTGCCGGCACGGTGTAGAGCACCTCTTCGACCAGCGAGTCGAGATTGACGCGACGCAGCTCGCGGCCGCCCTTCACGTAATAGAGATACTTATCGTCTGGCGAGAGGAAGTTGCCGAAGGTATTGTCGACCTTGCCGACGCCATCCGTAAGCTGGCGCGCGGTTTGTGTCTTGAGGTCGAGCAGGTAGGCATTCCAGCTACCGTTGTCAAAGAGGCCACCAAACAGCAGCTTCGAGCCATCGTTGGTAAAACACTTCTGATAGAAGTAGTTACGGTGGCAGGTCACGTCAACCGGGGTCAGACGCGTCACGCGCGCGCCCGTATCGGAATCGGTGAAGTCTTCGAATTTCAGCTGGATGGTATCGCCCTTGGCCATGGTGTTCCCCAAGAAAAATCTGCAGAACCGGCTCCGCAGAAAGTCTGGCATTTTACGGCAAGGGCGCCCGAAATCTTTAACCACGCCAGCAAGAATGTAAGCTCCGACGGGATCGCTTGACCCAAGGCAAGGCCATTGCACAGGGGGCTCCACTAAGCTTGGCGCCTGTTTTCAGGGGATCGAACGCAATGCTCAAACCCGAGCTGGTGTGCCCGGCCGGCGGCCTGCCGGCACTCAAGGCCGCCGTGGATAACGGGGCCGATACGGTCTACATGGGGCTCAAGGATGCGGCGACCAACGCCCGCAACTTCAGCGGTCTGAATTTCGATCTTTCCACCGCCCGCGAAGGCATCCGCTACGCGCACGGCAAGGGTCGCAAGGTGCTGATGGCCATCAACACCTTTGCCCAGGCAGGCGAAGAGCCTCGCTGGCACAAGGCCATCGATACGGCCGCGGAGCTTGGCGTGGATGCAGTGATCCTGGCAGACATGGGACTGCTGGATTACGCCACTCGCACCCATCCGCAGTTGCGGCGTCACCTCTCGGTGCAAGGCTCGGCGACCAATTACGAGGCCATCAACCTGTGCCGCGACCTGTTCGGCATCCAGCGCGCCGTGCTGCCGCGCGTGCTGACCCTGCCGCAGGTGGAGCATGTGATCGCCCATACCGATGTGGAGATCGAGGTCTTCGGCTTCGGCAGCCTGTGTGTGATGGTGGAGGGGCGCTGCCTGCTCTCCAGCTACGCCACGGGTGAATCACCGAATACCGCCGGGGTGTGTTCCCCGGCCAAGGCGGTGCGCTGGGTGGAAACCCCCTCCGGTACGGAGGCTCGCCTCTCAGGCATCTTGATCGACCAGTACAAGGCCGATGAGCCGGCCGGCTACCCGACCCTGTGCAAGGGCCGCTTCGAGGTCAATCACGAAACTTATTACGCGCTGGAAGAGCCGACCAGCCTGAACATCGTCAGCGCGCTGCCGGACCTGCTCCGCATCGGCGTGGCGGCGATCAAGGTTGAAGGCCGCCAGCGCAGCCCGGCCTATGTGGCCGAGGTCACCCGCACATTGAGAGCCGCCCTCGACGCGGCCTGTGCCGATCCAGCCCGTTTTGCACCCAAACCTGCCTGGGATGCGGCGCTGGGCAAGGTGTCCGAAGGCCAGCACGTCACCCTGGGGGCCTATCTGCGCCCCTGGAAATGAAATCTTAGCCCGGATGCAGCGCCGCGAAGTCCGGGGCCAAGCCCATCACGACACACTCCCGGAATGTGGCCTGCGGCCTTCATCCGGGCTACGGATAACAGCATGAAACTGACCCTCGGCCCCCTGCTCTACTTCTGGCCCCGTGAGGACGCCCTCGCCTTCTACCGCGAAGCGGCGGACTGGGCCGTCGATACCATTCACCTTGGCGAAGTGGTGTGCAGCCGCCGCCAGCAGGTGCGGCTGGATGACTGGCTCGGGCTGGCCCGAGAACTGGCCCAGGCAGGCAAGGAAGTGGTGCTCTCCTGCCAGGCGCTGCTTGAATCCGAAAGCGAACTCAAGACCCTGCGCCGCCTCTGCGGCAATGGTGAATTCCTCGTCGAAGCCAACGACCTCGGCGCCGTGCAGTTGTTGCGCGGCGGCCGCTGGGTGGCCGGCCCGCATCTCAACATCTACAACGCCAGCACACTGAAGCTCATGGCGGACATGGGTGCGCAGCGCTGGGTGCCTCCAGTGGAGATGAGCGGCGAGCGTCTGCAGCAATTGCTGCAAGATGCGGGCACCATCGAAACCGAATTGTTTGCCTGGGGACGCCTGCCGCTGGCCTTTTCGGCGCGCTGCTTCACCGCCCGCCACTTCAACCTGAAGAAGGACGATTGCCAGTTCCGTTGTCTGGAGTTTCCGGACGGCCTCGCGCTGGATACCCGCGAGGGCCAGCACTTCCTCGCCATCAACGGTATTCAGACCCAGTCCGGCGCCGTGCAGGCGCTGCTGCCGCATCTGGCTGGCTTCGCCGCGGCCGGCGTCACGGGCCTGCGCATCAGCCCGCAGGCCCGCCACACCGCCGAAATCGTGCGCCTGCATCGTGCCGCGCTTGACGGCGCTGCGCTAGACTCCACGCAACTGGCCGGACTTGCTCCGGCCGAACTCTGCGATGGTTACTGGCTGGGCCGCGAAGGCATCCGGCTTGGAGAAGAGCATGTTTGCTGAACTACGCCCGCCAAAATTTCTCGCCGAAATCGGCCCGAAGCTGCCCCAGCGCCCGTGGAGTGATGTGCTCTGCGCCAGCCTGGAGCTCGCCCGCTTCACAAAGCAACTGGACGCGGACTTCAGCTTCCTAGAAGGGCGCACGCTGCGCATCGTGATCGAGGATCTGGGGGCTCGCGCCACCCTGCGCTACGTGAACGGCCATTTCCGCCCGGCTCCTGCAGATGCTGAGGCAGATGTGAGCTTCCGCGCAGCGACCGCCGATTACCTGAAACTGCTGCGCCGCACGGAAGACCCGGACACGCTCTTCTTCCAGCGCAAGCTGCGTATCGAGGGCGACACCGAGCTGGGCCTGACCCTCAAGAACCTGCTCGACTCGATCGAGCCGCCCGCTTGGTTCAGCAAGTTGGTCGCCTGACGCATGGCGGATGAGCCCTACGCCCGCTTCCGGCAGAGCGAGCTGATCCTGCGCGACGAGCTGGCCATCGACCGGACGCTCCTGGCCAACGAAAACACCCTGCTCGCCTACCTGCGCAGCGCCGTGACGCTCGCAGTTGGCGGCGCCACCCTGCTGCACTTTTTCCCTGCGGGTCACCTGTACTGGCTGGGCATTGCCTCCATTACAGCGGGCATCGGGCTGGGAGTGTTCGGCGTCTGGCGCTTTCTCCGCACCCAGCGCAGCATCAAGCAGGTGCGCCAGAAGACCGAAGCCTGATGCTGGACATCCTCTATCGCGACGAACACCTCATTGCGATCAACAAGCCTGCCAAGCTGCTGGTGCACCGCTCGGAGATCGATCGCCACGAAACGCGCTTCGCCATCCAGCTGCTGCGCGACCAGATCGGGCGCATGGTGTGGCCGGTGCATCGGCTTGATCGCGGCACGTCGGGGGTGCTGCTGTTCGCACTGGACCGCGACACGCTGGCGCTCGCAGGCCAGGCCTTCGAGCGCAACGAGGTAGAAAAGGAATATCTGGCCGTGGTGCGAGGCTGGCCCGAGGCGCAAGGCGTGATCGACCATCCGCTCACGCGCCAGTACGACCCCTACGAATCCCGCCCCGAGGAGGAGCCCGCGCAGGAGGCCTGCACCCGCTTCGAGCGCTTGGCCACGGTGGAGCTTCCCTTTGCGGTGGATCGATATCCGGCGAGCCGCTACGCCCTGCTGCGCCTGTTCCCGGAGACCGGCCGCCGCCACCAGATCCGCCGCCATCTCAAGCACATCGCCCATCCGATCATCGGCGATGCCACCCACGGCAAGGGCGTGCACAACCGTTTCTTCACCACCCAGTTCGGCAGCGAGCGAATGCTGCTGGCCTGTACCCACCTGCGTCTTCCGCATCCGCTTAGCCAGCACACGCTGGACCTGGAGGCGCCGCTGGATCCTGCTTTTTCAGCAGTCCTTGCGCAAACCGGCTTGGCTTACGGTCTGAAGCCCGCCAAGGCCACGACCAACTGAGCGACGACTCCGCTCCAGTCGCCAGCCTGCGTCTGACGGAACAGGCGCGCACTGGGATACCAGGGGCTATCACTGCGCTCCTGCAGCCAGCGCCAGTCCGCCGTCGTGCATAGCGCTATCCAGACGGGCTTGCCAAGTGCGCCTGCCAGGTGCGCTGCAGCGGAATCCACCGAGATCACCAGATCCAGCTGCTCGACCAGTGCGGCGGTATCGAGAAAGTCATTCCGGTCCGCGGCAAAGTCCCGCCCGCCGAAAGCCTCCAGGCGCTCACGGTCATCCTCGGTCAAGGCCTTCTGCAACGACACGATTGTGCTTCCGCTCGCCTGGCAAGCCCGGAGCAGTGGTTCGAGCGCGGCCAAAGGCATCGAACGCTTGGCATCCTCGACATTGGCCGGATTGCCGGCCCAAGCCAGACCGATCCGCAAACCGGCAGACAAATCTTGCAGACGCGCCTGCCAGACAGTACGGCGCGGCGGCGTCACGGCCAGATAGGAAGCGCGGGCAGGAATAGTATCCAGCTCCGTCCTGAAAGCTCGCGGCAATGACATCAGGGGGCAATGCAGATCGAAGGCCGGCAAGGTCTCTTTATCGTTCAGTACGGCAGCAGCCCCCTCCACCGATTCAAACAAGGGAATCAATTCCGAATGGGCCGCGAGGATGACCCGGGCACCGCGCTCAGCCACCAACGGGGCATAGCGCACAAACTGAATGGCATCACCAAATCCCTGCTCGGCGTGCAGCAGGATGGTCTTGCCGGCCAGATCCGCCTCCCCCGCCCACAGTGGCTGCGGGAACTGGCGGGGCGGTGGGAAACGGCACGAAAGCCAGCGTGATTCATAGAGACGCCAGCCCTCGGCGTAATCGCCCTTGAGCAGACGACACAGGGCTTCATTCCAGGTCGCCTCGGCAAAACCGGCAGGATCATTGCGCGCTTCGGCATAAGCGGCCAACGCCTCATCGACCTTACCCATGGCATGCAGCGAGCAAGCCAGATTGAAACTGGCCTCGGAAAAGGCTGGCCGCAGGCGCCGGGCTTCGGCAAAGGCTTCCAGCGCCTCGTCAATCCGCCCCAGATCCTTGAGCGAGCTCCCTTTGTTCAACCAAGCCTCGGCATTGCCCGGCTCTAGCGCCAGGGCCCGTTCGAAGAACGGCAGGGAGTCCTCGAAGCGCTTGTTTTTCCAGAGCAGAGCCCCGCAATTGTTGTAAGCAGCCACATCGCCCGGCTCCAGTTCGATAGCGCGCAGATAGGCTGCCTCGGCCTCCTCAAGGCGCTGCATCTGCTCAAGCAGGTTGGCGCGATTGAAATGTACCGAAGCCAGGCTGGCATGCAAGCGAATTGCATTGTCATAGCAGGCGAGCGCCTCCTCCAGCCGGCTCTTGCGCCGCAAGAGCATGCCGAGATTGATCCACGGCCCCGGATGCTCCGGATCTGCCCGCTGCGCATCGCGAAAAAACCGCTCTGCGGCTTCGTCCTGACCACGGTCACCCGCGATCAGGCCCAGCAGGTTGAGCGCATCCGCGGCTGCGGGCGCCATCTGCAACACGGACTTGCACCGTGCCTCGCTGACCGCCAGCTCGCCTTGCGCGTAACTCTGCACGGCTTGCTCAAGCAGACCATGAATGATGTTCATCAGATACGTCATGAAATCTCTCTCTAAAGCCCAAAATGGCGGTGGGCAGATCAGGCTGGCAGTGCCTGCCGCATCTGTGCAACCAGGCCCTGCCAGTCCCCCGGCGAGCCCTGACGGAACAAGCGGGCGGTGGGATACCAGGGGCTGTCCGCACGATCCAGCAGCCAGCGCCACTCGCCCACGAAAGGCAAAGCCAGCCACAGCGGCTTGCCCAGCGCGCCAGCCAGATGCGCAGCAGCCGAATCGACCGAGATGACCAGATCAAGTTGCTCGATCAGTGCAGCCGTATCGAGAAAATCATTGATCTCGGCACTGAAGTCCGCCACGCCGAACTTCACCAGCAGGCCACGCTCAGCCTCCGTAGGCGCCTTCTGCAGCGAAACGAAATGGGCGCCCGAACGCAGCAGGGGCTCAAGGCTTGCCAACGGCATCGAGCGGTTGAAATCGTTGCGGTGGGCGGGATTTCCTGCCCAGGCAATCCCGATCTTCAAACCCTGCGGCAAGTGGGCCAGGTGCTCACGCCAGCACAGGTTACGCTCGGCCGATACGCCAAGATAAGGCACCTCCGCCGGAATGCTTTCGAGGCAGGTGCCAAAGGCCAGCGGCAAGGTCATCAAGGGGCAATGACAATCAAAAATCGGCAGCGAGTCGCCCGCATCGATCACCTCGGCAACGCCGGCCACCGATTCAAGCAGCGAGCGCAGGCCCTGACGCACTTCGAGCAGCACCCGCGCACCTCGTGCAGCCACCAGCGGAACATAACGGGCGAACTGCAGCGAATCACCAAAACCCTGCTCGCCATGCAACAGGATGGTCTTGCCAGCAAGGTCCGTGTCACCCAGCCACAGTGGTTGCGAAAAATTGCGCGCGGCAGCGAAACCATCGACCTGCCAGCGCGCCTCGTGCAGGCGCCAGCCCTCCAGAAAATCCCCCGTCAGCAGTCGGCAGCGGGCTTCGTTCCAGCGGGCTTCGGCAAACTCCGGCGCAAGGCGCCGGGCTTCTCCATAAGCCGCCAGGGCTTCGTCGAAGCGACGCATATCCTGCAACACCAGGCCCCGGTTGTTATGCAGCAAGGCCAGCGCCGGCTGCTGGCGGATGGCAAGATCAAGCGCAGCCAGAGCTTCTTCAAAACGGTGCAGATCGCTCAACAGGTTGGCACGATTGACCAGCGCCTCGAAATAATCAGGCGCGAGGCGCAAGGCCTGTTCGAACGCAGCGAGGGCGGCCCGCCGCTCACCTTCAGCCAGCAAGATCAACGCATGGGTGTTGTGCGCGGAAGGGGAGTCCGGCCGGATCGCCAGTGCGCCGCGAATCATGGCCAGCGCTTCGCTCAGCCGGCCCAAGCCCTGCAGCACGGAAGCCAGGGCTTCGAACACGACGGGGTTGCCGGGCGCCACGGCCAGCAACCGGCGCAGCAATTGCTCTGCCTGTACCAGGCGGCCGCTCTCCGCATGCTCAAGCGCCAGCCGAAAGGCCTGCTCCGGCGTGTACTGCCCCTGTGGGGGTGACGCAAAGATATTCATGCTCACTCAGCCCTGTTCATTCAGCACGCCGGTCAGTGCAGCAACAACTCCCTGCCAATCACCAGGAGTGGTTTGCCGGAACAATCGCGCAGACGGATACCAGGGGCTGTCGTAGCGTCCCTCGAGCCAGCGCCAGTCTGCAGCGAACGGCAGCAGGATCCAGGCCTCACGGCCCAAGCCCCCGGCCAGGTGCGCGACCGAGGTATCAATCGATATCACGCGGTCCATCTGTGAGAGCAGCGCGGCGGTGTCTTCAAAATCACCGAGCGCATCATCATGGAGGAATACATTCGGAAAATCCGCCAGATAGCGGCGCTCCTCATCGGAGACCACCTTCTGCGCAACATGGAACTCCATTCCCGTCGCCAGGAGCGGCGCAAGCTGATCGACCGATAGGGACTTGATTCGGTCACCCGGTGTGGTCGTCCGCCAGACCAAGGCAATCCTCGGCGCGGTAGCCGGGCCCAGGCGACGAGCCCAGACATCAAGCCGTGCCTGACGAACATCGAGATAAGGTCCGGAAACAGGCAGCGTGTCCAGCGTCACATCCAGCAACAAGGGCAGGCTGATCAGCTCGCAATGCAGATCAAACTCCGGCAGTGGCTCGCCCTGCGCCACAAGCCTCCCCATCCCGGGGCGCCCTTCCAGCAGCGGCAACAACCCCGCCTGCAATTCGAAGACGATATTCGTGTCCTGGCTAACCAGCTGAGGCAGGAAGCGGCAGAACTGCAGCGTATCGCCCAAACCTTGCTCGGCGTGAACGAGCAAGGTTCTGCCGGCGAGCGGCTCGCCTTGCCAGCGGGGCTCGGTCAGCTGGCGTAAAGCCAACTCCCGAGGCTCCTGCAAGCGCCATTCGTACAGCGGCCAGCCTTCCCGGTAGCGCCCGAGCTTGAGCAGGCACAGCGCCGCATTCCAGTGCGCGGCATAGTGCGCCGGATCACGCTGGGCGGCACGCGTGAAGCACTCCAGCGCGGCCTCGGTCTGCGCCGCAGCTTCGAGCACCAGTCCTCGCCCCACGGTCGCTTCTACATGCTCGGGCTGGAACACAAGGACGCGCTCGAAAATTGCGCCGGCTTCCTCTCGCCGTCCAAGCTGTTCGAGCGAAGCGGCCTTGCCGACATGCAGATCGAGATTGTCCGGCGCAATGCGCAAAGCCCTGTCAAACCAGGCAACAGCCTCCTCATGCCGACGCACTTTTTGCAGCAAGGTGGCGCAGTTGTTGTAAGCATCGGGATCCTGCGGATCGCAGCGCACGGCCTGCACGAAGGCCTCGACGGCCTCCTGCGGGCGACCTAGTTCGCGCAGGAGATTGCCACGGTTGAAATGCGCAGCAGCCATGTCCGGCCAGCCATGCAAAGCCTTGTCGTAGGCTTCCAGTGCTTCGGTGAAACGGCCCGTGGCCTTGAGCAGCATGCCCAGATTGAGCCAGATCTCGGCGGTCTCAGGCTGATGCCGCAGCGCCTCACGGAAGCAGGCTTCGGCGGAGGCTTCCTGGCCCGTCTCGCTCAGAATCAGGCCCAACAGATTGAGTGCATCGACAGAACGAGCCTCCATCTGCAGGACGGAGCGACAGCGCTGTGCAGCCTCGGGCAATTTACCTTGCTGATACAAGGAGAATGCAGTGGCCAACAGATTGTCGATAACGAATGACAACGGATTTACGGCCATGAACGGCATGCCATCCTGAAAAACGGTGGGCCATTATAAGGCAGCCGTATTCACCTGCCCGATCTCGATCCTGACCCTCAGACCACGCCCATCCGCGCCAGCCCCCAGGATCAGGCGGCCTTGATGCCCCTCGACGATCTCGCGCACGATGGCCAGGCCAAGGCCGCTGCCACCACCCGGAGAGTCGGGCAAGCGGGCGAAACGCTCCAGCACTCGGCCGCGCTGCTCAGGCGGAATGCCCGGGCCATCATCCTCGACCTCCAGCCAGACCTGCGTGGCATCGGCTCCGGTGCGCAAGGTCACGCAACCACCACGCGGAACATATTCGAGCGCGTTGTGAAGAAGATTGGCCATAGCCTCACGCAACAGCAAAGGAGATCCATTCAAAGGGGCGGTCCCAAGCTCAAAGCCCAGATCAATGCCGCCCTCGATCGCCCGGGGGACCCATTCATTGACGAGTTCACCGGCCAGTTTGGCCAGATCGGTCGGCACATGAGCGTCTGTACTACTGGCCCCGGGTTCGGCGCGCGCCAGAGATAGCAGTTGCACCGCCAGACGCGCCGAGCGCACGGCGGATTCGTGGATTTCACCAAGGCGGCCGCGGCTCTCGGGGTCCTTCGTTTCCAGCTGCGCCAGCTCGATGCGCGATTGCAGCCCGGCCAGCGGCGTGCGCAACTGATGCGCTGCTGTGGCAAGGAATGCCTGCTGGGCCTGGTTGGCCTCGCCCAACTGCTGCATCAGGCGATTCACCGCCGTCACCAGGGGCTGGACTTCATCCGGCGCGTCACGCAATTTCACTGGCGAAAGCTCACGCGGCGAGCGCCGCTCAATCTCGCGTGAGAGGCGCACCAGCGGCCGCAAACCACTGCCCAACCCGAACCACACCAGGGCAAAAGCCACGCTGCCCACAAGCGCCACCGGCACGAGGGCGGAGAGCTGCATGTCGCGGATCAGGCGGCCTCGCTTGCGCAGGGTGGCCGCCAGCACCACGCCGCAGTCAAGTGCACCGCAGGCCTTCAGAATGGCTACGGCACGCACCGGGCGCTCGTTGACCTGCGCGTCAAAGTAATACGGCTCGCCACGTTTGACGACATTTCCCGGCCACAGCAGGCCGCTCTCACCTGCGATGCGCTCGAAACGCTCGTTGAAAGCGGCGTACCAGTTGTAGTCCAGGGCGTCTGCGTCCAGCAATGCGGCGGCCTCGTCAGAAAGCTGGAAGCCGGTATCGCCGGTGTCGTCCACCACGAAGTGCTCGGCCAGCGCCACCGCGACGTCGTTCATGGCGCGATCGAATTCGCGCTGCATCGGGCGCACCGCCAACAGGTATTGCACGGCAGCGCTGGCCAGCAGCAGCGCCAGCAGAATCGGCAGCAGGATCAGCGCAAGGCGCCGACGCAGGCTGCCGCTAAGCTTGCGCAGCATCGATCGGCTCTTCTTCGAGCATGTAACCGAAACCGCGCACAGTACGGATGCGCAAACCGGAATCGGTCAGCTTGGTACGCAAACGGGAAACGTAGACTTCCACGGCGTTCTCGCTCACGTCCCCCTCCCAGCCCGATAGCGAGCTGACCAGATGCTCCTTGCTGACCACCTTGCCGAGATGGCGCAGGAAGTATTCGAGCAGCTGCCATTCGCGCGCCGGAAGCTCAATCTCCAGCCCGGCCACCCAGGCCCGTCGCGCGGCCGCATCCAGTACCAACTTGCCAACCGTGGTCTGCGCCCCGGCAGACTGGCCGCGTGCACGCCGCACCAGCGCCTTGGCGCGCGCCACCATTTCGGGCAGGGCAAAGGGCTTGACCATGTAGTCGTCCGCGCCCAGTTCAAGGCCATGCACGCGATCATCGATCGCCTCGCGCCCAGTCAGCACCAGCACCGGCAGGCGCAAGCCCGCGGCACGCACCCGGCGCAGCACTTCGAAACCGTCAATGCCGGGCAGGCCGATATCCAGCACCAGCAGGTCGTAGTCATCCGCCTGCAGGGAGTTGGCCACTGGCTCGCCCTTGGCGGTCCAGTCGACCTGCGCGTCGGCCTGGCTCTGCAGGGCACGCGAGATCGTATCGGCCAGCGCAGGATCGTCTTCCACCAGCATGACGCGCATGTTCAGGGCTTTCAAATTAAGAGTTCATATGGTGCCAGAAAAGCACAAACGCCCGTGGAGGTGGCGGGCGCTTGTGCTGGCTTGAGCCGCTTGCGCGACCCCTCAGACATTTACTTCTTGGCCGGCGCTACAGGTGCGGAAGCCGCCGGTGCCGGAGCGGCAGGCGTCGAAGTACTGGCCGAAGACTTCGCCTCAGTCTTCTTCTCGGTGCTTGCCACCTTGTGCAGCGCGGGAGCGGTGGTCTTCCCGGTGCTCACGGTGGAGGTTGCCTTTTCGGTCTTGGCCACCGCCTTGACCGGAGCAGCCGGCGTTTCGGCGGCAAAAGCGGTGGAGGCTGCGAAAGCCAGGGCAACAACGCTCAGGGTGATCTTGGTCATTTGGCAATTCCTCGTATCTGGTTGAGTGGCGGACTTGCTTGAGCGCGTGTCCGACCACTGCAGATTAAGGATTGAAGCTGACCACAGCCTGAGGCCAGACTGACAGCGAGCTGACACCACCTGCCCTTGCTGCTCAGCCCTCTGCTTAACCCCGACTAGCCGAGATCACGCCCTGCACTTCGCCGATCTGCTGGATCACCCGCGCCACCGGCTCGGAGCCGGAAACCTCAATAGTGAAACGCATGTGCGCCCGGCCGGACTTCGAGACCGTATTCACGCCAATGACATTGAGCTTATCGCGGGTAAACACATCCGACACATCACGCAGCAGGCCCGGGCGGTCATGCGCCTCGAGCACCACATCGACCGGAAAGACCTCGTTAAAGGCCTTGGCCTTGACGGCATGCGACCCCCACTCCGCCGGCACGATGCGCTCCGGGTGCTGCTTGGCAATATTCTGGAAGCTCGTGCAATCCGTACGGTGAATCGACACACCACGCCCACGCGTCACGAAACCCTGGATTTCGTCCGGCGGCACCGGCTTGCAGCAGCGTGCAAGCTGGGTCAGCAGGCGACCGACGCCGACCACCAGCACGCGGTCGTCCGATGAAGGCTTGTGCTCTTCACGGATCACCAGCTCCGGCTCAGGCGCAGCTGGCAACTCGGGAAGCACTGCGTTGTGAATCTGACGTCCGCTGATGTCACCACGCCCCACTGCGAGGAAGAAAGCGTGCAGATCCTTGAAGCCCAGCTTGCCCGCCAGTTGCTCCTGATTGGCCTGGGTCATGCCGCCGCGCTGCAACTCCTTGGTCACAATCGCACGGCCATGTGCTGCAGTTTCCTCCTCCTCCTGCTGCACGAACCAGCGCCGCACCTTGGCGCGCGCGTTCGAGGTGACGAGATAGCCTAGCTGCGGGTTGAGCCAGTCCCGCGAGGGGCCGCCTTGCTTGGCGGCAATGATCTCCACCTTCTGCCCACTGGCGAGCGGAGTATCCAGCGGCACCATCTGGCCATCAAGCTTGGCACCGCGGCAGCGATGGCCCAGATCGGTGTGCAGGCGGTAAGCAAAATCAATCGGCGTAGCACCCGCCGCAAGGTCGATCACACGCCCTTGTGGCGTCACCACATAAACGGTGTCATCCAGCGCGGCCGCCTTGGTGTGCTCCTCCCACATGGCGCCATCAGTGACTTCATCGCGCCAGGACAAAAGGTTGCGCAGCAGGGCAATCTTCTCGTCATATTCAGAGCCACCCGGCTCCTTCGCACCTTCCTTGTAGCGCCAGTGTGCAGCTACACCCAACTCGGCATGGCGGTGCATGTCATAGGTGCGGATCTGCACTTCCATCGCCCGACCGTCCGCCGCGCGCACAGCCGTATGCAGCGACTGGTAATTGTTGCCCTTGGGCTTGAGGATGTAGTCGTCAAACTCCTTGGAGATCGGCTCCCACAACTCGTGCACCAGGCTCAGCACCGCATAGCAGTCACGCACTTCCTCGACCAGCACCCGCAGGGCGCGAACGTCATAAACCTGATCGAAGCCAACGTTCTTGCTACGCATCTTGTTCCAGATGCTGTAGATATGCTTGGGTCGGCCATAGACCTCAGCCTTCACTCCGATGGCGGCCAGATCATGCTTGAGACGCGCGATCGAGTCTGCGATGAAGGCCTCGCGCTCCACGCGGCGCTCGTCGAGCTGCTTGGCGATTTTCTTGTAGGTGTCCGGCTCAAGAAAACGGAAGGACAGATCCTCCAGCTCCCATTTGAGCTGCCACACCCCGAGGCGATTGGCCAAGGGTGCGTAAAGATCCATGCTCTCGCGGGCGATATCGAGATTGGTGCACTCCTTGTGCAGCGCGAAGTGGCGCAAAGTCTGCACCCGCGACGCCAGGCGCAGCAGCACCACACGGATGTCCTCAGCGAGCGCCAGCACCATCTTGCGCAACACTTCGGTCTGCGCACGCAGGTCCGCAGGCGTTCCGCTTTCGGTACGCGAACTCATCTGCAGGCGGTTCAGGCGCCGCAAGCCTTCGGCAAGCTTGGAGGTAAGCCCACCGAATTTCTCCTCGATATGCTCGGTGGCCTTCGGATCAAACTCATGCACAGCAAACAGCAATGCTGCAACACGCGCATCCAGATCAAGGCGCAGTGACACGGCCACCAGCGCCATGCCAAGCGCATGTTCAAAGATACCTTCGCCACTGGTGAGCTTGCGATCACCATAGCAAGCCTGTGCCCACTCCACCGCCTGGGCAAGCACGGGCCGCGCCTCGGCGGACAGGCCATTGGCAAGGACTTCATCAAAGGGAATTGCGCCGTCGGTATTGGCGACTGAGTGCTGAACTGAGACCATGCCGGATTATCCCACAGGCCACCGGCCTGCCTTGCTACCCTCTCGGGGAAACCCCGACACGGATACACATCATGTTTGCTGCGCTGCGTCGTCTTTTTGCTGCAAGAAACGCGCCGCCCGATGTGCCGGAGGCCTTATGGTCGGCCGTTGAGGCCAGCCTCTCCTGCCTGGCTCACTTATCGCCGGAGCAGCGCCTGCGTCTGCGCCAGATGGCATTGGCCTTCCTTGACGACAAGGTCTTCGCTGGCGCCCAGGGCTTCGAACCGGACAATTTCGCCCGCCTGTCGATTGCCCTGCAGGCCTGCCTGCCGGTACTGAACCTGGGCCTCGACGCCTATGCAGGCTGGCGCGGCATCATTGTCTATCCCGGCGACTTCGTGATCCCGCGCAGATTCATCGACGAAGACGGCCTGCTCCATGAGTACGAAGAAGATGCACTGGGCGAATCCTGGGATGGTGGCCCGATCGTGCTGAGCTGGTTCGACAATCCGGCGGACTATGAAGGCGCCAACGTGGTGATCCACGAGTTCGCTCATAAGCTCGACATGCTGGGCGGCGAGGCGGATGGGCGCCCCCCGCTGCATGCGGGCATGAACGTGGACACCTGGTGCGCGGCATTCGATGCCGCCTACGAAGACTTCTGCGCGCGCGTCGATGCCGAAGAAAAGACAGAACTCGATCCCTATGCCGCCGAGCACCCCGCCGAATTCTTCGCCGTCTGCTCGGAGGCCTTCTTCACCGCACCAGCCGGACTTGTCCACGACTACCCTGGCGTATACGCCCAGCTGGCGGCCTTCTACAGGCAGGATCCGCTGCAGAGCAAGGCCTGATGCGGCTCGCCGCGATATTTCTTTTTTCTATTGGCGCTCCCGGCTGGCTCTCCTAGCCTGAGAAGGCTGGTCTGCGCCAGCCCCCTCTCTCAATCCCACAGGAGTCCGCCATGTCCATGACCTGGATCGTCGTCGCCAACGCCCGTCACGCCCGCATCTTTGCCCACCGCGGCCCGAATAAGGCCCTCGAACTGGTCAAGGAAACCGAGCTGAATGAAGACGAGTTCAGTGTGGCCGAATCCAGCGGACGCGCCTCGCCCAAACGCAAACAGCCCGGACGACATACCGCCCAGGGCTTCGCCCACCGCTTGGCCCTGGATCTGTGCAACGGGCGAAGTCGAGGCTCCTTCCAGCGTGCCATCCTGGTCGCCCCCCCTGCATTCATGGGGCTCCTCAACGCCGAGCTGGATGCCCCCACCGCCTCGCTGGTGAGCGGACGACTGGATAAGGATTACACCCGCAGTGAAGCCACGGCCCTCTCCAGCCACCTCGGTAATTGCCTGTGCGTATGACCCCTGCAAGTTGATGCAACCCAGCGCTTGCGGCAGCGCAGGCAGTCGCAAGCGCTTCCGGTAGAATCACGGTTCCCGTTCTTCGCGGTGCTCACCGATGCTTCGCTGGCTTCCTGCCCCTCTCAAACTCGTGTTCGCCAGTCTGGCCGGTGCGCTCAATACCGTGCTGGTCTTTCTCGCCTTTATCCCCTTCGCACTGCTCAAGCTGTGCATCCCGCTGACGCCGGTGCGCAAGTTCGCCGACCATTGCCTAGTTGCACTGGCCAATGCCTGGGTCAAAGTGAATGATCTGTGGATGGGCGCCATCGAGGCACGTCGCTGGCAAATCAGCGGAACCGACGATCTGCGCCCGCGCGGCTGGTATCTGGTCAGCGCCAACCACCAGAGCTGGGTCGACATCCTCGTGCTGCAAAGCATCTTTCGTGGGCGCATCCCCTTCCTGAAGTTCTTCCTCAAGAAGGAGCTGATCTACATCCCGGTGCTCGGGCTAGCCTGGTGGGCATTGGACTTCCCCTTCATGCGCCGCGGTGGCAAGACTCTCTCGGCAGCGGCTGCGGATATGGCCACCGCGCGCAAGTCCTGCGAAAAATTCCGCCATATCCCTACCTCAGTGATCAACTTCCTTGAAGGAACACGCTTCACAGCAGCCAAACATGCCCAGCAGAAGTCGCCCTACAAGCATCTGCTCAAACCCAAGAGTGGCGGAGCCTCGATTGCCCTTGGCACCATGGGCGAACTCTTTGATGCCCTGCTGGACGTAACCATCGTCTATCCGGATGGCGTGCCGCGCTTCGTCGATCTGCTGCGAGGTCGCATGGGTCGGGTGATCGTCGACGTTAACAAGCTCACGATCCCCGCAGAGTTTCTCGGCGAAACCGCCTCGGCTGATCCTCAATACCGCGGCAAGATCCAGTTGTGGCTCAACGAGCAATGGGCCGCCAAGGATCAGCGCATCGAGTCCCTGCTGAAAAAGTGAGCCCGGATGGGCGAGAAGCTGCTTCTAAGCAACCGCCCACTCGGCAAGGCGCCGATAGCGCAATCCATCAGACTTGGCGGATGCCGCCAGAGACCAACCTTCAAGCGGCCACTCAACGGGCTCCACGACCTCGAGGGATAGATCCGTACTCGCCTTGCGCAGCAAGGTGACATGCGGCACGAAGTCACGGACGTCCAGCTTAAAGCCCGCATCGGTCAGTGCTGCGTGCAAATCGGTCACAAAGTCGGCCAGCTCCGGCGGCCAGATCTCCGGAGCGGCCCACAGGATCTGGTTGTGCGGCCAGTATTTCAGGCTTCGGATGCGCAAACTGGCTCGCGGCAGAGAGAGGCTTGCAGCAATCTGCCGCAAGCACTCAAACTCCTCCGCATCCACATCCCCCATAAACGCGAGCGTCAGGTGCAGGTCACCGGCCCGCAGCGGCAGCCCCTCTTTGTTTTTGCCCAACGCATGCAGTCTGGCAGCCACCTCCGGAGGTGGCCACAGAGCGAAGAAGGTTCGCGTAAACTCAGCTTGCACGGCGCGCCAGCAACGCCACCGCCTGCGTGGCAATACCCTCGCCACGACCAAGATGACCAAGCTTCTCGTTGGTCTTGCCCTTCACGTTAACGCAGGCGGGCTCAACGCCAAGATCCGCAGCAATATTGGCCACCATCTGGGCCGCATGGGGTGCGATCTTCGGGGCCTGCGCAATGATCGTGGCATCCACATTCACCACCTCCCAGCCGGCTTCGCGCACCCGGCGCATGGCTTCACGCAGGAGTACCCGGCTGTCCGCTCCGGCATGCGCGGGGTCTGTATCCGGAAAAAGCCGGCCAATATCTCCCAAGCCAACGGCGCCCAACACAGCATCTGTAATCGCGTGCAGCAGGGCATCCGCATCCGAATGCCCAAGCAGCCCCTTCTCGTAGGGGATCTCGACGCCCCCGAGAATCAGCTTGCGGCCCTCTACCAGACGATGCACATCCAGCCCCTGGCCAATCCGAAACCCCACACTCATGCTCCGCTCCTTGCACGCAGAATCAGCTCAGCGAGCGCCAGATCCTGCGGATATGTCAGTTTGAAATTGGTCGCATCTGCTGCAATCAGCCGCGGGCTCAGACCCAGCGCCTCGACCGCACCGGCTTCATCCGTCACGCCTGGCGTAGCCTGCAAGGCCTGGCGCAACAAGCCGAGGCGGAACATCTGCGGTGTCTGTGCCTGCCACATCGCCTCCCGCGAAACAGTTGCCGCCACGCGCCCGTCTGCGCCGCTGCGCTTGAGCGTATCGGCCACCGGCTGAGCCAGCAGCCCCCCTACCGGATCATCCGCCAGCGCCTCGATCAGGCCATCGACCTGCGCCTCAGTGATACAGGCGCGTGCCGCATCATGTACCAGCACCCAATCTTCGGCAGTCAGATCGGCCGCGAGAACCCGCAGCGCGTTCGCAACGCTCCCCGCGCGTGTCGGGCCGCCCACTCGCAGCACCTGCAGGCGCTCTGCCAGCGGCAGCCAGTCAAACTCATCCCACCACTCATCTTCCGGCGACAAGACCACGCACACCCGCTCGATGCGCGACACCCGCGTCAGGGCGGCAAGGGCATGCCAGAGCATAGGCCGGCCGGCCAGCTCAAGATATTGCTTGGGACGCTCGGCCCCCATGCGACTGCCACTCCCAGCAGCCGGGACGATGGCGAAGAAGCGGCTCATGCCAAAGGCTCCGATAGATACGAAAAAGCCGGGCAGCTACGCCCGGCTTTTCTATTAATGACCACGAAGATCAATCCGCTTGCTTCCTGAGGAAGGCCGGGATGTCGTAAGTGCCAAAACCGTTATCACTCATCGCCTGCACCGTGTTGCGGGTGCTGCGCCGAATCACAGCAGGCATGGCCAGATCTTCGTAATTGACTTCCATCGGCACATTGTCGGTGCCGGTTTTGACCATCTGGATCACAGGCTGACGAGCTGCGACGCGGCGCGCACCTAAGCCTGTCGCCAACACGGTCACACGGATGCGGTCTTCCATGGCATCGTCAAATACCGTACCGTAGAACACGGTAGCATCTTCAGTCGCAAAGGCACGCACGGTCTGCACAGCTTCGCGCACTTCGCTCATTTTCAGCGAACGGCTGGCGGTAATATTGATCAGCACGCCACGTGCGCCGGAGAGCTCGACACCTTCCAGCAGCGGGCTGGCTGCAGCCTGCTCGGCCGCGATGCGGGCGCGATCCATGCCGGAAGCCTCGGCCGAACCCATCATGGCGCGGCCCATCTCGGCCATCAGCGTGCGCACGTCCTGGAAGTCGACGTTCACCAGGCCCGGCACATTGATGATTTCGGCGATGCCGCCAACAGCCTTGCGCAGCACATCGTCGGCATTACGGAAGCACTCTTCCATGCTGGCATCATCGCCATAGACCTCCATCAGCTTGTCGTTGAGCACAACGATCAGGGAGTCGACATGCTTGGCCAGCTCTTCCACGCCACTGTCAGCAGTACGGAAGCGGTTTTCGAAATCGAAAGGTTTGGTGACCACCGCCACCGTCAGGATGCCCAGTTCCTTGGCGATTTCAGCCACCACCGGAGCGGCGCCCGTACCAGTGCCGCCGCCCATGCCTGCGGTGATGAAGGCCATGTGTGCGCCTTGCAGGGAGGCCACGATAGCATCGCGGGCTTCAAGGGCTTCAGCACGGCCTGCTTCAGGCTTGGCGCCAGCACCGAGGCCGGACTTGCCGAGCTGGATCTTGCGCGAAGCGAGCGAGCGCTTCAGCGCCTGGGCATCAGTGTTGGCACAGATGAATTCGACGCCTTGAACACCTTCGCGAATCATGTGATCAACTGCATTGCCACCTGCACCGCCGACACCAATAACCTTGATGACGGTACCACTCGGTTCCTTGTCGACAACCTCGATCAGATCCATATGCTCCCCTTTTCTGCCAGCGCTGCGCCCTGCGTGAAGATGTTTTGCGGCAAATCAAAACACCCTAAATGTAGTATCACGGCGCGGAGTGTACTACTAAATAAGCGAAAGAAATACAAGAGCTTCCCCTAGGTCCAGATAGCTGTTGCAACTACATGACAAATCAGAAGTTTTTCTCAAACCAGGCCTTCATGCGCTCGAAAGAGTGGCGCAGGCTACGCGTCTCGCGCGCCTGCAGACCACGCCGGCGCTGGGCCGCTCCCTCCAGCACCAGGCCCATCACATTGGCGTATTGCGGCTGGCTCACGACATCGGCCAGCGGCCCTTGATACACCGGTACGCCAATGCGCACCGGCACATGAAACACCTCATCCCCCAGCTCGCACATCCCGCCCAGCAGGCCAGTGCCCCCTGTCAAGACAAGGCCAGATGAAAGCAGCTCTTCATAGCCACTGCGCCGCAATTCAGCCTGCACCAACTCGAAAAGCTCCTGCACACGAGGCTGGATAACCGCCGCCAGGCTTTCGCGTGACAGTCGGCGCGAAGCGCGGTCACCCACGCTCGGAACGTCAATGGTTTCTTCGGGATCCACCTGGCTCTGCATGGCCATGCCGTAATCAAGCTTGATGCCCTCAGCCTCGCTGGTCGGCGTGCGCAAGGCCATGGCGATATCGTTGGTGATCTGGTCGCCAGCAATCGGAATGACAGCAGTGTGACGGATTGCGCCCTGTGTGAACACGGCCAGGTCGGTCGTGCCGCCGCCGATGTCCACCAGGCACACGCCGAGTTCCTTTTCGTCCTCGGACAGGGTGGCAAAGCTGGACGCCAGCGGTTGCAGCACCAGATCGATGACCTCCAACCCGCAGCGACGCACACATTTGACGAGATTCTGCGCGGCAGACACTGCGCCGGTGATGATGTGCACCTTGACCTCTAGCTTCACACCACTCATGCCGATTGGCTCGCGCACACCGTCCTGGCCGTCAATAATGAATTCCTGGGTCAGGATGTGAAGAATCTGCTGATCCGCCGGGATCGGCATAGCACGCGCCACTTCGATCACCCGCTCGACGTCCAGCGGGGTGACTTCCTTGTCCTTGATGGCCACCATACCGTTGCTATTGAAGCTACGGATATGGCTACCGGCGATGCCGGTATAGACATCGCGGATCTTGCAGTCAGCCATCAGCTCGACTTCCTGCACCACGCGCGAAATCGCATCCACCGTGGCTTCGATATTCACCACCACGCCCTTCTTCAGGCCTGAGGAAGGCTGGGTGGCCACGCCGATGATTTCTAGACGCCCATCCGGCCGCAATTCGGCCACCATGGCGGTCACCTTGGAAGTGCCCACGTCAAGACCAACGATCAGATCCTTGCTGTCCTTGCTCATTGCTTGCCTTTTCCTTGTTCGCTGCCTGCCATTCGCACCGCGAAACCACTCGGGTAGCGCAGATCCGCCACCATAACGGCGCGCGGCAGCCTTTTCGTGAGTTGCGGCCACATACTTACAAAACGCTTGAGTCGCTCATCGATCGGCGCCTTTGCCTGGTCCTTGCCCACTTCCACCACCATGCCATCGTCAAGCTTGAGCTGCCAGGCATGACGTCCGGAAAGTGACAAGGCCACCACATTCCTGTTGATCGGCTGCAACAATTCATTGAAGCGACGCATTTGCGCCAGGATATGCATGCTCGCTTCGGGCGGGCCGCTGAACACCGGCATGCTGTCATTGGCTGCCGCATCGAACAGTTCGCCAAAGCCATTGACCAGACGTGTATCGCCGGAATCGGCACTGCGCCAGTAGGCTACCGCCACATGCTCTTCCAGCGAGACCTCGATGGCCCCCGGCCATTGCCGGCGTAACTGGGCGCTACGCACCCAGGGCAGATTCTCGAAAGCCGTACGGCCCTTCTCAAGATTCACGGTAAAGAAATTGCCACCCAGCGCGGAAGCCGCCACGTACTCCAGCTGTGCATGGGTGACATGCGACAGGGGCGACACGATTACCACCTCACGCAAACCAAACAGCGGCAAACGCACCGCCGCCTTGACGGCCGCCATCCCCAGCAACACCGACGCCACCAGGATCAACACATCGGAGACCAGATTCATCCAGTCCGGCCGATGCCAGAAGCCCGCCGCAGCACGTCGCACGCCAGCCTCGCGGCCGCGCGTAGCTGACGTCTTGCCGAAGGCGGGCTGGTGCTCAGTCAAGCTTCGTCTGCTCCAGAATGGCAAGGCACAAAGCCTCGAAACTGTAGCCGGCTGCACGAGCAGCCATCGGCACCAGGGAGTGACTGGTCATGCCCGGCGCCGTATTGGCCTCGAGCAGATAAGGCAGGCCGGCTTCATCCATGAGGAAATCGACACGCCCCCAACCCTTGCCGCCAAGCACTTCGAAGCCCCGCAGCGCGTACGCGCCAACTTGCGCCTCCATCTCAGCGGAGAGACCCGAGGGGCAGCGATAAACCGTGTCGTCGCGGAAATACTTGGCTTCGTAATCGTAGAAATCGCTCGCAGGTTCGATCTTGACCGAAGGCAGTGCCCGACCACCAAGAATCGCGCAGGTGTATTCACCACCACCGATAAAGCGTTCCGCCATCACCAGTTTGTCGAGCTTGCGCGCGGCCTCAAAGGCATCGCGAAACTCCGCCAGGCTGCGCACCTTGGTCACCCCCAGGCTCGAGCCTTCGCAAGCGGGTTTGACAAATAGCGGCAAACCCAGCCGTTGGGCGATCTGTTCGAAATCACTGTGCTCATCGAGCATGCAGAAGTCAGGCACCGGCAGGCCAGCCGCCTGCCACAGCAGCTTGGTCCGCCACTTGTCCATACCGATGGCGGAGGCAAGTACACCACATCCCGTGTAGGGAATGCCGAGCGCCTCCAGCGCGCCCTGCACCGTGCCGTCTTCACCGAAGCGACCATGCAGCGTGATGAACGCGCGGGTAAAACCCTCTTGCCTGAGTTCCCACACCGGCTGTTCGGCCGGATCGAAAGCATACGCATCCACGCCAGCTGCGCGCAGAGCGGCCAACACGGCGTTACCGGAAAGCAGCGAAATTTCGCGCTCGGCCGAAGGCCCTCCCATCAGGACGGCGACCTTGCCGAAGAGCTTCACATCTGTTGTCACGAGTGCTTCCTTGTTACGCATCCGTGGCCACCAGCTTCGCCGGCACAGCGCCGATCGAGCCTGCGCCCATGGTGATGACTACATCGCCATCCCGCGCCACTTCAAGAATGCGGGCAGGCATGTCGGCAATATCTTCCACGAAGACCGGCTCAGTCTTGCCAGCAACGCGCAGAGCGCGCGCCAGCGAGCGACCATCGGCGGCCACGATAGGTGCTTCGCCAGCGGCATAGACTTCGGCCAGGACCAGTGCATCAACCGTGCCGAGCACCTTGACGAAATCCTCGAAGCAATCACGGGTGCGGGTGTAGCGATGCGGCTGAAAAGCCAGCAGCAGACGCTTGTCGGGAAATGCGCCGCGCGCGGCTGCGATGGTCGCCGCCATCTCGACCGGGTGGTGGCCGTAATCGTCAATCACCGTGCAGACACCACCGGCCGGCAACGCGGCTTCACCGTAACGCTCGAAACGCCGCCCAACGCCGCGAAATTCGGCCAGGCCTTTCTGGATGGCTTCGTCTGACACGCCCAGTTCGGTTGCCACGGCAATCGTCGCCAGAGCATTGAGCACGTTATGCATGCCTGGCAGGTTCAGCACCACCGGGATGCGGGTGGTCTCGCCATTCTGGCGCACGCAGTCGAAATGCATCTGGCTGCCCACCGCACGCACATTCTCCGCACGGACATGCGCCGAAGGATCCAGACCATAGCGCACGATCTGCTTGGACACGAACGGCATGATCTCGCGCACATGCGGATCATCCACGCACAGCACCGCCACGCCGTAGAAAGGCAGGCGGTTCAGGAAGTCGACGAAAGCCTGGCGCAGCTGAGAGAAATCATGGCTATAGGTGTCCATGTGGTCGGCATCGATGTTCGTGATCACCGAAATCACCGGGCTCAGGAACAGGAAGGACTTATCAGACTCGTCCGCTTCGGCCACCAGCACATCACCGGTGCCAAGCTTGGCATTGGCGCTCGCAGCATTGAGCCGGCCACCGATCACGAAGGTCGGATCGAGCTGACCTTCAGCCAGCACGCTTGCGACCAGGCTGGTGGTTGTCGTCTTGCCGTGAGTCCCGGCAATCGCGACTCCCTGCTTGATGCGCATCAGCTCGGCCAGCATCTGGGCGCGTGGCACAACCGGGATCTGCCGGCTGCGCGCGCAGATCACCTCGGGATTGTCGCTCTTCACTGCCGTAGACACGACAATCGCATGGGCGTCCGCCACATTTTCGGCGGCATGGCCAATGCTGACCTTGACGCCGCAAGACTGCAGACGTCGTGTCGCGGCACTCGGCGCGAGATCCGAACCGCTGACCTGATAGCCGAGATTGGCCAGCACCTCGGCTATGCCGCTCATGCCGGCACCGCCGATACCTACAAAATGGATGCGTTTGATCTTGTGTTTCATGCGCGCACTCCGGTGCGGGCACGGGAAATCCGGGTCATGGAGCTGCCTGTGGGAATAGCGAAGGAAGGGACGCGCTCGCGCGCGTAATGAGGGGCGCAGTGTCGCAAATTTCGAGCCTCAAGACACCTCTTGACGCAGCCACCGACTGGCTCTCTCCCTCGGCCAGTCTGGCTTTGCAGCGAAAACACGATTTCCACCCTGCCAGAGAGGTGCGCGTCCCGCGGGCTCAATGCTGATACAGATGTGCACACAGCTCTGCTACCTCGGCCGCAGCTTGCGGGCGCGCACAAGAACGCGCAGCCCGGGCCATTTCAAGCAAACGCTCACGGCTGACCCGCGCCAGCCAGCCGGCCAACCCTTGCGCCGTCAGTTCGGACTGCGGCATCAGGATCGCAGCATCCCGCTCGGAAAGAAAACGGGCGTTGCCGGTCTGATGGTCATCCACCGCATGCGGGAATGGCACCAACACGCTGGCCACCCCTGCTGCGGCAAGTTCCGCCACGGTCAGCGCGCCGGAGCGGCAAATCACCAGATCGGCCTCAGCATAACGCTGGGCCATGTTGTCGATGAAGGGCAGCAATTCCCCCTCGACGCCCGCCACAGCATACGCAGCGCGCAAGGCCTCAATCTGACTTGCGCCGGACTGGTGCGTAATCAGCGGACGCTCACCCGGCGGCAACAAGCCCAACGCTTGCGGCACGACCGTGTTGAGCGCCTGGGCGCCCAGCGACCCACCAACCACCAGAATCCGCAGCGGCCCGGTGCGCCCGGAAAAGCGCAAAGTAGGCTCGGCGATTGCAGCGATCTCAGCACGCACCGGATTGCCAAGCCAGTGCCCCCCCCGGATCACATCAGGAAAACCACTCGCCACTCGATCGGCAACACTGGCCAGCACGCGATTAGCCAGCCCCGCCACCGAATTCTGCTCATGTACGACCAAAGGCTTGCCCAGCAGAGCCGCCATCATTCCGCCAGGGAAACTCACATAGCCGCCCATGCCCAGCACCACATCCGGCTTCACCCGTCGAATGGCCTGCAGGGCTTGCCAGAAACCACGTAGCAGATTCAGTGGGAGCAGTAGCTTCGCCAGCAGCCCCTTGCCCCGCAGGGCACCGAACCGGATCCAGGCCAGTTCATATCCGCGCTGCGGCACGAGTTTGCCTTCCATGCGGTCTTCATTCCCCATCCAGGCAATCTGCCAACCGCGCGCGCGCAGCGCTTCGGCCACCGCGATGCCTGGATAGATATGGCCGCCAGTCCCCCCAGCCATCACCAGCAATTTCGGCATGCGACTCATGGCGCCATCCCTTCACGTGAGGGGCTGGCTACACGGTGCGCAGCGGCCATGTCGAAACTGCCAAGACCGCTGGCGCGAGGCGGCTGACGATTTTCCCAATCAATACGCAAGAGGATGGCCAGCGCAAGGCAGTTAGCAAGGATGCCGGAGCCGCCAAAGCTCATCAGCGGCAGAGTGAGGCCCTTGGTCGGCAGCACCCCCATGTTTACGCCCATGTTGATAAAGGATTGCACGCCGATCCACAAACCAATGCCTTGCGCGACCAGGCCCGCAAAATGATGCTCAAGCTGATGGGCGCGGCGGGCAATTGCAAAGGCGCGCTGCACGAGGATCGCGAACAGGGTGATGACCACCAGCACACCCGCGAAGCCAAGCTCCTCGGCAATCACTGCGAGCAGGAAATCGGTATGCGCCTCGGGCAGATAGAAGAGCTTTTCGACGCTACCCCCCAGGCCCACGCCCAGCCACTCGCCACGCCCGAAAGCAATCAGCGCATGAGAGAGCTGATAACCGCTGCCGAGGGCATCCTTCCAGGGATCAGAGAAGCCAAACAGGCGCTCTCGCCGATAGGGTGAGAGCCAGATCAGCAACACAAAACTGATCAGCGCCAGCACCAGCAGCAAGGCAAAGATGCGTGCGTTCAGGCCACCGAGAAACAGGACGCCGAAGGCAATGCAGCTGATCACCACGAAGGCGCCGAAGTCTGGCTCACGCAGAAGCAAAGCCCCCACCATCACGATCATGCCGAACATCGGCAGGAAGGCGCGCTTGAAACTCTTCATGTCCGGCAGCTTGCGCGCCGTGTAATCCGCCGCATACAGCGCGACCGCAAGCTTCATCAGCTCGGACGGCTGGATATTGGCAAAGCCCATCGGAATCCAGCGCCGCGCACCATTCACCTCGCGGCCGATGTGCGGAATCAGCACCAGAATCAACCCCAGCAACCCTACACCGGCCAGCCAGGGCGCCAGCTTCTGCAGGCTGCGCACCGGCACCTGAAAGGCGATGGCCCCCGCTACCAGGCCCATGACCAGAAAGATCGAATGGCGCAGCAAGAAGAAGTGCGCCTGGTGCCCGGACAGGCGACTGCCCTCGGCAAACGCAATCGATGAGGAATACACCATCACCAGGCCGAACAACAGCAACAAGGCCGAGGACCAGAACAGCAACGGATCGAGCTCGCCCGCCGGACGCACAACGCCACCGAGCCGGTTCTCGCCCAGGCCGCGCTCGCCAAAGAGACCGAAGCCGGCACGCAGACTCATGCTCCTCATGGCTTCACCCCCGGCAAAGCCAGTGTCGCCGTGATGAAGACCTCAGCACGATGCGCATAGTTGCGGAACATGTCGAGGCTGGCGCAAGCCGGCGAGAGCAGCACGGCATCGCCGGCCGCCGCTTTGGCATTTGCCACCCGCACCGCCTCCTCCATGCTTGCCGCATGCACATAGTCAGCACCGCTGGCGCGCGTTTCCTCCTCCAGGCGGGTCGCGTCGCGACCGATCAAAACCACCGCGCGCGCGTGCTGACGCAAGGCCTCAGTGAGCGGCGAGAAATCCTGGCCCTTGCCGTCTCCGCCGGCAATCAGCACCACCTTGCGTCCCAAGCCCTGCAGTGCCGCCAGGGTGGCGCCTACATTGGTTCCCTTGGAGTCGTCGTAGAACACCACACCATCTTCACGCCCGGCTACCCGCTCAACCCGGTGCGATAACCCCTTGAAGCTCTGCACGGTCAGTAGCAACGGTGCCAAAGGCAGATCGATGGCCACGCAAAGCGCCAGCGCGGCCAGCACATTGGCAAGATTGTGATCCCCCGCCAGGGGAACGTCAGCCGCCGGCATCAGCGGCTCTTGCCCTCTCGCCAGCCAGCGCTCGCCAGCATGCTTGATGACGCCAAAGTCCTCGCCTGCCGGAGGCTGGCCCAGTCCGAAACTAATCTGACGATGGCCATCGCGCAACATGCGGCTGGCCCAGTGATCCTCGCGATTCACCACCTGTACCGCATGACCGTTGAAGACGCCGGCCTTGCTTGCGGCATAAGCTGCCATGGCGCCATGGCGATCGAGGTGATCATCCGTGACATTCAGCACCGCCGCCGCATCGGCATTCAGCGCAGCGGTGGTTTCCAGCTGGAAGCTGGAGAGCTCCAGCACCCACACCTCGGGCAACTTGCCAGCGTCGAGGCGGCGCATGAGCTCGTCCAGCGCGGCGGGCGAAATATTGCCGGCTACCGCGGTCTCGCGCCCTGCTGCCCGAGCGAGCTCGCCCACCAGCGTGGTGGTGGTGGTCTTGCCATTGGTACCGGTAATAGCAATCAGCTTGCAGCGCTGCCGCTCCCCGAGGGCTGCGAGTGCCGCGATGAAGAGCTCGATCTCACCCGTGATCGTGATGCCGCGTGCACGCGCGGCCAGCACCAGCGGCTCATTGACCGACAGGCCCGGGCTCAACGCGAGGCAATCGATGCCTTCGAGCAGGCTCTCCACAAATGGCGCACAGAGGATTTCAGCTTGCGGACAATCACAGCGCAGCGCATCGACGCCAGGCGGTGTAGCGCGCGAATCAGCTACCCGCACACGGGCACCACAGCGCACGAGCCAGCGTGCCATCGCCAGCCCGGATTCGCCCAGCCCCAGTACGAGATAGTTACCCTGCAGTTTCATCTCAGCGCAGTTTCAGGGTTGAAAGGCCAAACAACACAAGCATCAGGGTGATGATCCAGAAACGCACCACGACCTGGGTTTCCTTCCAGCCACTCAGCTCGTAGTGGTGATGCAGTGGTGCCATGCGGAAGATGCGCTTGCCGCCGCTCCACTTGAAGTAGGCCACCTGCAACATCACTGACAGCGTCTCGGCGACGAACAGGCCGCCCATGATGAAGAGCACGATTTCCTGACGCACGATCACGGCCACCGTGCCCAGCGCAGCGCCGAGCGCCAGTGCGCCGACGTCGCCCATGAAAACATCGGCCGGGTAGGCGTTGAACCACAGGAAGCCCAGGCCAGCTCCGGCCATCGCGCCACAGAACACCGCCAGCTCACCCGCGCCCTGGATATAGGGCACGCCGAGATAGGCAGAGAAACCTTTGTGACCCGCCACATAAGCGAAAATCGCCAGCGCGGCAGCCACCATCACGGTCGGCATGATGGCCAGGCCATCGAGACCGTCGGTGAGATTCACCGCGTGGCTGGTGCCATTGATCACGAAATAGGTCAGCGCGATGAAACCGAAAATGCCCAGCGGGTAGGCCACCGACTTGAAGAAGGGCACGATCAGCTCGGTATGGGCTGGCGTTTCGGCGTTGTAAGCGAGAAACACGGCGGCCCCCAGTGCGATCGCTGAGGTCCAGAAATACTTCCAGCGGCTCGCCAGTCCTTTCGGATCGCGATGCACTACCTTGCGCCAGTCATCTACCCAGCCCACCGCGCCAAAGCCCAGCGTCACCACCAGCACGACCCAGATGTACTTGTTCGAAAGATCACCCCACAACAAGGTGGTGATGCCGATCGCAATCAGGATCAGGGCGCCGCCCATGGTTGGCGTACCCGCCTTGGTCAGATGGCTCTTGGGGCCATCATCACGCACGGCTTGGCCGATTTTCTTGGCCGCCAGCCAGCGGATCAGCGGCGGGCCGAAAATGAAGGAAATCAGCAGTGCAGTCAGTGCCGCCAACATCGTGCGCAGCGTGATGTAGCCGAACACATTGAAAGCACGGATATCCTGCCCGAGCCAGAGCGCAAGTTTGAGTAGCATCCCTTGTCAGTCCTTTTCTCGAGGCGAACACAGCGCCTCGACCACACGTTCCATGCGCATGAAGCGCGAACCCTTCACCAGCACCACCACGTCGGGCGCCAGCAGCGGTCGCAGAGCCGCAGCCAGTTCGTCAACGCTCGTGAAATGCTCTGCCCCCGGGCCGAAATTATTGGCCGCTAGCGCGCTCTGCTCGCCCAGGGCGAACAGGCGATCCACACCGGCACTCTTGGCATAGCCGCCAATCTCATCGTGATACTGGGCACTCATCTCGCCGATTTCACCCATATCGCCGAGCACCAGGAATTTGCCCCCGGGCGTAGCCGCTAATACGTCGATGCCGGCACGCACCGAGTCCGGATTGGCGTTGTAGGTGTCGTCCAGCAAGATCGCGCCGGCCGGTGCATCCTTGCGCTGCAGACGGCCTTTGGCCCCAGTGAAGCAGGAGAGGCCGCGCACGCAGGCATCCAGTGGTGCGCCAGCGGCAAGGCAAGCCGCGATCGCGCCCAGCGCATTTCTCACGTTATGCACACCGGGTACCGGCAATTCAAAACTCGCCTCCCCTTGCGGGGTTTGCAGCTTCAACAGACTGCCGAAGGCACGCGCTTCGAGACTAGCGGTCACGTCGCAGGGCTGCGTCAGCCCAAAACCCAGCACCTTCGCTGCGCCGTGCTGCTCAAGCCAGTAAGCGGCGTGCTCATCATCGGCATTGATGATAGCCACCCCTTCCGGGCTCAGCGCCTCGAAGATCTGCCCTTTCTCTTCGGCCACCGCGAGCAGCCCCCCCATACCCGCCAGATGTGCGCGCTGGGCGTTGGTCACGATCGCCACGCTCGGCTTCGCCAGCCCGGCCAGATAGGCGATCTCGCCCGGGTGGTTCATGCCCATTTCGATCACGGCCGCCCGATGGCTGGCTGAAAGGCGCAACAACATCTGCGGCAAGCCGATGTCATTATTCAGGTTGCCTTCGGTCGCCAGCACGGCGTCCCCGCCAAGCCAGGCACGCAGAATCGCGGCGCACATTTCCTTGACCGTGGTCTTGCCGTTGCTGCCGGTCACACCAATCAGCGGAAGCACAAACTTGTTACGCCAGTGCGCCGCCAAGGCACCTAACGCAAGGCGGGTATCAGCCACCCGCAGCAGCGGCAGCCCCGCCGGTGCCACCAGATCGCTACGTTCATCGACGAGTGCTGCCACCGCCCCCTGCGCGGCGGCCTGAGCGAGAAAATCGTGGGCGTCGAAACGCTCGCCACGCAACGCAATGAAGAGTTCCCCCCCCAGATCTGCGCGGGTATCCGTGCTGACGGCCGAGAACAGCGGATCGCCACCGCTGCAACGGCCACCGGTAGCAAGAGCTGCTTCCTGCAGATGCATCATGCGCGTGCCTCCCGTGACCAGGCAGTCAGGGCTGCACTGGCATGCTCCGCGTCGCTGAAATGGTGTTTTTTACCGGCCACTTCCTGATAGTCCTCATGCCCCTTGCCGGCAATCAGGATCACGTCATTGGCATGCGCCGCCATCACCGCGCTGCGGATGGCTTCAGCTCGATCACTGATGCATTGCGCCTGTGGCGCGCCCTCGGCAACCTGGCGGATGATGGTGTGCGGATCCTCGCTGCGCGGGTTGTCGCTGGTAATGACGACCTTCATGGCAAGGCGGGCGGCCACCTCGCCCATCAGGGCGCGCTTGCCAGGATCACGATCACCGCCACAACCGAACACACAGCACAGTTGGCCCTGCCGTGAATCCACAGTGTGGGCCAGCGCATGGAGCGCCTGCTCCAGTGCATCAGGCGTATGGGCGTAATCCACCACCACCAGCGGTTCGCCAATGCCGCCCAGGGTCTGCATGCGGCCCTCCGGGGGTGTGAGCTCACGGCTGGCCGCAATGGCCTGCTCGAAACTGTAACCGGAGTGCAGCAGAACTCCGATCACCGCCAGCAGATTGGAGACATTGAATTGGCCGACCAAGCCCACGCTCATCTCGGCGCGCTGGCCATCGTAGCTCACGGTAAAACGCATTCCCGTCTGCGTGGTGCGCAGTTTTTCTGCTACCAGCATGTGCTGTGCGGGCGCGGCACTGGTGTTGTCCGGAATCACGCTATAGCCGGTCACCTGAACAACGCCGGCGGCGGCCAGCCGGCGCGCCAGCATCACCCCCATCAGATCATCAAAGTTCAGGATCGCGGCCTTGAGGCCAGGCATGTCGAAAAGCTTGGCCTTGGCGGCCGCATAGGCCTCCATGGTGTGGTGGTAGTCGAGATGATCACGGGTCAGGTTCGTGAAGACCGCCACATCCATGCGACAGCCTGCCACCCGCCCCTGATCAAGACCGATCGACGAGACCTCCATGGCAATCGCCTCAGCCCCTTCGGAACGGAAACGAGCCAGGTCTTCCTGCAGCACGATGGCATCCGGGGTAGTGTTGCCGGTCTGTACCAGACGCCCGGGAAAACCCGAGCCCAGTGTGCCAATCACCGCACACTTGCGCCCCAGCCCGCCCATTGCGCGGGCAATCCACTGCGAGACCGAAGTCTTGCCGTTGGTGCCACTCACGCCCACCATCCACAGGGCTTCGGAGGGTCTTCCGAAAACCTCGTCGGCAATGTCGCTAGCCATGTGGCGCAGACGATCAACGGGCAGATTGGGGACGGCAATGGCCGGATCCCATTCGAAATTTTCACGCTCCCACAGCACCGCTGCGGCGCCACGCTCAACAGCAGCGGCGATGTATTGGCGACCATCTCTGGCATGCCCGGGATACGCCAGGAACACATCACCAGGCTGGATCTTGCGCGAGTCGGCACTCACCCGTTTCGGCTGGCAACCGCTGGCTGCAAGCAGGGCCATGATGGCGCCGGCCAGAGGACTGGTCACATGGCCTCCCGGCTCTTGCCGAGTTGCTGCTGCGCCACCTGCTGCGGCGTGATCGGCGCATCCGGACGCACCCCGAGCGTACGCAAGGCACCAGCGGAAATCTGCGAGAACACAGGTGCTGCCACATCGCCACCGTAGTGACCACCCACACTCGGCTCGTCAATCGCCACCGCCACGATCAGACGAGGCTCGGAAGCCGGCACCAGACCGACGAAGGACGCCAGGTATTTCTTGGTATAGCGGCCGTTTTCAAGCTTGTACGCAGTACCGGTCTTGCCCGCAGCGCGGTAGCCTGGCACAGCCGCAAGTGGAGCAGTGCCACCAGATTGGGTGACGCTTTCCATCATGGCTCGCACCTGTCTTGCCACCTCAGGGCTGAATACTCGCTGTCCATGAAGTGGAGGAGCATCCACCCGGGTCAGGGAGAGCGGAATCAGCTCGCCATCGCGCGCGAAAGCCATGTAACCGTGCGCCAGTTGCATCAGCGTTACCGATACGCCATGACCATAGGCCATGGTGGCCTGCTCGATCGGGCGCCAGCTTTTCCAGGGCCGCAAGCGGCCGCCCACCTCACCGGGAAAACCCAGCTTGAGCGGCTTGCCAAAGCCCAGATCGTCGTACAGCTCCCACATGTGCTGCGCCGGAAAGGCCAAGGCCATGCGCGCCGAGCCGATATTCGAGGACTTCTGGATGACCTGGGCCACACTCAGCATGCCATGCGAATGTGAATCGCTGATCGTGGCGCCATCAATGGTCATCTTGCCGCCGAGCGTATCGATCATGGTATCGGCGCGGAAGCGATTGGATTCGAGTGCCATTGCGGCCACAAAAGGCTTCATCGTCGAACCCGGCTCGAAGCTGTCCGTCATCACCCGATTGCGCAGCTGCTCGCCCGAGAGTTTCACCCGATTGTTCGGGTTGTAGGTCGGGTTGTTCACCAGCGCCAGCACTTCGCCGGTCCTGGCATCCAGCACCACGGCGGAGCCGGCTTTGGCCTTGTGTTGTTGCACAGCCTGCTTGAGCGCGCTATAGGCCAGATACTGGATCTTGGCGTCGATGGCCAGCTGCAGGTTGCCGCCATCCTGAGGACGACGGATGGTTTCCACGTCTTCCACGATCTGGCCGCGACGGTCCTTGATCACCCGGCGCGAGCCCGGCTTGCCGGTCAGCATGTCATTGAAGGCCAGCTCCACGCCCTCCTGCCCACGGTCATCCACGTTGGTGAAGCCCACCAGATGTGCGGCCATCTCTCCAGTCGGGTAATAGCGACGGTACTCGTCCTGCGCCTGCACGCCGGGCAGCTTGAGTGCCATCACACGGTCGGCCACGTCTGGTGCTACGGCGCGCGACAGGAACACGTAGTCCTTGCCGCTGGCGAGTTTGCGATTGATGTCCGTCAGGTTCAGATCAAGGATCTTGCCGAGCTGAGCCACCTCGCCCGCGCCCAGCTGCGCCATGTCAGGAATAACTGCAATGGATTTGACCGGGGTACTAGTGGCCAGGGTATCGCCATTGCGATCCACCACCTTGCCGCGGTTGGCAGAGAGCTCCAGCGTACGGGCGTAACGCGACTCACCCTTGCGCTGCAGAAACTCCTTATTCACCCCTTGCAGATACATGGCACGTGCGCCGAGCACCACCGAGCCGCTGAGCAGGGCGATCAGCACCAAACGGGCTCGCCACTCTGGCAGACGCTTCGATAGCAAGGGGTTGTGATTGAAACTGTGTGTGTGCTTCATCCGCGCCCGCCTCCTGCCGGGTCCAGCGTGATCTCGGCATCCCTGACGGGAGCCTGCATGCGCAAGGTGCTACGGGCGAAGCGCTCGACGGTAGGCAATGCGGCTACAGCCTGCTGCTCGATATCGAGCTGAGTCCATTCCACTTCAAGATTGCGAGTGCGCACCTGCTCGCGCTCGATGGCGGTGACCAGCTTGCGCGAGCTGTGCTGCGAGGCCACTACACCGAGCGAACTGGCCACGACAGCAATCATCAGGAACGCGGTAAAACGGATCATCCCGCGTACTCCCAAGCCGACGCGCTGCGCGCAGCCACCCGCATGATGGCGCTGCGCGAACGTGGATTGGCGGCCACTTCCGCCTTCGAAGGTTTGATCGCATCGCCAACCAGCAACAAGGGCGGCTGCGGACGTTCGGCTTCGCGAATCGGCAAGCCTTTCGGCAGCGCAGGCGGCTTCGCGTGATCGCGCATGAAGCGCTTCACGATGCGGTCTTCCAGCGAATGGAAGGCAATCACCACCAGTCTCCCCTCAGTTTTCAAGCGTGACACCGCCTGCGGCAGGATCAGCGACAGCTCTTCAAGTTCGCGGTTGACGCAAATCCGTAGAGCCTGGAAGGTGCGCGTCGCCGGGTGCTGCCCCGGCTCGCGCGTGCGGACGGTCGCCGCAACGATCTCGGCAAGCTGTCCTGTGGTAGCAACATTGCCCCCCTGCCTAGCAGCGTCAATCGCCTTTGCAATCGCGTAAGCAAACCGCTCATCTCCGTACTCCCTCAATACATTGGAGATCTCGGCCACGCTCGCGCGGGCCAGCCACTCCGCTGCGGTTTCACCCCGCGTCGGATCCATGCGCATGTCCAGCGGCGCATCAAACCTGAAACTCATGCCCCGGCTCGCGTCATCCAGTTGCGGTGACGACACCCCCAGGTCCATCAACACCCCATCCACCGCCCCGACCCCCAGCGCATCCAGCTCCCCGGCAAAGGCCGAGAAAGGCTCATGCACCAGCGTCAGACGCGGATCATTCAGCGCCCTGCCCGCCTCGATGGCGCGCGGATCTCGATCAAACGCAATCAGCCGCCCTGCCGCCCCCAGTGCAGCCAGAATTCGCCCGCTGTGCCCGCCCCGTCCGAAGGTTGCATCCACGTACACCCCGTCCGGGCGGATCGCCAATGCCTCAACCGCCTCATTCAGAAGGACGGTGATGTGACTGAACTCGCCGCTCACAGCACGAGGTTTTCAAATCCGGGCGGCAACTCGCCGCTCGCGAACTGCGCAGCCGCCTCGGCCTGCTTCTGCTGCCAGACGGCTTCCGACCACAACTCGAAATGGGTACCCAGCCCCATCAGGCGAACCTGCTTGTCCAGCTGAGCCCAGGCCCGCAACTCGGGCGCTACCAGCACCCGGCCGCTGGCATCCATGGATTCATCCAGCGCATTGCCGACCAGCAGGCGGCGCAGGTTGGCTGCGGCCACATTCATGCTCGGAATAGCCAGGATCTGGTCGCGAATCGGCTCCCAGTCCGGCGCCGGATAAACCAGCAGACAACCATGCGGATGCGTGGTGAGGACCAGGTTGCCGCCACAGCGCGCCATCAGCGCGTCACGATGCCGCGCCGGAACGCCTAAGCGACCCTTCGCATCGAGACTGAGCACTGAAGCACCCTGGAAAGACATCCATCCCCCTCATTGACCCCGGAACAGGGAGCAGGCCGGCGCACAAGCCAAGCGCCACATCAACCCACTTTTATCCCTTTTATCCCACTTCGCTCCACTCTAGTTGGAAAGAAAAGCGCGGTCAAGCTCGCTCGCCAGGGAAAAGCGGCGCGCGAACAAGGACTTGCGGACAGGCGGCGGGTGCGGCGGCCGGCAGCGCCAAACGGAGGACAACAAGCCTCAGGGCAGCAAACAAGCCAAGGCCTTGGCAGACAAGAACAAAAGGAGAGGGGCTGCGCAAAGGGTGCGTTGCGCGAGGAGAAACGGAGGGGGAAGTTCGTCGATAAGCCGGGTTCTGTCGCGCCGGCTTGCGCCGACGGGGCAGTCATTCCTCTGGGCGACACGTTACCGTGCCGCTCTAGCAGCCTACCCGGGGGCTCTGCGGGCCACATCAACGCCCCCCTATTTGGCCTTGCCCCGGATGGGGTTTACCTAGCCAGCCCTGTTACCAGGAACTGCGGTGGGCTCTTACCCCGCACTGCTTGCGCAATGCGCCAAACCTCGCTCACGCTCGGCTTGACACCATTTCAACCTTGCCTGATCTCCTTGCGGAGCCATCGGCGGTATGTTTTCTGTTGCACTTTCCGTCGCCTCACGGCGCCCGGCCGTTAGCCGGCATCCTGCCCTGCGGGGCCCGGACTTTCCTCCATGCGCCGAAGCACACAGCGACTGCCTGACGAACTTCCCGCCGTGATTATACGGGGCGGGGCGGCAAACGCCGGATTTTCCGGGACTTCATTTCCGCTCCGCCGAGCCGTTAGTACGAGGAGCACAGAAAATTCCGCACAAGGTCAGTCGGCATGATCAAGAAAATTCCAAGCCAGGAACTCCGAGTCGGCATGTTCATCCACGAACTGGATTGCGACTGGCTGAGCCATCCGTTCCTGAAGAACCAGTTCAAGCTCGCCAGCGACGCTCAGATCGAGAAGGTGCTCGACTCGGGTATCCACTATGTCTATATCGACACCGATAAAGGCCTTGATGTACCAGATGCGCCAACCGAGGAAGAGGTACGGGACAGCCTGCAGGAAGAGTTGATCGCGCTGGTAACGGCCGAGCAGCCCGTGATCATCCACGCCACGCGCGATGAGGAAATCCAGCGCGCCTACGCCATCAAGGGGCGCGCCCAGGCGCTGGTGCGCAACGTGATGGCAGATGCCCGCCTGGGCCGCGCAGTAGAGGTCGAGCAGGTCGATCACGTGGTGGAGAACATTACCGAGTCCATCCTGCGCAACAGCGGCGCCATCCTCGGTCTGCTCACCATCAAGAACAAGGACGACTACACCTTCCTGCACTGCGTGAGCGTGTGCGCCCTGCTCGTGGCCTTCTGCCGCACCATGAACCTGGACGCCGAAACCACCCGCCTCGCCGGCATGGGCGGCCTGCTGCACGACACCGGCAAGGCACTGGTGCCCGATGAGGTGCTGAACAAGCCAGGCAAACTCACGGACGAGGAGTTCGAACTCATCAAGCGCCACCCGCGTGACGGCTACGAAATCCTGCTCAAATCGCCCGAAATCGGCCCGATCCCGCTGGACATCACCCTGCATCATCATGAGCGCATGGACGGCAACGGCTATCCGGACAAGCTCAAACCCGAACAGATCCCCCAACTGGTTCGTATGTCTTCGATCGTAGATGTGTATGACGCAATCACGGCGGATCGCTGTTACCACCGCGGCATTACGGCCACCGACGCACTGCGCAAGCTGCACGAATGGAGTGCCTTCCACTTCGATCCGAAACTGGTCCAGGCCTTCATCCGCTGTGTCGGTATCTATCCGGTGGGCGCCTTGGTCAAGCTTGAATCAGGCCGTCTCGGTGTGGTGCTGGAGCAGAACGACACCAACCTGCTGCAGCCCCGCCTGAAGGTCATTTTCAACGCCAAGACCGGCCACCGCGTCGAACCTTACGATCTGGATCTGTCGCGCCCGATGGGCTGTGGCGGCGCCGACCGCATCGTCGGTCACGAAGACCCGGCCAAGTGGAAGCTCGACACCCAGCCTTTCATCTCGTCCTGAATCTCAGGCAGGTGGCTGCTCGCGGCGCAGGCGCCAGATCGTCGAACAGCTGATCGCGGTAATCATGAGCTCCATCGCCGTACCGCCGATCGAGCCCATCAGGATGTTATTGACCAGCCACAGCAGGGTCGCGCCGAGCATGCCGTAGCGCAGTTGCAGCCCGCTGAAGCGGAACATCGAAATGGTGGCCACCGCAGCAGCCAGCAGCGGGAATACATTCCAGGCGCTCTTCACCACGAAGAAGGCCAGCACGAAGTTGGCTGTCAACAGCACGCCCGCCACCCACAGGGAGCGGGTGCGCATCGACAATAGATTGCGCGCAATCGACAGTAGCATGCCTGCCGTGGCGGCCACGTTACCCATGAGGATGAAGTGCACAGCGTAAACAAAGTTCTGCAGGGTCAGCCACTTGCGGAACTGATGATCGTGCTTGCGGGAGAAACTAACCATGCCCAGCACAAAAGTGGCATAGCCGAAGAGCTGCGGCAGGGAGAAAGCGTCGGCGGGCAAAGCGTGAAACCCGGTTGGAGTAAGCCGGAAGTTTCCGCTGCTCACCTGCAAGAGGCAATCCGCGTCACCACGTAGGCCAGAGCGGAAGATGCGAAGCCGACTAACCGCCTCCACTCACCACGAAAGGAATACGGGGCCGGGCCTGGCAGCCCCCCCGGTGCGCGGGAAATGGTCGGCAGCAGGCGCCTGTCGGCCGCAAGCCGAATGGATCACAAAGACGGCGCAGGGAGCCGCCCCTCAGGGCACGGCCGGCTCGAAGACCAGAGCCCCTTCTTTCTTGACGAAACTGCCGACCAGCCTGCCGGGTGGGCTGGTCGGCCGGTCCTCCGGCTTGAAGGTCTGGACCACGCACTGCTCGGTTCCCAGTGCATACCAGGCCTTGCCCTGCTGAGCGGCATACAGGCGTGGCGCAACTTCGTATAGATCAAGCTTGGCCATCCCAGTGCCGGTCGCTGCAATGTCGTAACGACGTTGACACTCGGGAAAACGTGCAATGACGAAGCGCTGATGCACCTCACCGAACCAGGGCAGATTCTGCTCGCGCACCAGGCTGATCGAATGGTTCTTGCTCTCGTCGATCGAATAAGAGGCCGCATTGTTCTCGCAGCCCGTCAGCAACATCGCGGCAGGCAACAACAGGAAGGACAGCCTCTTCATCCTAATCTCCTCACACCAGACGCCAGGCCACCGTCTCGCCCGCACGCAGCGGCACCAGCGGATCGCCCGGCAAATAATCCATCGTCGCCGGCACACTCCAAGCTTCTCTGGCCAGCGTGATCGTGTCGGCATTTCTCGGCAGGCCATACCAGTCCGGCCCGTTAAAACTCGCAAACGCCTCCAACCTGTCCAGCGCCCCGGCAGACTCGAAAGCTTCGGCATACAACTCGATGCCAGCATGCTCGGTATAGCAACCGGCACAGCCACAAGCGGCTTCCTTGGTGCTCTTGGCGTGCGGTGCAGAATCCGTGCCGAGGAAGAATCGCGGGTTGTCCGAAATCGCCGCCTCAAGCAGCGCCTGACGATGCACTTCGCGCTTGAGTACCGGCAGGCAATAGTGATGCGGGCGGATACCGCCGGCAAAGATTGCGTTGCGGTTCATCAGCAGGTGGTGGGCCGTGATCGTGGCGGCCACATGCTCACCGGCGCTGCTCACATACTGCGCCGCCTCGCGCGTCGTGATGTGTTCGAACACCGTGCGCAGACGCGGGAAGCGTTGCGCCAGCGGAGCCAGCACGCGGTCAATAAAAACAGACTCGCGATCAAAAACATCCACGTCACCATGGGTCACCTCGCCATGCACACAGAGAGCCAGACCGAGTTCTTCCATGCGCTCGAGCACGCCGGTGACTTTCTCGATCGACGTCACCCCGGCATCCGAATTGGTCGTGGCGCCGGCCGGGTACAGCTTCACCGCATGGATGAAGCCGGAGGCTTTGGCGCGCGTGATCTCTTCGGGTGAGGTGTTGTCTGTCAGGTACAACGTCATCAGAGGCTCGAACTTGAGCCCGGCCGGTACGGCGGCGAGGATGCGTGCGCGGTAGGCGGCCGCCTGCTCCACGGTGGTGACCGGCGGGCGCAGGTTGGGCATGATGATGGCGCGGCCGAAGCGCTGCGCGGCATCCGCCACGGTGACGTGCAAGGAAGCACCATCGCGCAAGTGCAGGTGCCAATCGTCAGGGCGGGTAAGCGTGATTTTTTGCATGCAGTTCTTTCCGGGGCGAGAAACGTTCCGGCGCATTTTAGCCGGCGATGGCGAGCCTCCAAAGAAAAACGGCCGGGTTCCCCCGGCCGTGCCTGCCTGAATACCAAAGCTTGATTACGGCTCCGGGGCCCAACCTGCGTTGCCATTCCACTGCGCAAAAACATTTTTGCGAGTAGTCAAGCCTGAGAGATCAGCCGTCGTGCTGGCAAACACCTTGCCAGTTGAAGCGTAGGTTGTAAGACGGCCACTCAGATCAAGTGCAGTGCCGCTCAGATTGGTAATGCCACTTTCGCGGTAGCCAGTAGTGCTGCTGGCTGCAAGCGGGGGCTCATTGGAAGCCAGCCAGCCGACCGTTGCGATATGGCCATCCATCTTGGTGTTGATATAGGCCACGTTATTGCAGCCATAGTTAGCGTTAGCCAACGACCCTGTCGTGGTGGCCGTGCTGCAGTAGCCACTCGAGAAATTGCTTGCCTGCCTCGACAGATAGGTTGCGCCATCCGGCACTCCGGCTTCACGGGTCAGCGAGCTGTTGAGCACAACAATGCCCGGGAAGCCATACGCCATGCGCGACTCGGTCACATATCCACCCAGTGTGGTATTGGTTGTATCAACCACCGTGCGCAGTTCGCTCTCTTCCAATAGGATGGCATACGCAGCGCCCCATACGAAGTCCACATCACCCTTGATCAACGACTGGTAGAACCATGCCCAGCCCTTGGTCTGGATCGTGTCCTGAGTGCTATAGAAGTTCATATACGTAGCAATCAGACGCCCACCAGACAGTGACCCACTGTTGAAGTAGATCGTTTCTGCCTGGTTGTTGTTGCCAATCGTAATCGTGTTGCCCTCCCAAGCGTTCTTCACATGGGTGTTCTGCAGGGTGAAGTTGGTGAGCTTGAGCAAATCAGCCCCCTCGACCAGCAGTACGGAACGACCACCGTTCAGACGCGTCCGGTTGCCACCCGTTGCAGCATAGGTCAGCGTTCCATATGCAGAAGCATTCACGCTACCACCAGTACCCGGGTTGTACTGGTCAAAGTTTTCGGAGCGCACCAGCACTCCTGCACGGCTCTCGCCCTGAATAACCAGATTATTAATATTGCGGACAAACAGTTCGCCGTCATAAGTACCGTTCTTCACCAGGATGCTCTTGGCGACGCTGATGTCGGTACAACTGCTATCGCTGCCAGCACTGCCACACTTGCTGGTGACCCAGTTGATTGCACCCTGCACGGTCCGAAAATCGGCCGTAGTACCGTCATCGTCGACCGTCACGTTACTGGATGAGGTCGGCGCAGTACGTGTGGTGAAGCTCCATGTTGTCTTGTCTGAAATCCCGCCGAAGGCGGAGCCTTTGTAGGTACCACTCAGCACACCATTCTCGATCTGCACGTAGTACGCAGTGGACGGGCTTAACACGCCATCATGGAGTCGAATTGTCGCGGTCTTGCCAGAGATTGAGACTGGGCGATAGAAGATCCAGCGCCATTGTGTCAGCGCAGTCCCCGCACCGTAGCCAAGCCTGTCGATCTCTGTATTGGCCGTCGGAATAGCCGTCTGGGTGTTGTTGGCGGTCAGCGTAGCTGCGGTGTATTGAGGGGCAATAGTGCTACCGGTAGAAAACACGTTCAGACTAATCGTATCCACCAGCGTGTCATCACTTGCTTTGTAGACCTTGATCAGACCGCTGCCCCCTAGCGAGGGAACGGTGTCGAAAGTGATCTGCAAGCGCGTGTCCACATGGATGGAGCTGGCGCCTGCAGCAGGCACCAGCGCAGCGCTGGAGCTGGAGCTGGAGCTGGCTGCCGTGCTGCTGGCTGCAACCGAACTAGCGGCCGTGGAACTAGCGGCGCTGGCGGCTGCAGAACTGATGGCGCTCGTAGCGCTGGCAGCTGCCGAGCTTCTGGCGCTGCTGGTGGCCGCCGAGCTGGCGCTGCTGCTTGCTGCAGTGCTGCTGGAAGAATCGCTGCTGCCACCGCCGCCGCACGCGGCCAAGCCTGCGGCCATCAGCACAGCCAGCAGGCTGCTGATATTCCTTGTTACTGCCATCTTGTATCTCCTTCACTTCCATTTTTATGGTGCGGCTGCCGCTCGTTGCCGACAAACCTGTCAGGCATGTTCTGACATGCCCACGCGGCATTTATGTGACCGCGACCATGGAAGTGTTACCGATATCAGAATTCCTTTGCAACCGGTAACAACATCAAAGACACAAAATTCTCCAAGACCTGTGACGAAATAGTCACGCCGCCGCAACGAAACCCAAAACGCTGCGTCGCAGCAAGTTCAACCTCCGGCTTACTCAGCCCTGGCCGCCAAAACACAGATACTTGAGCTCAAGGTACTCATCGAGGCCATAGCGCGAGCCTTCCCTGCCAAGACCGGACTGCTTGACGCCCCCGAAGGGCACCGCCTCATTGGTAATCAACCCGGTATTGATGCCCACCATGCCGCACTCCAGCGCCTCGGCCACCCGCCAGCAGCGCGCCTGATCGCGGCTGTAAAAGTAGGCCGCCAGACCATACTCGGTGGCGTTGGCCATCTCCAGCAAGGCACGCTCGCTCTGGAAGCGGAACAATGCTGCCACCGGACCAAAGGTTTCTTCTTGCGCGATGCGCATGGCCTGGGTGACCTCGACCAGCACCGTCGGCTCGAAAAAGCCGTGCCCAAGCGCGTGACGCGTACCGCCCTGAACCAGTTGAGCTCCCTGCGCCAACGCATCAGCCACATGCACCTCAACTTTATGCACGGCGCGCTGATCGATCAGCGGCCCCAAGCTCACGCCCTCCTCCAGCCCGTTGCCCACGCGCAACTTGCGCACAGCATCGGCCAGCTTGCGAGCGAAGGTTTCATAGACGCCGTCCTGCACGTAAATGCGGTTGGCGCACACGCAGGTCTGACCACTATTACGAAACTTGGACGCGATGCAGCCCTCCACGGCGGCGTCCAGATCGGCATCCTCGAACACGATGAACGGTGCATTGCCGCCCAGCTCCAGCGACACGCGCTTGACCGTATTCGCACACTGGGCGAGCAGCTTGCGCCCGACAGCGGTCGAGCCGGTAAAACTCAGCTTGGCCACTTGCGGGCTGGCGGTGAGGGCTTCGCCAATGGCCGCAGCATCGCCGGTCACGACATTCAGCACTCCGGCCGGCACGCCGGCCTCGACGGCCAGCGCGGCTAGTGCCAGGGCCGAGAAAGGCGTTTGCGGCGCGGGCTTGAGGACCACAGCACAGCCCGCCGCAAGCGCTGGTGCCGCCTTGCGCGTGATCATCGCATTCGGGAAGTTCCAGGGCGTGATTGCCGCCACCACGCCCACAGGCTGACGGATCACCACCAGACGCTTGTCCGCCTGCGGTGAGGGAATCACATCGCCATAGCTGCGCTTGGCCTCTTCGGCAAACCACTCGATGAAACTTGCACCATAGGCAATCTCACCCCGGGCCTCGGCTAGCGGACGGCCTTGCTCAAGGGTAAGCAGGCGAGCCAAGTCCTCCTGGTGCTGCAGGACCAGTTCGAACCAGCGCCGCAGCACGCGCGCGCGCTCGTGGCCCGTTCGCCTGGCCCAGGCCTTCTGGGCTTCGACGGCAGCCGCGATGGCACGCCGCGCTTCCTCGGCGCCCATGTGCGGCACGTGCCCCAGCAAATCGCCGCTGGCCGGGTTGTAAATCGGCTGCAGCATGCCCGAATCCGCCTGACACCAAAGGCCACCAATCAGGGCTTGCTGGCGGAACAGAAAAGGCTTTGACAGCGACAAGGGCATGGAGACTCCCGAAGAGTGCGGAACAGGCTAAGTTCTGGGCTACAACCGGCTGCGAGGCAGCTGACCGAAGTGTAGCCTCGCAAGGCGCAACGCAAACAAACGGCAACCCGGTGTGACAGACTGCCAAGCGCATTTTTAACAGTTTTGTTATTTTCTCAATTCAAGATCAGGCTCGATATCTGTGCAGGCCGCCGCCGGCATTCAGGGCTTATCCACACGAGACACGCCATGCTCCATTTCCGCAGCTTTGCCCTGCCTGCAGTTGCCAGTCTGCTCACTCTGGTGTTTACCGGCTTTGCCTGGCACCAGCTGCACGGCGACTATCTGGCCCGCCGCGAAGCCACGTTCAGCCATCTTGCCAATGAAACGCAAAGCCTGCTCCAGCAGCAGCTTGATCGGAGCGCCCACCTGCTGCGCAGCGCCCAGGCCCACTACGCCAGCGGCAACGGCAACACCCTGGCAAGCTTTCTCGCCCCGCAACTGCCAACAGCCGGCCTCAACGGGCTCGAGAGCCTCAGCATCAGCCCGCTGGTGACCCTTGAGCAGCGTGACAATTTTCTCATCAGCCAGCGCCAGAAAACCGGCAGCAGTTTCGATATCAGCCCCGCCGGCGAGCGCCCGCTCTACGCCCCGGTCAGCCTCGCCCTAAACGCTCAGGGCGCCCGTCTCACACAGCTCGGCCAGGATCTGTTTGCCGACCCTGAGCAGCAACGCATCCTGACCCTAGCCCGCGATGCCGGCAGCCCCAGCCTCTCGGGGAGCCTCACCCTCCGGGCGGACGGCAGCGAGTTCAAGCCCGGCTTCATCATCGCCAGCCCCCTATTTACTCCGGGCGAGCCTGCGCTCAGCGTTGCGGAGCGCCGCACCCATCTGCAGGCCTGGCTGGTCGCAGCCTTCTCGATGCGCGAATGGCTGCATGAAACGCTTGGCCAGAAGGCCGACGATCTCGAACTGCTGATCACCGACGGAGCTCAGGACAGTGCCGAAACCCGCCTCTCCCCAGCCTCGGGCAGCAGCGCTCCGGTAGCTGTCGCTCCGGATCTGAGCTACAGCGGCGAACTGCGCCTTGGCGAGCGTATCTGGCCGCTGCACATCCACGCCCTGCCCGCCTTCAACAGCCATATCGGGGGTGATCCAGCCAAGCCGGTTGCCTTGCTCGGCGTCGTGCTGGCGGCCCTGCTGTTCTATCTCTGCATGCACTTGTCGGCGGGCAAGCGTCGCAGCAGCAATGAGGTCGAGCGCCTTCAGGACGCATTGCAGGAAGCCGAAGAACGCTGGCGCTTCGCCCTCGAAGGCTCCGGCGACGGGGTATGGGACTGGGATCTGAAGAGCGGCCAGATCAGCTTCTCGCCGCGCTGCGACGAAATCCTCGGCGTATCCGCCGGGCAAGCCGCCAAAGCCATCATCCACCCGGAGGACGAAAGTCAGGAACGCGCTGCCATGCAGGCCTGCCTGGATGGCAAGAGCAGTCAGTATCTCAGCGAGCACCGCATGCAGGGCGAAGACGGCCAGTGGCACTGGGTGGCCGCGCGCGGCATGGTCGTAGCGCGCACTTTTACCGGTGCGGCCGCACGCATGATCGGCACCATGAGCGACATCACCGAACGCAAGACGGCCAGCGAACGCCTGCAAGGCATGGCTCAGGTCGACGCGCAGACCGGCCTGCCCAATCGCACCCTGTTCTTCGATCGCCTTCAGCAGGCCCTGCGCATGGCCAAACGCAAACGCGAAACCCTCGCCCTGCTGTGCGTGGATGTGGACAACTTCAAGAGCGTGAATGAGAACTTCGGTCAGGCCGTGGGCAACAAGCTGCTGCGCGAGATTGCCGAGCGCCTCAGCTGCACCATACGCGACTCAGACACCGTCTCCCACTTCGGCTCAGACGACTTCACCCTGCTGCTGTCCACCCTCGCCAGCGATGAGGATGCCCACCTCGTCACCCACAAGCTGCACGCTGCCCTGAGCCAGGATTTCGTGATCAACAATCGCCACATCAGCATCACCGTGAGCATCGGCGCAGCCCTCTTCCCGCAGCATGCACGCAGTGCGGAAACCCTGCTCAACAGCGCCCAGCGCGCCATGCAACAAGCCCGCAAGGCGGGCGGCAATACGGTGTGCTTCAGCCTCACCGGAAAATCCTGAGCGCCGCCCAAATACCGGAGCCGGCACGCTCGCTGGCCCTGCAGCGCATCAATACGCAGCCGTTTGTTGAACAGAAATATTAATGAGTCCATTAAATTAGCTTTTAGCCAGTTTGATTGCCATCAAACTGCGGCCCACCCGCCTGGATGAGACTTTGCTCGCTGCATTTGCAGAATTCATTTCAGAGGTATCCCATGAAGAACCGGTGGCTCATCGCACTGGCCGCAGTCGGCATCCATATTTGCATCGGCTCGGCCTACTCCTGGAGCGTGTTCTCCAAACCCCTGCAAGCGGCCTTCGGTTGGAGCCTGAAGGAGGCCAACCTGACCTTTGGCATCGCGATCTTCTTCCTCGGCATGTCGGCCGCGGTGATGGGCCACTTCGTCGAGAAGCGCGGCCCGCGCGTGTCAGGCACCGTCTCCGCAATCCTCTGGGGCGTAGGCCTGCTCGGCGCCGGGGTGGCCACCAAGATCGGCAACCTGTGGCTGCTCTACCTCTGCTACGGCGTGATCGGCGGCATGGGCCTGGGCACCGGTTATGTCACACCTGTCTCGACGCTGGTGAAGTGGTTCCCGGACCGTCGCGGTCTGGCCACCGGTATGGCCATCATGGGCTTCGGTTTCGCCTCGATGATCGCCGCACCGATCATGGCCAAGCTGATCGAGAACGTGGGCGTCTCCACCACCTTCTTCATCATGGGCTCGGTGTACCTGGTCGTGATGATCGCCTCAGCCCGCTACCTTGAGCCGCCGCCCAAGGACTGGAAGCCTGCTGGCTGGAGCGGCGCAGTGGCCGGCAAGAAGATCAAGGAAGATCTTTCCAACATCACCGCCAACGAAGCGGTGCGCACCAAGCCCTTCTACGGCCTGTGGATCATGATGTTCATCAACATCACCTGCGGCATCGCAGTGATCTCGGTGGCGTCGCCCCTAGCGCAGGAGGTGACCGGCATGAGCGCCATCGCTGCGGGCGCAATCGTCGGCCTGATCGGCGTGTTCAACGGTCTGGGCCGTATTGGCTGGGCCTCGGCCTCCGACTATCTGGGCCGCCCGAACACCTACATCGCCTTTTTCGCCTTCCAGATCCTGGCCTTCTGGCTGCTGCCAACCCTGTCCGCCGTGCTGATCTTCCAGGTGGTGCTGTACGCGATCATGAGCTGCTACGGTGGGGGCTTCTCCACCCTGCCGGCCTACATCGGCGATCTCTTCGGCACCAAGCAAATCTCGGCCATCCACGGCTACGTGCTGACAGCCTGGGCCATGGCCGGCATGATCGGCTCGAGCTTCGCGTCCTTCCTGCGCGAGCAGACGGGCAGCTACGCCGCGATGATGCAGGTATTTGCGGGTGTCTTTGCCTTCGCCCTGATCGTGTCGATCGCGATGAAGGTCTACGTCAACCGCGCCCACGCCAGGAAAGCCGCCAGCTCCGGAGCATTGGCTCCGCAGAAAGCCTGACACCGTTCAGTGCCACGGAAAGCCCGCTGCGCGCGGGCTTTCTGCTTTTCAAGCCTCCTTCCCGACACCCCATCAGCGCGCCATCGCGCCAAAGCGCGCCAGCACGTGCTCAGCAACCTTGCCTAGATCCAGCACCGCATCAGCGGCGCCGAGCTGGATGGCTTCGCGCGGCATGCCAAACACCACACAGCTGGCTTCATCCTGCGCCACCGTATAGACGCCCTTCTGCTTCAGAGCCAGCATGCCCTGGGCACCATCCTTGCCCATGCCGGTGAGCAGCACCGCTACCGCGTTGGCGCCCACATTAGGCACAGCGGAATGGAACAGCTTGTCCACCGAAGGTCGGTGCAGACTCATCGGTTCGTCGTCGTTCAGTTCGGTGAGGTAGAACGCACCGCTGCGCTTGAGTACCAGATGGCGCCCACCGGGAGCGATGTAGGCGTGGCCGGGCACGATGCGCTCACCGCTCTGCGCTTCCTTCACGGTGATCCGGCACAGACCATCCAGGCGTTTGGCAAAAGAGGCCGTGAAGCCGGCCGGCATGTGCTGCACGATCACGATCGGCGGGCAGCTGGGTGGCATGTCGAGAAGCACATCCTTGATCGCCTCAGTGCCCCCAGTTGAAGCCCCAAGCAGGATCAGCTTCTCGCTGGCGCCCTTGATGCTGGAAGGCACCACCAGCGGCACATGCGGCCCGGCCGAGCGCTTGCGCACCTGGCTACGCGCCGCGGCGCGGATCTTGGCAACAATTTCCTGTGCATACTCTTCGAGGCCTTCAGCCACGCCGAGTTTGGGCTTGGTCACGAAATCAACCGCCCCCAATTCCAGCGCACGCAGCGTAACGTCGGCCCCGCGCTCGGTCAGGCTGGAGACCATCACCACCGGCATGGGGCGCAGACGCATGAGTTTTTCGAGGAACTCCAGCCCATCCATGCGCGGCATTTCCACATCCAGCGTGAGCACGTCCGGGTTCAGCTCCTTGATCCTGTCGCGCGCGATCAATGGATCGGCGGCCTGGCCAACTACCACGATATCGGCTTCGCGGGAGAGAATGGCCGTCAGAATCTGCCGCACCAGGGCAGAGTCATCGACGATGAGTACCTTGATCATGCTGTCGTATCTCCGTCGCTTCAGAACAGGTCCACGCTGCCCTCGACCTTGAGCTTGTCGAGCATGGTTTCGTATTCGAGCTCGCGCTGGGCAATCGTGTCGTTATGCAGGGCCCTGAGTTTCTTGACCAGTACCCGCCCCTCCGCCGGAAAGAAATATACCTTGCGCGGATAGATGCCAAGAATGTCGCTGGCCTGCAGGCGGATCCCTTCGTTTTCAATATAACGCATGGCAAACGAGGCATTTCGGGCTCCCACGTCGGTATGCGTCAAACCATCCAGAACATGACCCGCACCAAAGACCTTGGCTTCCAGGCGGTTACGCGCTGCGCCTGCCTTGATCAGATTGTTGATAAGAATCTCCATGGCATAGGCGCCATAACGAGCGGACTCGCTGAGCACGCCCCCCTCGTGACTGTCAGGCAGCATGAAATGATTCATGCCGCCAACATGAGCGACGCGATCATAGAGACAGACCGACACACAGGACCCAAGCACGGTAACGATGACCACCGGGCGGCCGGTCACGTAATACTCCCCGGGCAGGATCTTGATCGCTTCGATATTGAAGCGGCGATCGTGATAACGGTTAGGCGCCGAACCGTAGTCAGCCATGGCGAGCATCTTCGAGCACACGGTAGGCCGTGCGGCCGATCGACTCAAAGACCCGTCGGTCAACATGCGGACTCTCTGAGTGGCCGATGAAGAGCAACCCACCGGGCTTGATGTACCGGGAAAGATGCTCGATCAGGGTGGCCTGGGTCGACTTGTCGAAGTAGATCAGCACATTGCGCAGGAACACCACATCAAACTTGTGACGCATTGGCCAGGATTCGGCGAGCAGATTCAGGCGTTTGAAGGCAATCATGCTGCGCAGACGCTCCACTACCCTCACCTGGCCTGCATGCGCCCCCTGGCCCCGCTGGAAATAGTGCGCGCACAGCTCGGCGGGCAGGCTGTCGATGCGCTCGGCCGGGTAGATGCCGGCACGCCCCTTGTCGAGCACGCTGGTATCAATGTCAGTAGCCAGAATCTTCACCTCGTCGCTCGCCCGGTGCAGGTTCTGCGCAACGGTGATGGCGATGGAGTAGGCCTCCTCCCCCGTGGAAGCAGCTGCACTCCACACGCGCAGTGGACCGTGCCCGGCATGTTGGCGAAGGTGCTCGGCGAGCATCTCGAAGTGGTGTTTCTCGCGGAAGAAGGCGGTGAGGTTGGTGGTGAGCGCATTGGTGAAATGCTCCCATTCCGGTGCCTGTGGCTCATCCAGCTGATCCAGATAGTGGGCAAAGGAGCGTATGCCCAGGGCACGCAGGCGGCGCGCCAGGCGGCCGTAGACCAGATCCTGTTTGCTGGCCGACAGTGAGATCCCGGCGCGCGCATAGATCAGCGCGCAGACGCGCTGGAAATCCGGCTCGGTGAACGTGAATTCGCGCTCGCTGAAGAGCAGGTCTGCGGAGTTTTCGGCTGTCGTCACGCTCGTCATGCCAGCCGGCACGCCGGCCCTCCCGTTTGCATGGGCTGGTAGCGTGCCCACAGCAGGCACGCTACCGCTTCAGTCAGAACTCGCTCCAGTCATCGTCACCCTCAGCAGTCACCGGTTTGCCGGCCGCAACCGGCGCAGCCTTGCGTGCCACAGGTACGCGCAGCGGCTTCTTGGGCTTGGGCAAAGCCGGAGCCGGACGGGCCGCGGCAGGGGCGGCTTCGGCAGCATCTGCCGCGAGCGCCACATCATCCAGGCGGAAGCGCCGAACGATCTCCAGCATGGTGGCGGCCTGGCCAGAGAGGGCTTCGGCCGAGGCCGCCGCTTCCTCAACGAGCGCCGCATTCTGCTGGGTGGTTTCATCCATCTGGATCACAGCGGTGCTGACCTGCTCGATGCCGTTGCTCTGCTCCAGGGACGCCGCCGAGATCTCGTTCATGATGTCGGTGACGCGCTTGATCGAAGTCACGACCTCTTCCATGGTCTTGCCCGCGGTCTCAACCAGACGGTTGCCGTCCTCCACCTTCTCGACCGAGTTGCTGATCAGGCCCTTGATCTCCTTGGCGGCAGCGGCTGAACGCTGTGCCAGATTCCGCACTTCGCCCGCCACCACGGCAAACCCCCGCCCCTGTTCGCCGGCCCGTGCCGCTTCAACCGCCGCGTTGAGCGCAAGAATATTGGTCTGGAAGGCGATGCCGTCGATCACACCGATGATGTCCACGATCTTGCGCGCGCTCTCGTTGATCTCGCCCATGGTGGTCACCACGCGGCCCACTACATCACCACCCCGGCTGGCGACTTCGGATGCCCCCTCGGCCAGCTTGTTGGCCTGGCGGGCGTTCTGCGCATTCTGCTTCACGGTGGAGGTGAGCTCCTCCATGCTCGAAGCGGTTTCCTCCAGCGAGGCGGCCTGCTCTTCGGTGCGTGAGGAGAGGTCCGTATTGCCGCTGGCGATCTCGCCTGCAGCGGTATGGATGGTTTCCGAGGCCTCGCGAATATGCCGCAGCATCTGCTCGAGGCTGCGCACGGTTTCGTTGGTGTAGTTCTTCAGGTCCGCAAAAGTCCCCTGATAGTCGGCACTGATCTTCTCGGTGAGATCACCTTTGGCCAGCGCACCAAGCACGCGGGCGATATCCCGGAGGCCGGCATCCGAAGTGGCCACAACCTTGTTGATCCCCTCCGCCAGCACCTTGAAGAAGCCCTGCTTGTTGCCCTCATCGATCCGCCGCGAGAAGTCACCGGCAGCGGCGGCAGAAACGATGTCGCTGACCTCCTGCTCCACCGCCACTTCAACCGTGCGATCCACCCATTCCACCACGCTGCCCAGACGCTCGCCGCGTTCGTTGATGACCGGGTTGGCCGTGAGCAGGAAGGTGCGCCCGCCAATCTTGGCCGTGGCCTGGTAAGTACTGGTAAAGGTAGCCAGGAGGCGCGCTTGGTGCTCCGGGTTCTTGTGGAACACATCGATCCTCTTGCCCTGCAGATGATCAACATCGAACTGTGGCAGGTCTTTGCGAATGTCATTCTGCGCCGCACGCATCATCGTCTGCACCGAAGGATTCATGTAGATGATGTTGCGATCGTTGTCGGCGATCATCACATTGGTCGCCACACTGTCGAGGCCGATCTTCAGGCGCAGGGATTCCTCGGCACGCTCGCGGGCGTCATTCAGATCGAAACCCAGCTTGGTCTGCATGGACTTGAGTCCATGCATGAGCTGGCCGATCTCGTCCTGAGTGTCGGCCTGAACCTGACCTTTGAAGTTGCCGCCAGAAATCTCACGAAAACGTTCGATCGCAATCTGCAGCGCGCTGCAAGTGTTGCGTACAAACCAGAAGGCGATAACTACGCCCACCAGAAAGATACCGAGCGTGAGGCCAATCAACCTCAAGGCATCGCGTTGCAGGCGCGCCGAGCGCGCCACCAGCAATTCGTCCAGCGTCGCCGTAGCCTTGTCGTAGAAACCAAACGTAGCATCCACGGCTTGTGTGCCCGCAGCAAAGAAATCCGGTCCGTTAATCTCTGGTTTGGCGGGCCCGATCAGCTTCTGCTCGGAAAGCGTCAAGAAGCGCGTAGAACTCTCACTGATCGCGGCGACCAGCTGCCCGAAACCCGAATGGAGTGAGGGCGTATCACGCACAGCCAGGGCCATGGAATGCTCAAGCTCTTCGATATGCTGCTCGGCTGAGCTCAGCTGCCGGATCAAGATGTTCCGGGTATCCGAATCCAGCGCGCCGCGTGCCAGTGCCTGAGCCCCTTGCCCCCGCGCAAACGCAAAATGCTCGGCCGCATCCATGGCATTGAGTACAGCTGCATTCATGACATGGAAAGTAGTGGCATCCGAGTCCAGCTCCAGATTGGAGTCATTGGCAACTTTGCTCATCAGCTCAAGCAATTTCTCGATCAGTGCCGTGTGGCGCGTAAAGCTCTGCTCGGCGCTCAACTTGCTGCTATCCGCAAGCAAGCTCGCCCATTCCGCGCGCAAGGCGGGCCAGGCTTCACTGGCGCCTAACTGTGGCCGCTCTCGCACCTGCTCATCAAGGGCGTTGATCTGCGCCGCAAGTCGTGTCTCCACAGCGGTCAGTTGGCGTCGGGCATCGGCATTGCCGGCAATCGCCAGGCCATTCAGGCCGCGGTGTTTCTGCAGCTCGGGCAGCACCTGACGCAACTCACCATGCAGCGCAAGGCCCGCCCGCTCAAGATGAATGACATCAATCCCCTCCTTGAGATTCATGCACAGCAAGCCAAGCGCCATCAGCAACGGAACGAAGAGCAGCAGGCCGATCAGGGCAAACTTGGTCCGCAACTGCACGCCTTCATGCAACCTGCGCACGAAATTCAAGCGCTGCCACAGGCCGGTCTTGACGACCCGGCCTTCGCGGATCGCCACATTCCTGGCCCGCCCCTCGCGCATCGCGCGATACAGCACATCAGCCTCTTCCACGCGCTGGCGCGAGGGTTTGACGCGCACCGAGAGATAACCCACCACTTGCCCGCTCTCAAAAACCGGCGTGGCATTGGCCTCGACCCAATAGAAGTCACCATTCTTGCAACGGTTCTTGACCAGCCCCACCCAGGGCTTGCCAGCCTTGAGCGTTTTCCAGAAGTCTTCAAAGGCTGCCGGCGGCATGTCCGGGTGACGCACCATGTTGTGCGGTTTGCCGATCAGCTCCTCTTCGGTGAAGCCGGAGATTTTGATGAAATCCCGGTTCACAAAAGTGATATGGCCTTTGAGGTCCGTTTTCGAAACGATGAGCGTGTCATCCTCGTACTGGACTTCGTGATCGGTGACTGGCAGGTTCACTTTCATGGTGCGGCCCTCGGGTCTGTCTCTAGATACGTGGGAAAGGGGTCGGGTATAGCGTCAGGCAACAGCCGCTTCGACCAGGCCCATCTCGGGGCTGGCCATGAGCGTTTCGATATCCAGCAGAATGATCATGCGTTCGCCCACCGAAGCCAGCCCAGTGAGGTATTCGGTGGCCACAACGGCGGCCATTGGCGGTACCGGCCGGATATCGGCGGCGGGCAGATTCATCACCTCGGACACGCCATCCACCACCATGCCCACCACCCGCCCACCGGCAAGATTGAGCACGATGACCACGGTGAACTCGTTGTAGCTGGGCTCGCCGAGTTCAAACTTGATGCGCATGTCCACCACCGGCACGATGGTGCCGCGCAGATTGATTACGCCCTTGATGAAGGGGGGCGCATTCACGATCGAGGTGACGGCGTCGTAACCCCGGATCTCCTGGACCTTGAGGATGTCGACCGCGTATTCCTCGGTGCCCAGCGAGAAGCTGAGATATTCGACGGCGCTACTGACAGGTGCATTCATGCCGGCTCCTTGCTGCGTTTCAGGCGGCCTGCGCCGTATGGCTGGCGTGGACGATATCGGCCACATCAAGGATCAGGGCCACACGCCCATCGCCCATCACGGTGGCTCCGGAAACTCCCGGCACGCGCCGGTAATTCGACTCGAGGCTCTTGATCACCACCTGGTGCTGGCCCAGCAGATCGTCCACCTGCAGGGCGGCCTTGTGCTCACCGGCCTGCACCAGCAGCAGGATGCGGGTAGCGGGGTCATGCACACCGCGTAGCCCCAGCACATCGAAAAGCGGGATCAGGGGCAGGTAATCGCCACGCACATGCACCACCTCGCCCTTGCCGGCCACGCGGCGAATATCGCCCGGCCCCGGCTGAAGGGATTCGAGGATGTAAGTGAGCGGGATAATGAACACTTCCTGCCCCACCGCCACCGACATGCCATCGAGGATGGCCAGGGTGAGGGGCAGGCGGATGATGAAGCTGGCGCCCTGGCCGGCCACCGAGCTGATCTCGATGCGCCCCCCAAGATCGGCGATGTTGCGCTTGACCACATCCATCCCGACGCCACGCCCGGAAACGTCCGTGACCTCAGCTGCGGTGGAGAAGCCGGGGGCGAAAATCATCTGCCAGACATCGGCATCGGCCATCGCCTCATTCACCGGCAAACCGTTTTCCAGCGCCTTGGCGAGGATGCGCTCACGGTTGAGGCCAGCACCATCATCGCTGACCTCGACCACGATATTGCCCCCCTGTTGCGAGGCGCGCAGCACTACCGTGCCGCGCTCCGGCTTGCCGGCCGCGCGGCGCTTTTCGGGAGACTCGATGCCGTGATCAATGCTGTTGCGTACCAGATGGGTGAGCGGATCGACGAGCTTCTCGATCAGACCACGATCAAGTTCGGTGCCTTCGCCCTGGATCACGAGTTCGACCCCCTTACCCAGCTTGTGCGAAAGATCGCGCACCACGCGCGGAAAACGGTTGAACACGAAGCTGATCGGCAGCATGCGGATCGACATGACGGCCTCCTGCAGATCGCGCGTGTTGCGCTCAAGCAGGTTCAGTGAATTCTGCAGACGCTCAGCGACCGGGCCTTCAACATGCTGGCCGGTTTCGGCCAGCATGGCCTGGGTGATGACCAGCTCGCCAACCAGATTGATGAGCTGATCGACTCGCTCCACACTGACCCGAATCGAAGCTGCATCAGGCGCCGGCTTGCCGGCCTCGCGCGCAGGTGCGGCCGCTTTGACCGCTTCGGCAGGTGCTACGACCGCCGTCAGCGGCTTTTCCGGCATGGGTTCAAAGAAGCCAAAGCCTTCATCCACAGCAGTTGGAGCGGGAGCGGCATCTAGCGGGGCAAACAGGCCGAAGCCGTCAATGGCGTCCTCTACCAGCTCCGGGGCAGGCGGGGAGACAAAGAAACCGAAGCCCTCATCGGCCGCGGTGAGCGGCGCAGCAAACAGCCCGAAAGAGCCGTCGTCGCTCTCCAGCGCAGTAGCAGGGGGAGTGGCCGTCGCACACGCTCCTATTCCGAGCTGCTCAAAACGCTGCAGCATGCTCTGATATTCGGCCTCGTCCGGCTCGCAACTGTCGCGGCAGCACTGCAGCAGCAGGCGCAGGTAGTCCACGGCCTGCAGCAACTCGTCAGCAATGGCCTCAGTCATCCTCGCCTTGCCGGAGCGGATCAGGTCCAGATGGGATTCAAGAACGTGGGTCAGGCCGGAGAGGCGGGTAAAGCCGAAAATGCCGGCGCCGCCCTTGATGGAATGGGCTGCGCGGAAAACACTGTCGAGCTCATCCGCGGTGGGGGCTGCCGTGTCCATGTGCAGGAGCAGGCGCTCCATGTCCGCCAGATGGTCGGTAGCCTCCTCGAAGAAGGTCTGGAAAAACTGGGCAAGATCGATGGACATGGGCGGGGCCTCGCCGCAGCGCTCAGACCAGCACCTTGGAGACGACCTGAAGCAGCTTCTGCGGGTCAAACGGCTTCACCAGCCAGCCCGTAGCCCCCGCCTCACGGCCCTTGTTTTTCATGTCGTCGCCGGCCTCGGTGGTCAGCATCAGGATCGGTGTGCTCTTGTAGCTGGGCAGGCCGCGCAGACTGCGGATCAGCGTCAGACCATCCATGACCGGCATGTTCTGATCAGTAAACACCAGATCAAAACCCTTCACTTTGGCTTTTTCCAGCGCGGCCTGACCATCACCAGCCTCTTCCGTCTCGAAGCCTGCGCTCTTGAGCGTGAAGCTCACCATCTGGCGGATCGACACAGAGTCATCCACGATCAGGATTTTCTTGCCCATCGAAATCTCCCTGGCAGCATGTATTACGGCTCGTCAGGGCTTTAACGGTGGCAGTGCGCTCTTTTGAAATGGCATAAAGGGCAGCGGATAGCAGACTTCTGCCTCAGAAAACCCCGCACTCAGAGCTCGTACTCGGCCTCTGCATGGTTTCCAATCCCGAGATAGCGGACCTTCCGACACAAGGTCCGCAGCAGCTTCAGACCCCGTCCAGCCTGCTCCAGACTGAGCGACATCAAGCCTCCGGCGCCCTGATTGGCCTCGTTCAGGGTTTGCAGTACATCGCAGCGCGCGCACACCCCGTGGCAAAACCCCCGCCCGGAATCCTCGATCAACACCCGAATCACCCCCCGCCCATCTTCCTTGCGGTAGTCCAGCCGCACGTCGACAAAGCCTTCCACCAGCTCATCGAGTTTCTGCTGGCGCAGCAGGTAGTAATCCATAAAGCCCTCGGCGGTATTCTTCAAGCATGCGTTCAAACTCAATACGCCGTGCTCCAGCGCGTTGTTGAAGAGCTCAGTGACCACCACGTAGAGTTGCTGGCGATGATGTGCGGAGATCCCAAAGGCGGTGAGCTGCCCCATCACTAGCGGCACTGGGTCAATCCTTGCCAGGTTGGCACCTTCCAGGCGCAGACTCCAGTTCCAGGCGTTAGCAGGCAACTCGCATACGGCCTGCCCATCATCATCAATCCGCGCGCAGGCAAACAGAGCCTTTTCGCAAGGGATAGCCACCAAGCTGATGTCGTCCTGCTGCTCGGTACCGGCCACAAAGTCTGTCAGCGTGGCGCGCACGCTGTTGAATGCCTCGCTTGGCGAGCAAGCGTCCAGAACGCCTTCCAAACGTTCCTCACCAAACGGCTCACCGGCGGCATTGCAGGCTTCGGTTACGCCATCGCTGCATAACAGGAAGACATCGCCGGAAGCCAGCAGCAGAAGCTCGGGCTCACAGCCGGGAATGAATCCGGCAAGGGCTGCAAGTGGTGGATGCTGCGAGGCAATCTGGCGACGCGAGCCATCGGTGCGGCACAGATAGAGATCCGGCAAGCCGCTGTTCCACACCATCGCCGTCTGCAGATCCGCTTCGATACGCAGTGCTGCCGCAGCGAGAAACATGCCTGTAGGCAACAGACGATGCAAACTCAAGTTGATCTCGGCGAGCACCTCACTCAGCGAGAAGCCTTTGGCTGTCATGGTGCGAAAGGTCTCCGCTGCGGGCAGCGCGCCCAGCGCGGCGGCTAGGCCATGGCCGGTGAAATCCCCCATCAACACGGAGAGTCCGCCAGCAGGCGTATACGCGCTGATGAAAAGATCTCCGTTGAAAGTACTGGCAGACTTCAGCCAGCTCTGGATTGGCGGACTCGCCACATTGCGCGCCATCACAGCCCCACTGAGGATACGTTCGGCAATTTGCTGCTCGTACTGCATGCGCGCATGCAGATCCGCTAGTTCCGCACGCTGCAGGCGCCCGCTCTCATAGAGATCCCGAATTCGTTCTATGGCCGCTATCTTGGATTTCAGGATCGAGAAATTGACGGGTTTGGAGAGGAAGTCATCGCCACCGGCGGCCACGCATTCAGCCAGCGCCTCCTCCTCAGACAAACCAGTGAGAAAGATGATCGGCACGAAACGCTCACCGGCGCTACGCTTCATCGCACGCGCCACTTCGTAGCCGTAAAAGTCCGGCAGGATTACGTCAAGAAATACGATATCCGGAGCCTCAAGCGCGAACTGCTCAAGCGCCTCCTTGCCATCTGCCGCCGTCACTACCCGATAGTGCTCGCGTTCAAGCCTGGCCTTGAGGATCAAACGCCCGGTCGACTCGTCATCAACGACCAACGCAGTATTACGCACGGATGCCACAAGCTCCGGCATACCTCAGCCCTCGCAGCGACACAACGGCATCTCCCGCGCGCGGCAGCAGGCGAACGAACACACGCCGGGGATGAAGCGCGTGACAGGCCTGTTTTCCAGTCCGCCTCCAGAGGTAAATCCCATGTGCGTGAGCCTCCCTGCAAAGGTGATCAGAAAAGCTGCACGCTGCCAGCATCCATCGAAGTCTGGCTGACGATGCCACGCCCGACCTTTTCACCGTGCGTTTCGCGAAAACGCTGCATCAGTACCAGCAGCTCCTCCGGGTCTGCAGACTGTGCAGCCGCCTGCTGCAATTCGCTGGCCAGCTGGCGCAACAATTCGCCCCTCAGGCGAGCGTCGTCGAGGGCCTGGCGGACGATGTCCTCGAACTGCAGGGAGCGGATCGAATCCCCCACCGCCTGCTCGATGTGCTGAGCCACACCGCCCATATCAGCAGCGTGATCGGTAAATTCGTGATTGATTTTCTCGACGCTATTGAGCAAGTCCTGCACCTGTGCCTTGGCACCGATGCACTCGTTGATGTCGCGCGAGGCCATGCCGGCAACGGTTTCGCGCACCCGGTCGATGGACTCCTTGGCGCCGATCACGCGCTCACGGATGCGAGCGTTGATGGTCTCGGAGATCTGCGCCAGCTTGCGCACTTCGTCGGCCACCACACCGAACCCCTTGCCGGCCTCACCTGCACGAGCCGCTTCGATGCTAGCGTTCAGCGCTAACAGATTAGTCTTCTTAGCCAAGCCCTGCACTTCATCCACGGCCGCGAAGATGGCCTCGGTCTGCTCGACCATGTCGTCGATGTTGCGCACCGTGGTAAGGCTCTGCACGCTCACCTGAACCAGCAGATCCACAAAGTCGCTCATCATCTTGCCAACATCCTGAGCAAAGTTACGCACATTCGCGCCCTTGGCTTCATCCGTGTTCTCCGCACGGTCCAGCACTGCGCGCACAATGCCTTGCTGCACGCCAGACTGCGTGGCAATCGCTTGCAGGCCACCAGTCAGCAAGGCGACTGAGTCGCGCAACAAGGCCTGGGTGCGGGCTATTTCTTCATCGATAGCGAAAAGCTCCGCACCAACCGTGCGGTTCAGCCCGCTACAAAAATCAGCCATCCCCGGTGTGCCTCTAGCCACGATTTGCGCCTCGTGCGATTCGGCGGCACGCACACTGCCGTACACCGCCAGCCAGCCAGCCACCACGGCCGCAAATATCAGCAGCACAGGCCACAGCCAGCCCGTGCCAAGGAAAAGCAACGCCAGCCCGTAGCCCAAACAGGCACCAGTCAGCAGCGTCAGCCCAGCACGCCATCGCACAGCATTCCTTACATGAAAATCTGCGGCCATGAAGCCTCCGGCAGCCCTGAGTCCAGTGTTCCGCAGGCTTAACGACGCGGGCTACAGCGAACTTTAAGGCCCTGCCCTTGGGGGCGTCGGCGACACGAAGACCCGTGGTCAACGCAAGAGAGGCGCCGCAGCGCCTCTCCTTGAACTCAAGAAACAGCAGGGCTTACTTCTTCACACGGGCTTCGGCTTCGCTGATCTGGCGATCCAGATCGGCCAGCTGCACGTAGCCGCCGATGCGGCTACCATCGGCCAGGAACATCGTCGGCGTACCAGTGATGCGGTATTTGCGCGCCATTTCGGCGTTCTTCTGCACCGGGGTGTCGCACTTGGCCTCGGCGGCCATCTTGCCGTCCACCATCCAGTCGTTCCAGGCCTTGTCGCGATCCGCCGCACACCAGATGTTGCGGGCCTTGTCGCCAGAATCCGGCGACAGGATCGGAATCATGAACACGTAGATGGTGGTGTCTTTCAGCTCACGCATATCCTTGGCGAGCTTCTTGCAGTAGCCACAGTTCGGGTCTTCGAAGGTAATCAGGGTACGCTTGCCAGTCCCGCGCACCTGCTTCACCGCCTGCTTGAGCGGCAGCTCGGCAACGTTCACGCGCGACAACTCGGCCTCGCGCTCGGCGGTGATGTTCTTCTTGTTCTTCAGGTCGATCAGCTGACCGCTCACCAAAAAGGCGCCCTTGCCGTCGACATAGACCAGATCACCATTACTCAGCACCACTTCGTACAGATCGCCATAAGGCACTTTCTGCAGGCTGGTCACCGAGCCTTCCTGACGCAGGATGCCGCCCACCGCTTTGCGAACTTCAGCCTCGCCAGCCAGTACAGGCAGGCTCACGGCCAGGGTGCAGGCGGCCAGCAGGGCGCGCCGGAAGGTGTTCTTCATGTCTTCTCCAATCATTCGACTACAGTAATCCCGCCGCGTAGCGCGCCAGCGCGCTACGCAAGGGTGGAATAGCTCCGGCCAGATTCATGCCGGCATTACGCAACAGGGCCAGCGGTGCAAACGCAGGCTTGAACAGACGCTGCAGACCGTCGGTCATCTCACGCACCAGCAGGGTCTCCTCTGCGCGCGCGCGCTGATAGCGACGCAACACCGCAAGCTCCCCGCAATCACGAAAAGCCGGCAAAGCCAGCAACTGATCAGCCAACTCACGCGCATCCTGGAACCCCAGGTTGATGCCATGCCCGGACAAGGGATGCACAGCGTGCGCGGCATCACCGATCAGGGCAAGGCGCGGCGCAACAATCGCATCCAGCTTCATCAGACGCAAGGGAAAACCGGCGGGCGGTGCCAGCAACTCAAGTCGCCCGAGGCGGCCTTCGCCCGCCTGCGCCACCCGGCTGGCAAAAGCTTCCGGACTCAGCGCCAGCAACTCCTGCGCATGGGCTTCGGGAGTGGACCAGACAATCGAGATGCGGTTCCCGGGCAGCGGCAGATACGCCAACACCCCGTCACGCCGGAACCACTGGAAGGCGGTGCCGAAATGAGGCTCTGCGCAGGTGAAGTTCGCCACCACCCCAAGCTCACCATAGGGCCGCAGCTCGGCCGGAATGGCGGCCTGGTCACGTACCCAGGAATTCACGCCATCGGCGCCCACCACCAGACCGGCGCTGATCTCGCGTCCATCGGCAAGACGCAGCCGGGCCACGTCGTCGTCAAAGACCAGGGATTCAGGCTGTGCCGGGCAGATCAATTCGATATTCGGCTGGCGGCGGGCGGTTTCCCACAACTCGCGCGCCATTGCGCTGCTCTCGACGATCCAGGCCAGCGCCTGCAACCCGCACTCGTAGGCCGAGAACACCAGCTGGCCGCCTGCATCCCCCGCCACGGCCATACGCTCGACCGGCGCAATACGCTGTGCATCCAGATGTGCCCAAGCTCCGCAGCGCTGCAGGAACTCCACATTGGCCGGGCTGATCGCGTAGATACGCGCATCCCAGTCGGCCGGCCATTCCGGGCGCTGCCGCTCGAGCAAGCCGATGCGGTAGCGGCTGCCGCGCAGGGCACAGGCGAGGCTGGCGCCAGACAGGCCGGCGCCGACGATGAGGATGTCGAAATGGGTGGAAGCACTCATGCTGGAAACCGGCAGCCGGCCACAAGGAGCAGGGATTCTGCCACGGATCGGAGATGGCGAGACTCAGGCCAAGCGCTGGAGGGGCATGACCCTCGGGCTGCTGCCCACAAAACCGCGCTCGACCATGTCGATGAATACATCGCCGGTCACCGGCGGGCAGAAGTAGTAGCCCTGCGCCTCACGGCAGCCTTCCTGCATCAGGAACTCGACCTGCGGGCGCGATTCTGCGCCTTCCGCAATCACATCGAGCTTGAGGCTACGGCCAAGCTGAATGATCGCGCGCACAATGGCCGCATCGTCCGGGTCATCAACCATATCGCGCACAAAGCCCTGATCGATCTTGAGACGATCAACCTCAAAACGCTTGAGGTAGGACAGCGAGGAGTAGCCGGTGCCAAAGTCGTCAATCGACAGGCGCACGCCGAGGCCCTTGAGGCGCTGCACGGTTTCCAGCACATCCTCGGCATGCTCCATGAGCAGGGACTCGGTCAGCTCCAGCTCGAGACATTCGGCAGGCAGGCCCGTCTCTGCCAGGGCATCACGCACATTGGCAACGATGTCGTCACGACGGAACTGCAGCGCCGAGATGTTCACCCCCACCACCACGTCGCGAATGCCGCGCGAGTACCAGCCTCGCGCCAGGCTGCAGGCCTCGCGCAGCACCCAGCGCCCGATCGGTACGATCAGGCCGGACTCCTCGGCGATCGGAATAAAGCGCCCCGGCGGCACAAAGCCCAGCGCCGCAGACTCCCAGCGCAGCAAGGCCTCGGCGCCAACGATGGCTCCACTGGCCAGATCCACCTGGGGCTGGAAGTGCAGTACCAGTTCGCGACGCTCCAGCGCGCCACGCAACTGGCTCTCCACCTGCAAGCGCTCCAGCGCATTGGCATTCATCGTCTCGGTGAAGAAGCGGTAAGTGTTCCTCCCGCTTTCCTTGGCGTGATACATGGCCGTATCGGCGTTCTTCATCAGCACATCGGCCTGGCGCCCATCATCCGGGAACACCGCGATGCCAATCGAGAATGATGTCCCCAGAACATGCCCATCGACCTCGAAAGGCTCCGCCAGACGACGCAGGATCTTCTCCGCAATCCGCGCCGGCACCTCGGCATCAGCCACCTCGGGCAACACGATGATGAACTCGTCGCCGCCCTGACGGCAGATCGTGTCGGTGTCCCGCACGCAATGCTGCAGCCGCTCAGCCACCGCCTGCAACAAGCGATCGCCGGCCAGGTGGCCGAGCGAGTCATTAATGGTCTTGAAGCGATCCAGATCCAGGAAAAGCAGCGCAGCCACACTGCCCAAGCGCTCAGCACGCACCAGCGCCTGCTCGAGACGATCCTGGAACAAGGTCCGGTTGGGCAAGGCTGTGAGCGGATCATGGTGGGCCAGGAAGGCGATCCGCGCTTCGTTGGCCTTACGCTCGGTGATATCGGAAAACACCGCCACGAAGTTGCTGATGGCATTGCTGCGATCACGCACAGCGCTGATCGACAGCCACTCCGGAAACTCGCTGCCATCGCGCCGACGCTGCCAGATCTCTCCTTGCCAGCTACCCTTGCTGGCAGCCTCACGCCAGATCGAATCGTATTGCACCAGGCCCTGCCTGGATGACGAAAGCATCGCCGGGGTCTGCCCGGTCACCACGCTGGAGGGAAAACCGGTCAGATCGGTGAAGGCCTTGTTGACCGACAGGATGCGGCGCTGCGCATCGGTGATCATGATCGCCTCGACGCTGTTGTCGAACACGGTGGCCGCCAGGCGCAATTCTTCTTCAGCACGGCGCTGCGCGGTCACATCGTTAATCGTCAGCACCACCGGGTGCAGACCGGTGTGGACATCGCGTGCCAGCGGCTCGGCCTTGGCCAACATCCAGCCGCGCGTACCATCGCGGCGATCGATGCCCACCACCGCGGAAGCCGGCCGGCCAAGGTGCATGGCACGTGCGCCCGGCAACTCCTCCACCGGGCAGGGGCTGCCATCCTCACGCACGAAGCTGTAGCCCTCGGGCTCGAGCAAGGGCGGAAAACCTTCCTCCGGCATCAGGCCGTACAGGCGCCGTGCGGCCGCGTTGGCGATGATCACGCCACCACGCGCGTCACGCAGGATCACGCCTTCGCGCATCGCCACCAGAATACTGCGCAGCCGACCTTCACTCTCTCGCAACTCGCGCTCGGCGATCTTGCGCGCCGTGATGTCCTCGATCACCTCCATAAACTGACCGCTGCCGCGCCGTGAGCGCACCAGGGACATGGTGAGATTCACCCACACCATGTCACCGCTGCGCCGCAGCATGCGTTTCTCAATCGAGAACTTTTCCGCGGTGTCTAGCACCAGCGCGTCGAGCAGGCGGTCATTGGCCTCCACATCGTCAGGGTGCGTCAGCTCACGAAAATCGCGCAGCAACAACTCGCTCCCGGAGTAGCCGGTAATCTCGCAATAGCGCTGATTAACACGCATGTAGCGGCCGGACACCGCGCACAGCCCAACCCCCACCGCAGCCTGCTCGAAGGTGCTGCGAAAGCGCGCTTCGCTGTCCTCCAGCTCAGCTTCCGACGCCTTGTGCGCGGTAATGTCGACGAAAATCCCGCGCATGCCCGTCACATGCCCCTTATGAGCCTCGATCGGAGTACGCAGGTCACGCACAAAGACTTCGCGTCCGTCAGCACGGATCAAGCGGTACTCGCACTCGCGCTGAGCCGAGCGCAGCAGCATGTCGCGCAGAAAGGAGAGTGCCTGCTGGCTGTCTTCTGGGTGCAGGCGGGCACGCCAGAAACCGGATTTTTTCCAGTCCTCCAACGGAAAGCCGAGCAGACGCGCGCCAGGCGCGGAGACATAGGTGAACGCGTCCGAACCCGCGTCATACTCCCAAGCGACCACGCTGGTGCCTTCGATGATCAGGCGGAAACGCTCTTCGGAGAGCTGCAGCTCACGCGTGCGGCGCGACAGGGCCCGAAGCTGGCGTCGATAGAGCAGCGCAGCGGCGAGCAGAAAGAGGGTTGCGAAACCTGCGGCCCAGACCAACACCTTGCCTTCCGGCAAATGGAGGCCGCTCTGCGCCAGCGCCTGAGGCGCGCACAGCAGCAAGCCAAGCACCAGCAGCGCCTGCTTTCGCCTCTGCGTTGTCTGGCTCCTGTGCCGCAAGGCCCGCTCCCCGTGTGATGTTCTTGTCGACAGCGCCCCGAGCTGCCCCCTTGCCCTCCGCAAAACTCCCTTCAAGACAAGGAATTAGCGCGGGACAAAGCAGCCCGGATTGTCGCATCAAGCGCCTGGCAAGCAAGGAGGAAAGGCGAAGACAGTGGCGCGCGTACCACAGCCAGCCCGCGGGCCGGCTACTTGATACGACGCAGATGGCTGCCCTTGCTGGCGGGCGGTGGCACCGGCGGCTCATCGTCCGGCTCAGACGCGCTTGCAGCAGTGGCCGGCAGGTGCTCGACAGACTCTTCCTCCGGCGCCTCCACCACACCACCCAACTCCATGCCGGAGCCACTGATGGCCCCAGGCTGAAAAGCCATGCCTTGACCGTTTTCACGGGCATAGATGGCCAGCACCTGGGAGATCGGTACGTAAATGGTTTCAACCTTGCCCGAGAAGCGAGCCTGGCAGCTCACCGCCTCAGCGTCGATGAGCAGCTTGTTGGTCGCGTAAGGCGCAATGTTGAGCACGATCTGACCGTCGCGCACGTGTTGCAGCGGCACCAGAGTCCGCTCATCCACCAGCACCACGACATAGGGCGTGAGGCTGTTGTCGACGCACCAGTCAAAGATGGCACGAATCAGATAGGACTTGGTGGACGAAGACTGGGATGTACTCATGATGCAGGCCTTGAAAGCAATTCGGGCGCGACCCGGAGGAGTCGCGCCCGAACATGATCTCACGAGTTCAGAGAAGATAGCTCTTGCTCGGTAAATGCCCATCGACCATCGCGAGCGGAGCCGGGTTTGAGAGGAGAAACGCTGCCATATGTGAATACGGCGAGCTTCGCAGTCTCAAAATCGGCCCGCACAGCAGGCCGATGGACGTTTACCGACGCATGGCGCGTTCGGAGGGCGTCAGCGCGTCGATGAAGCCCTGGCGGGTAAAGATCCGCTCGGCGTACTTCATCAGGGGCGCAGCCGTTTTCGGCAGCTCGATGCCGTAGTGCTCAAGGCGCCACAGCAGCGGTGCCACCGCCACATCCAGCATCGAGAACTCGTCGCCGAGCATGTACTTCTGCTTGGCGAACAAAGGCACGAGCTGCATCAGCTGATCACGCACATGGCCACGGGCCTTGTCGGCAGCAGCCTTCTGGTTCTTCTCCAGCGCCTCGATATGCGAGAAAAGCTCGTTCTCAAGCGTATGCAGGATCTGACGCGCCTTGGCACGCATGATCGGATCCGGCGGCATCAGCTGCGGGTGCGGGAAGCGCTCGTCAATGTACTCATTGATGATGTTCGACTCATACAGGATGAGGTCGCGGTCCACCAGCACCGGCACGCGGTTATAGGGATTGATTGCGGCGATGTCTTCAGGCTTGTTGAAGAGATCAACGTCCACCACCTGGAAATCCATGCCCTTTTCGTACAGCACGATCCGGCAACGGTGGCTGAAGGGGTCCGTTGTACCGGAATACAAATTCATCATTGCGGAATTACTCCAGGAATATTCAGTGTCACGAACCACACGACGCGCCTGCTGCGCTTCGCTGTCGCGACCAGCCAACACCATCATTTCGGTTGCACACCTGTTAATGCACGTCTTTCCAGAATGCCTTCTTGAGCATCCAGGAAAGGACGGCCAGAACACCCAGTACGGCGAGCACGGCCCAGCCGAGCTGGCGACGCGTCTCCTGTGCCGGCTCACCCATCCAGGTGAGGAAGGACACGAGATTCGCCACCTCTTCGTCGTACTCCTCCTTCGTCAAGAGGCCGGGCTGAACCAGTTCCAGCCCTTCCAGATGCTTGACCTTGTTGCCATGGCCATCATCTTTCTCGACGAAGCGCGCTTCCTGCACCCCCTGCAGATTCCAGAGGGCGTGCGGCATCCCCACTCCGGGGAAGATCACGTTGTTCCAGCCGGTCGGACGCGAGTCGTCGCGGTAGAACTGACGCAGATAGGTATACAGCCAATCGGCCCCACTGCCATCACCCGAGGCGCGAGCACGGGCGATCACCGAGAGATCGGGCGGCGCGGCGCCAAACCAGCGCTTGGCGTCGTCACTGCGGATGGCGACCTTCATCTGCTCACCGATCTTGTCGGCGGTGAACATCAGATTATCCTTGATCTGCTGCTCGGTCAGGCCGATCTGGGTCAAACGGTTGTAGCGCAGGGCGCTCGCACCGTGACAGTTCAGACAGTAGTTGACGAAGGTCTTTGCGCCACTTTGCAGCGACGCATTATCGAAGCGCAGCGGCGCACGGTCCAGTTGCACACCACCTGAGGCCTGGGCCAGCGCGGCCGTGAGGGCCAGCGCGGCAATGGCCAGAGTCTTGTTGAACAGGCTCATTTCGAGGTCACCCTTTCCGGTTCAGCTTTGGTCTTGTCGAGGCGTGAGTACCAGGGCATGAAAGCGAAGAACGCCAGGTACAGCCAGGAGCAGATCTGCGAGACGAGGTTGCCGATCGGCGACGGCGGCTGCACGCCGAGATACCCGAGGATCACAAAGCAGACTACCCAGACTGCAAGGATGCTTTTGTACAGGCCACCCTTGTAGCGGATCGACTTGACCGGGCTCTGGTCCAGCCAGGGCAGCAGGCCGATCACCATCACCGAGCCGCCCATCAGCACAACGCCCCATACCTTGGCCTCGATCAGCACGAAAGCACCGAGCGCGCCAAGCGTCACTACCGCCGCGACGGCCTTCACGGGCTTGCACTTCGAGGTCAGGATGGCCAAGCCACCGGTAATCGCCACCAAGGCGCCAAGAGCCCACATGAAATCCGAAGTGGTGGCACGCAGGATCGAGTAGAAGGGCGTGAAATACCACACCGGGGCAATGTGCGGCGGCGTCTTGAGCGGATCAGCCGGGAAGAAGTTGTTGTACTCGAGGAAGTAACCACCGCCCTCGGGAGCAAAGAAAATGATGGTCGCAAAGACGATCAGGAACACGCACACCCCGAAGATATCCTTCACCGTGTAGTACGGATGAAAGGGGATGCCATCAAGAGGAATGCCGTTGGCGTCCTTGTGCTTCTTGATCTCGACACCGTCCGGGTTGTTCGAGCCGACTTCATGCAGCGCGACCAGGTGAGCCGCCACCAGCCCCAGCAGGACCAGCGGAATAGCGATCACATGAAAGGCGAAGAAGCGGTTCAGCGTCGCGTCAGACACCACGAAGTCGCCACGGATGAAGATTGACAAGTCCGGCCCGATCACAGGAATCGCCGCGAACAGGTTCACGATCACCTGCGCGCCCCAGAAGGACATTTGGCCCCAAGGCAGCAGATAGCCAAAGAATGCTTCAGCCATCAGACACAGGAAGATGGCGATGCCGAAGAGCCAGATCAGTTCACGCGGCTTGCGGTAGGAGCCGTAGAGCAAGCCACGGAACATGTGCAGATACACCACCACGAAGAACATCGAGGCGCCCGTGGAGTGCATGTAACGGATGATCCAGCCACCCGGCACGTCGCGCATGATGTACTCGACGCTGGCAAACGCCACCGGAATGCCGGCGCTGTTCAGCGAAGCGTCCGGCTTGTAATGCATGACCAGGAAAATGCCGGTCACGATCTGCAGCACCAGCACCAGCAGCGCCAGCGAGCCGAAGAAGTACCAGAAGTTAAAGTTCTTGGGCGCATAGTACTCGGACAGATGCGTCTTATAAGTGGAGGTCAGCGGAAAGCGATCATCCACCCAGCCCAGCAGTTGTTGGCCCTTTTCGGCCAGCATCTTGGAATCAATCATCCTCAGGCTCCCTTGGAGTCTTCGCCGATCAGCAGGCGTGTTTCACTCAGATAGGTGTGCGGCGGGATCACCAGATTCGTCGGCGCCGGCATGGCCTTGAACACACGCCCGGCCAGATCGAACTGCGAACCATGGCAGGGGCACAGGAAGCCGCCCTTCCACTCCGCTCCCATACCGCTCTCGGCACCTGCCTTGAGCTTGTCGGAGGGCGAACAGCCCAGATGGGTACAAATACCGATACAGACAAAATACTCGGGGTTGATCGCGCGCTCGATGCCCTTGACATAGGCCGGCTGCTGCGCAGCCTGCGACTCGGGATCAACCAGTTTGTCCGCCCCCTCCTTCAGTGCAGCCAACATTTCGGGCGTGCGGCGCAGCACCCACACCGGCTTGCCCTGCCACTCGACGGTCATCTTTTCACCGGGCTGCAGCTTGGAGAGATCGACCTCAACCGGTGCTCCGGCCGCTTTGGCACGCTCGGACGGCGTAAAGCTCGCCACGAAAGGTACGGCCACTCCGGCTGCCGCCACCGCACCGACACCGGCCGTAGCGGCCAGCAGGGTGCGTCGGGACGAATCCAGACTGCACGCACAGAACGATGCTCCGCCAGCGGATGCATCTAGTTTGTGATCGCTCATTGCAAACCCCGAGTGATTGTGATTCAGAAAACTGGGCGATTATAGCCAAGACGGCAGGAGGGATTAAAGCCCGCGCTCCAATCTATTCTTAAAAACACATAATAATCATAAACCTGCAAAGCAAATAAACCCTAACGTCATTCAACCCAAAAAGCGCAAAAAGCTCAATTCGGGCAATCCTTGATCTGCTTTGCGCGTGCGCAGCCCGCTCTCTGTGCATCTACGGCATACTTCCGGCATGTGTTTTTGACCTCCCCTGTAACAGGAAAACAAATATGGCCAAGTGCATCATCTCGGACATGGATGGCGTGATCTACCGTGGCAAACAATTGATCCCCGGCGCCAAGGATTTCGTCACCCGCCTGCTTGAGAGCAAGACCCCCTTTCTGTTTCTGACCAACAACGCCGAACAAACTCCGCTGGACCTCAAGCTGAAGTTGGCCAGCCTCGGTATCGACGGACTCACCGAAGCCAATTTCATCACTGCGGCCATGGCCACAGCGATGTTCCTGAAGAACCAGAATCAGAAACAGCACGCCACGGCCTATGTCCTCGGTGGAGGCGGCCTGATCAACGAGCTCTACAACGTTGGTTTCTCGATCTCGGAATCGAATCCGGACTATGTGGTGGTCGCCAAGTCCTCCACGCTCAGTTACGAACAACTCAAGAAGGCGGTGCGCCTGATTGACCAGGGCGCCAAGTTCATCGGCACCAACCCGGACATGATCGACCCGGTCGAGGGTGGCCTGGAACCAGCCGCTGGCACCATCTTGGCCGCCATTTCGGCAGCCACGGGCAAGAAACCGTACATCGTCGGCAAGCCCAACTCCTTGATGATGATGCTGGCCGCCCGCAAGCTCGGAGCCCATCCGGAAGACTGCGTGATGGTGGGAGACCGCATGGATACCGACATCGTCGGCGGTATGGAAGCCGGCATGAGCACGGTACTGGTCCTCTCAGGCGTGACCACGCCGACGCTGATGGCTGAGTTCCCGTACAAGCCCGACTACGTTCTCAACAACGTCGGCGAAATCGATCTGGCAGCCCTCTGATCGCGGCGCCCGGCCAGCACTGGCCGGGCCGCCTGCCCCGACAGCCACTCCGTAGCCGCTCAGTCCCGGCCTAAAATTGCTGCACCGCACACATCGAGCGGCCTGGCCAACCAGCACAACGGACTGCGGCAATCTTCTTGAAAGAACGGGGCAAAGCATGAGCAACGCGATCGAAAACCGCACCTACGACGAAATCTCCATCGGTGATTCAGCCAGCCTCGCACGCACCATCACCGAGGCAGACATCCAGCTCTTCGCCGCCCTCTCTGGAGACATCAATCCGGCCCACCTGGACCACGAATACGCTCAGGGAAGCATGTTCGGCGGCGTAATCGCGCACGGCATATTCAGCGGCGCTCTGGTCTCCACGGTGCTGGGAGTGCAGCTGCCGGGCCCCGGCACCATCTACCTAGGCCAGACGCTGCGCTTTGCCCGACCGGTCAAGCCGGGCGACCGACTCACCGTCACGGTCACCGCGCGCGAAAAATTCGATGACAAAAAACGCGTGGTTTTCGACTGCGTCTGCATCAACCAGGATGGCAAGGCAGTCGTGAAGGGCGAAGCCGAGGTGCTGGCGCCAACAGAAAAAGTCCGCCGCCCGGCTATGCCGGTCCCGCCGGTGACGCTTGACGGCGCGCGCTTCAGCCCCACCCCCTGATACGCGTCAGCGCCCGGTTTTAGGGTTCACGCCCTCAAAGGCAGGAGCGGCCGGGCGGGAACTGGCGGGCGGCTGTGTTTTGACTGGCACGGGGGTGCGCATGGCCAAAGCCGCCTGCTCATATTCCTGATTGAAGTCCTGCCCGATGCGCTGAAACTCCGGCAGCGTGTTCTGGATCTGCGAGCGCAGCAACTGCCCAACAGCATCCGCAATCTTCCCCCCTTGCCGGAGCGCTTTCTGCCCGCTCGCGCTGCGATAGAAACCGAGCAGGTCCCGCACTTCTCCCTCGCTGTAATTCTCGAGGTAAATCTGGGCGATGGGATCCTTGAACCGGCTCCAGTCCAGCGCTGCGTCCAGAGCAGCATTGGCTCGCTGCGAGAAACGCTCGACAGCGGCACGCTGGGCTTCGTTCAGCTGATCCTCTTTCTTGCCGGCCAGGGCCTTGTCAATCACCTCAATGGCCTGCGCATCCAGTTGCTTGCGCCAGGTCGTCACCGCCCCGTCGGCCCGCAGAACCATCATCAGTTCATCCACGGCCTTGCGATGGCTTGCAGCATCCGCCCATACGCATACCGGCCAAAACAGCAACAACATCAAGCCACGCTTCATTCGATCATTCCTTTTACCAGCCTCGCCGTTCGACGAAGGCCTGCGCCACCGTCCCCAGGTCGGTATGCTCGAGCTCGCCCCCAACCGGCACGCCACGTGCAATGCGGCTCACCCGCAGCCCCCTCGCACGCAGCATCTCGCCGAGATAATGGGCCGTCGCCTCACCCTCGTTGGTGAAATTGGTGGCCAGGATCACTTCCTGGACAATCCCGTCTGTCGCACGTTCGACCAGTTTGTCGAACTTCAGCTCACGCGGACCAATGCCATCCAGCGGCGAGAGTTTGCCCATCAAAACGTAGTACAAACCCCGATACGCCAGCGTGGACTCCATCACCATCAAATCCGATGGCATCTCCACCACGCATAGCTGGCTCGCATCCCGCTGCTGGCTAAGGCAGCGTTCGCACACATCGGCCTCGGTGAAGTTATTGCAGCGCGCGCAATGGCGCACTTCGGCCAAGGCTGCAGCGAGCGTTCCTGCCAGGCGTGCGGCGCCCTCGCGATCGCGCTGCAGCAGGTGATAGGCCATGCGCTGGGCCGACTTGGGCCCAACGCCGGGCAAGACCCGCAAAGCTTCGGTAAGGGAGTCCAGAAGAGGCATGGGAGAGTCGGGGCAAGCGCGCTTGTCCCCGCCTGTGTTTCAGAACGGAAGCTTGAAGCCCGGCGGCATGCCCATGCCAGAGGTGAAACCCGCCATTTTTTCGCTGCTGACGGCCTCGGCCTTGGCTGCGGCGTCATTCAGCGCAGTCACGATCAAGTCTTCAAGCATTTCGCGATCATCCATCACGGCTTCGTTGATCTGCACCCGCTTGACCTTGTTCTGGCAGTTCATCACCACTTTTACGGCACCGGCACCCGCAGAGCCTTCGACATCGATCTGGCCCAGCGCTTCCTGAGCCTTCTTCATGTTTTCCTGCATCTGCTGGGCCTGTTTCATCAGGCCAGCAAGGCCGCCTTTCATCATTCTGCTTCTCCTAAAGGTTTGACGGAGGATTCCACCAGCGTCGCATCGCAACGCTCAATGAGCTCCTGCACAAAGGGATCGGATTCCAGCGCAGCCACGGCATCGGCCTGGCGCGCCTGACGGATTTCTTGCTTGCGCTGAGCCGGCGTCTGGCTGCCCGGTTCAGCAACTTCGATGTTCACACGTAAGGGCCTGCCCTGCGTGGCGGACAAGGCTTCCTGCAATTTGCTCAGGTTTGACGGCATCGCCATCAGATGCCGATGCGCCGGCGCCAAACGCAGACGCAGCACACTCCCCTCCAGACCGAGGAACTCACAGTTCTGCGCCAACTCACGCACCATGCCACCCACGCCGCTCGCCTGGATCTGGGCCAGCCAGTCGGCAGCCCCCGCCAGCGCCACGGGCGCCGCAACAGCGGCCGGAACAGGCGGCGAAGGCGGAGCGGCAACCTGCGTCGGCGAAGCGGATTCGTCTTCCCATGGCGGTGGCGGCTCCTGTACAGACTGCGGCGCAGCAGCCACCGGACGCGCGGCAGGTACAACAGGCGTAGCCGCTGTCGCACCGGGGCGCAGAGCCGGAGTTGAGACCGGAGCGGTCGACGCACGCGCTGCGCTGCCAGGTGCTTCGGGCCGAAACGCGTGCAGACGCAGCAGGCTCATCGTAAAACCGGTGTACTCATCCGGCGCCAGAGCCAGTTCTTCCCGGCCATGAATCGTGATCTGGTAAGCCAGTTGCAAAAACTCAGCATCAAAGGCCGCCGCATAGGGCGCCAGACGCTCACGCTCGAAGTTATCTGCAATCGCCAGCGGGGCAAATTGAGCCAGTGCGACGCGATGCAACAGGGTCGCGAACTCCTGCAAGGCCGATTCAAAACTCAGGCTGCGCGCCTCCATGGCATCTGCCACGGCGATCAAGGCCCCAATATCCTGCGCCTGCAAGGCATCGAGCAATTCGAAGAGATGGTCTTCGCCGACCGTGCCGAGCATGTCGCGCACCCCCTCCTCTTCAACCTTGCCCGCACCATGCGCGATGGCTTGGTCAAGCAGCGATAGCGCGTCACGCATCGAACCATTAGCACCCTTGGCGATATGGCGCAGGGCACCAGACGCGAAAGACACAGCCTCCTGCCCAAGGATGTTCGATAGATGCTCGACGATGTGCGTCTGCGGCATCTGCTTGAGATTGAACTGCAAACAACGCGACAGGACCGTGACCGGAATTTTCTGCGGATCCGTCGTCGCAAGAATGAACTTCATATGCGCCGGCGGCTCTTCCAGCGTCTTCAGCATGGCGTTGAAGGCATGCCCGGTCAGCATATGCACTTCATCGATCATGTAGACCTTGTAGCGGCCGCGCGAGGGGGCATACGCCGCTTTTTCCAGCAAGGCCGCCATGTCATCCACCCCTCGGTTGGAGGCGGCATCCATCTCGACGTAATCAACGAAGCGCCCACTGTCGATTTCGGTGCAGGCGGCACACACGCCACAAGGGGTGGCCGTCACGCCCTGCTCGCAGTTAAGGCTCTTGGCCAGAATGCGCGAAATGGTGGTCTTGCCGACCCCGCGTGTCCCGGTAAAGAGATAGGCGTGGTGCAGGCGCCCCGTGGTGAGCGCGTGTGTCAGAGCGCGGACCACGTGCTCCTGCCCGACAAGGGTCTCGAAACTCCGGGGGCGCCACTTACGGGCAAGGACCTGATAACTCATGGGCGCGATTGTAGCCCGGATGCCCTCGCCGCTTCGCACCGATTTGTCCGCCTAAGGCCTTTGCATTAATGACGCAAAGCGCTCGTAACAGTCAAACCACAGGAATCCCCCTTCCCGCTGCAGCGCTCCGCGCAGGGGGAAGTTCATTTTGACTATTACCATATTTCGATTAATAAATTGGATTGAATAACAGCAATCCAATATCTTTAGACAATCAAAAGGAGCCTGCCATGTCCCAACACAAACAGTTCGCCAACCACCTGCTGGATCTCTGCATCAACGTGTTTGCAGGTCAGGCTGAGCACTATCAGCATTTAGTCCGCCTTTGAAGCCATATCTGGAGCACATGGGTGCTGAAGCGATACCACAGCCATGCTCTGACCCTATCAGTAGCTTGCACAGATTCAATTGGCGAGCCCACACCACGTAAATCAAGCTGAAATCAGCGGCACATCAGGAGCACATCATGCACAACACATTGTCAGCCAAGTTTGCACACCGCCTGCGCGAAGGCCTCGGTCTGGCCATCTTTGCCTTTGGCGCAGCGCTTCTCATCATCTGATCGCAGACGCGGCATACGCCTTCAAAGGCAGGTCGTCAGCGCCTCACGTGAGCAACAACCAAATTGAAAAGCCATGAGGAGCCCGCGATGAGTCCCAAAGCCCGGCACAGAGCGAGTAACCACCCCTTGTTCCAATTAGTGGCAACAGTTTTACTGGCTATCTGCGCCATGTGGCTGCTCAACGCATGGCTCGGGGAAGCCACAACACCAGTCTCGGCAAGTCAGAGGTATGAGCGACGTAATGCCATACAGCCTGCCACAACGCCAGCGCCGCCCCCTGTCGCACAAAGAGAGGCCTGACGCTTCCCTGCGCCAGCCTGCAAAAGCAAACGGGCTGTGTCGCAAGACACAGCCCGTTCATATATTAGAGGCGGCGAGCCTGACCCCCGGCACTTGCAGGGAATGGTTATGGCTGCTTCCTTCCGGACCTGACCAGGTTCCCACGCTGCAATGCGGGGAGACCCGCCGCGCGCCATTGTACCCCAGTTTTTCCATGTACCCGCGTTGCCGCAAAGGGGCCTGCCGCTCACAGAACAGCAGAGACTGCTGCTTCACCCTGAACGCAAGCTCATGCCCGCACAAGACGCTGCCCGCTCGGCCACTCAAGTTGCTAGGAGCTGCGCCGATAACCGGGAACACCTCGGCTGCTGACAATCTGTGCATCGCGCCTTAATGCATAAGCGCCCTCATGTATCCAGCGCTACGCGCAGCCTTGCAACGACCGTCACCGCAACAAGAGAGTAGGGGCCAAACATGATCAAGCTACTGCAGCGCATGATGGCAATCGGCCTGCTGACATGCAGCCTGAGCGCCCTGGCTACTGATCTGACCGTCATCTACAACAAGAACGAGCCGAAGAACTTCATCTCCTTACTCGAAGCTGCACTTGAACGCACCAAAAACGAGGGCGGTTTCAGCATCAAAGCCAGTGACACGACCTTCGGCACCGCCCGGGCAATTGACGAAATCGCCGACAACACGGGCAAGCTGCACATTCTGACCCGAGGCTCCAATATTGATGAGGAGAAGAAACTTCTTCCGGTCCGGGTTCCGCTGGACAAGGGCTTGCTCGGCTATCGCATCATGCTGGTACGCAAGCAGGATCTGCCGAAATTCGCTGCAATCCAGAGCGTCGATGAACTCAAGCGGCTAAGCGTCGGCCAAGGCTCCCGCTGGCCGGACACAAAAATCCTGGAGGCCGCGGGCTTCAAGGTGACCAAAGCCTATTACTCGGCCGGACTGCTGCGCATGCTCACCGAAGAGCGCTTTGACATGTTTGCCCGCGCCACCTGGGAAGCACCGGGAGGGCTTGCTGACGCCACCAAGCAAGGCATCACCGATCTGGCGATCGAGCCCACTCTGGCCGTCTATTACCCAATGCCACGCATCTTCATGGTGAGCCGCAAAGGAGAGGGCCCGACACTCGCCGCGCGCCTCGAACGCGGCCTGCGCGCCATGATCAAGGATGGCAGCTTCGACCGGATCTTCACCGAATCCTTCGGCCCCGCCCTGGAGGCAGCCCGCCTGCACGAGCGCAAGATTTTCCGGGTAGACAACAAGTTTCTCTCACCGGACACCCCATTTGAGGACAAGTCCCTGTGGCTGGACGTGAGCGTGCCCTACTCCGCCGGCGCCAAGAAACCCTGACCTTCCAGAAGGGAGCTCACCATGCCCAGTTTCGACCTGAACAGTGTCAGCAGCCGCCTGATCCTGCTGTTCCTTGTCATCATCACCACGCTGCTCGCTATCTCCGGTGGCATCAGCTACATCTCGACCAAACACAGTCTAGAGGCAGCACTCGAAGAGGATGCCAGCGATGCTATCGAGCGCATCCAGACCAACCTCTCGATGCCGCTATGGAATTTCGACAAACCTGTCATGGTCGCGACCCTCAAGGCCGAGCTGGGCGCCGAATTTCTGCAGTCGGTCAGCCTCAATACACCGAAAAACTGGAGCCTGCTCATCGGGCGCGACAAGGATGGCAAGCCGGACGAGCTCACAGAGCTTGTCGACAAACCGGAGTTGATGAGTAAGGAAGCGGAAGTCACCTATACCGAAGGCGACAAGACCCAGAGCATCGGCAAGTTTTCTCTGCGCTATTCACGTGCCGGTGTTGATCAGGCATTGCGCGACGAACTCGTTGGCGTCGTGTTGCAAATCGTGCTGCTCGATATCGCCTTGTTGATGGCCCTGACCGTAGCCTTGCGCACCACGGTGATTGGTCCGCTGCAAAGAATTCGCGACGCCTTGCGCAGCATTGCCGAGGGTGAGGCCGACCTCACCCGCCGCCTCGACGCCAGCGGCAATAAGGAGTTCGCTGAAGTGGCACACTGGTTCAATACCTTCGTTGCCCGCATTCAGACCGTGATCAAAGATGTGGCAGGTAGCGTGGGCGAACAAGGTTCGGCCGCACGCGAGCTGACCGCAGCGGCACAAAAAGTCAGTGCCGCCTCAGGCCATCAGTCCGAAGCGGTTCAGTCGACCGCAGCCGCTATTGAGGAAATGTCGGTTAGCGTCAGCCATATTGCAGAGAACACGCACAACGTTGAATCCGAAACCCGCAGCGCCGCCAGCACGGCCAGCAGTGGCGCGCACACAGCGCGCCAGGCCGCTGGAGAGATCCGCCAGATCGCCCAGGCCATCACTCAGGTCAGCGAAACCATGAGCGCGCTAGCCCGTCGCTCCGATGAAATCGGCAGCATCGTCAATGTCATCAAGGAGATTGCCGATCAGACCAACCTCCTTGCGCTGAACGCCGCCATTGAAGCGGCCCGCGCCGGCGAGCAAGGGCGCGGTTTCGCAGTGGTAGCCGATGAGGTGCGCAAGCTGGCGGAGCGCACGACTGTCGCCACCCAAGAAATCAACGCCAAGATTGAAGCCGTGCAGCGCGACACCTCGGACGCAGTGGTCGGCATTAACGATGCCAACCGCAAGGTCGAAGCAGGCGTACGTAGTGCCGGTGATGTAGCCGAAGCCCTGCAGCGCATTGAGGAGCAGTCCACGGAAACCGTTGGCCATATCTCTACAATCTCCACCTCGGTGCAAGAGCAAAGCAGTGCCAGCCAGGACATTGCCCGTCACATCGAGCGCATCGCCCATTCCAGCGAAGAAAATCAGGAGGTGGCAGAAACCACCAATCGGCTTGCAGCTCGTCTGTCAGATATCGCAGGCCGGCTGGATGCCACTGTTCGCCGCTTTACCGTCTGAGCTCCCTGCCGAAGACATGCCTCCGGCAAGAAAAAACGCTGTCGTAACAAATAATTGCGTGCAATCTGCGTTTTCTTGCTGTAGAGTGCGCAGCCTTCCACTGCGGCGTTTGTGCAGTGCGAAATCGTTTCATCGTCCCTGACCCCCTCTTCACGCATTTCCGCATTCTTCGGAAATATTGCGCGTTTGTTGTACTGGTTGGCGCCGATGTGTTTGCGCAGCTTGATCTGCGCCTGTTTGCGCCCAACCCCGTGCTGCTCTGGCAGCCACGGCTCTTCGCGCTTTTTCCGATAGGCAAGAAATGTCATTTGATTCCTTGGGTCTGAACCCCATCCTCGTTTCCGCTGTATCCCGCGCCGGCTACACCACGCCGACGTCCGTTCAGGCCGCCGCCATCCCGGCCGCACTTAGCGGAAGCGATCTGATGGTCTCCGCCGCCACCGGCAGCGGCAAAACCGCAGCCTTCATGCTTCCTGCCCTACAGCGCTTGGCCGAACCAGCTGCCGTGCGCAGCATCGGGCCGCGCGCAGTCATCCTCTGCCCGACGCGTGAGCTGGCTCAGCAAGTGGCCAAGGCTGCTATCACCTACAGCCGCACCATGAAACGGATCGCCGTCGTAACAGTTGTTGGCGGCATGCCCTACCCCGCCCAACTGAAGCTGCTGCGCCAGCCGGTGGACGTTCTCGTGGCTACCCCGGGGCGCCTGCTTGATTACATCAGTAGCGGTCGCATCGATTTTTCACGAACCGAAATGCTGGTTCTCGACGAAGCCGACCGAATGCTCGACATGGGCTTCATGGAAGATATCGAGAAAATCATTGCGGCATTGCCCGAGAGCCGTCAGACCCTGATGTTCTCCGCCACTTTTGGCGGTGAAGTCGGTCGTCTCGCCCAATCCATGCTCCGCGCCCCGCAACGGATCGAGCTCGCCAATCAGACCGATCGCCATGCCGATATCGAGCAGCGCGTGCATTGGGCCGATGACACCGCTCACAAGAACCGCCTACTCGATCATTTGCTCAAGGGTCATGACGTTACCCAGGCCATCGTTTTTGCCGCAACCAAGCGCGACGCAGAATGGCTCTCCGAAACGCTGGCCGACAAGGGCTTCGCTGCCGCCTCCCTGCATGGCGATATGCCGCAAGCCAAGCGCAATCGCACCCTCACCGGGCTGCGCCGTGGCGACATCAAGATCCTCGTGGCAACCGACGTAGCAGCCCGCGGCATCGACGTCCCCAACATCAGCCATGTGATCAATTACGGCATGCCGATGAAGCCGGAAGATTATGTTCACCGCATCGGCCGTACCGGTCGTGCCGGCCGTGCAGGCTTGGCCATTACCTTGGCTATTCCAGCCGAGCGCTTCAAAATTCGCGCCATCGAACGCTTTACCACTCAGCAGATTCCGGCAAGCGTCATCGAGGGGCTGGAACCGCGCTTCAAGCCCGAGCAACGTAGCGGCAATCGCCCGCATGGCGATCGTCCCCAACGCAGCATTAGTGATCGTCCGCGCAGCTTCGGGGATCGCAATCGCTCCAAGGATGCACCACGCAGCCGTGAAGAAGGCTCCAGCCCTGCGCGCAACTTCATCGACCCGGGTCGCTTTGAAGAGAGTGCTCGCCGCTTCAGCGAGCGCCCGGCAGCGGCCACTGCACCGGCAGCAAACCGTAAACCGGCTGGAGCAACGGCCGGTGCAAAGAACCGTCCGCTGTTCAATGGCGAACGTCACTTCGATGCTCGCCCTCGCAGCGAAAGTGGAAACTTCACTGATCGCCCTGCACGTGGCGAGTTACGCACAAGCGCGCCTGCTCGCAGCAGACCGCGCTAAGTAGCGCATCAGGGCATTGATTCTTCACCAAGGTGAAGAATCAATGCCCTGATCTAGTTTTAGGGAAATGCGGGGCAAACGCCGCCCCGCTGTTATCGGCTTTATCTCTTTCTCAGGCCGGCTTGAGGGTCACTTCACAGCCCAGCTTGGCAATGATCTTCTGCAGTCCGCGCATCGTCGCGCCATTGATAACCAATGGAGCCATCAGGTTCGCTTTGACGTGAGCATCGCCGGCACGACGCATCTGCTCCGGCTCTCCCTTGCGCAGGATAACCAGTACAGCCACATCCTCTGCACGCGTCGCGCCAAGCAAGTTCTGCTCTTCTTCACTCAGCTCAAACTCATAGTGAAGGCCAAGCAAGTCCGGGGTTGTCACTGCAAACGCAATTGCCGGATCATCCACACCTTGCAACACGGCAAAAGCCTCGCTGCTCTGCTCTACTTCAATGAATGTGTAGCGCTTGCAGGCCTCGAAGCCAGGCAAACCAAGTGGAAACTCAACCACCTTGTTGCTGGCGACCTCCAGGCTACCGAACTGCGGACTATCGATCTTCATGAGCCCCTCCTGACAAGAACTACGATGACTGGCTCAGTCCGGACTTGGCGGGCAAAGTCAGCAAAAAAGCTTGAGCCTACAAGACAGGCATGCCATCTTGCATACTCTAGTCGCCTTGTTCTACCCCAAAGCCCTGAAAAGAAATTGAAAAACGGCCCATCAAGGCCGTTTTGTGCTGGTCGGCAGCAACATACCGCCACCTATGCCCAACTTTTTCAAGCGATCCTGAGCCTTCACTGCCTCTTCCTTGCTTGAAAACGGTCCCACTTGCACCCGGGTCTCGAGCTGAGTGGGAATGCCTGCCTGTCGAAGTTTGTTGTGTAACTCTTCGGCATTCCCTGGATTACTGAACACCCCAACCTGCAAGATGAAGGGGCCAGCATCCCGTGTTTCGCTCAGGGCTGCGGATGACGTACGGACGGACTCTGTACGGCCGGCACTGGCCGCAGGCGTCAGCGTTGGTGCTTGGGGATGTGAATCGCGCCCAGCGCGTACGGACGAATGCACTGGCGTCGTGGCAGTAGCCAAAGGCTTGGTCGGCACATCGGAGCTTCCCTCTGGCACGACAGGGGTCTGGGAGGCCGCGGGGCTTGTCGCCGGAGCAGACATGCTTGCAAGAGTGGCCTGCGCAGCGTCAGGAGCCTCCCTTATCGCCCGCTTGAGCTCTTCCGGCATGCTTTCCGGCACAGCGGCAGGGGTGGTCGGAGCAGCGGAGACAGAAACACCAATCCGCGGCGCATTCAGTGCCGCGGCAACGGGGGCTGCCTCGCTAACCTCAGGTCGGTCTGACTTGCCTTCGAAGATCATCAAACCAGCCAGCAAAGCAACTATCAGCGCAACCACCAAAACAGCACGGGACACCAGTTTGTTGCGTCCTCGCGTCACCACGCCGTCATTGTCGAATTGCTCATGCTCTGTCATTGCCTTGCTCCCCCTTGGCATCTGAACTCAATGAACGCACCAATTGCGCTTCAGCGATTGAAATCCCGCAACGCTCAGCGATGGCATCGACATCATAGCCACGTTGCGCAAGAGCTACGGCTTCGCTGTACATCGGGGAAACCTGGCAGGCTGCACGCAACGCATGCAACTCATCCTGCAAGGTTTTAACCTGAGCTTGCAACTGGTCATGACTTAGGCGTAATTCATCCAGTAAGTGACGCGTCTGGCGCATCTCAAGCAAGGCATCAAAACCAAATTCAGTCGCATCAGGTTCTCCGAGGCGATTCAACCTTGGTTCGGTGCGTGGTATACCGGCATCAGTCTCAAAAGTGTTCGCAGGGCGCGAACCATCGAAATGAACGCTGGAAAATGAAAGCTCCGGATCCCCGCCGAGGATCTGGGAGTGAATCGTCTCCGGAGGGGTCGCTTCCTCGGAAAACGTAGGGGCCAAAGTACGTGGCTTACGCAATCGCAAGAGTCTGACGCACAGCCACACGAGATAGGCAGCCAACCCTCCCACCAACCAGAGAACGATTTCGCGAAACGTCAAATGCCGCCTCCGTTCAGCCCATAAAACGAGCTGTTTGATAAGTCCTGAGAAGATTCAAATCGCGGTACGCTGCCGACTGCGCTTGATGATACTGAGAATGCGAGTGTGTTGCCAAAGAGTTGGGAACATTGCTTTTTTTCCCCAAAAGCAAAACCCCCCTGCCTCGTGAGAGACAGGGGGGTTTTGGGTATGGGGTAGTCTGACGATGACCTACTTTCGCATGGGCGGA
>NZ_PKRR01000010.1:0-107534 GCF_002855595.1 Uliginosibacterium sp. TH139 | reverse complement strand
CCCCTTCCCATCCCGAACAGGACCGTGAAACGAAACCGCGCCGATGATAGTGTGGTCCGCCCATGCGAAAGTAGGTCATCGTCAGACTACCCCATACCCAAAACCCCCCTGTCTCTCACGAGGCAGGGGGGTTTTGCTTTTGGGGAAAAAAAAACAATGCCCCCGGCTACCGTTTCACTTTGCTCGATCACTCTGCAGGGCGCTGCCTTCATGGCGAGGGGCTTTAGTAGCATCGGCAGATTGGCTGGCGGACATCGCTTGGGTCTTGAAGCCGGCGAGCACGGCAGGGTGGGCATGGCCCTCACCGCTCGCCTCGGAAGACTGAGGATCTGTGCCGGCAAACCAGGCCGGTGCATTGCCCGTGGCCACCCCCGCGCCGCTGGCCACCTGATTGCCCTGCGCGGAGTTGGCGCCCTGGCCGTTGTAAAGACTGCCGACGACGACCGGGCGATCGATATCTCCCTCGATAAAGGCGACCAGCACCTCCTGGCCGACACGGGGCACGAAAGAAGCGCCCCAGTTGGCACCGGCCCATTGGCTCATCACGCGCACCCAGCTCCAGCTGCCGGCATTGGCCGGTGCGTTGTCCTCACCCGAGGGCGTGGCCAGCCGGCTATGGCTCTGGCCGCCGCGTTGCCAGTGAAACTGCAGCCGGATGCGGCCGTCGCGGTCGGTGTGCACCGGCTGGCCCGCATCGCCCACCACGATCGCGCTCTGCGTGCCCTGCACGCTGGGGCGCGGGCGCAGCAAGCGCCCTTGCTCGGTGCTCAGGGGCGCGCGCCAGGGCAGTGCGGTAGGCAGAAGGGTGAAACTGTTGTGATAGAGCGGCGCCTCAGGCTGTTGAGGAGGCGCGCCGAAGGTGCTCGCGAGCTTCTCGGTGAGACTCGCCCCAAGATTGTTGCGGGCCCGGCGGCATCCGCATCGGGGCGCTCTCGCCTTTGCACACAAATGCTTCAATTCAAGACCTGACCCTGGTCTTGCTCATCTCTATTGAATTTTTTGTGCGGAATTGGCTACGCAGCGCATGGCGTAACCCAGGTACTTGGTTGGCCCCGGTTCGTCTGGCAGCCGCACCATGGTCATGGCGCGCATCTCCATCGCTACCGGCTCCAGATTTTCTTGACCGCGGGTTACTTTCTCCGTGCCCGTTTTGGGCCCCTGGGGGTTGAGGACAGGGGAGTTCGCGTAGTACTTCGCGTCATACCAATCCAGCGTCCAGTCCGCTCCGTTCGAGACCAGATCGTATAAGCCTAACGGGGACGGAGGGAACAACCCAACCTCATATAGTGAGCTTGCGGACCCTTCTTTGTTGTGTTCTTCCAGCCATTCATAGGTTGGCACATTGCGACCCGCTTCGATCTTGCCGTTGTCTGTGGCATACACCACCATTTGGCCCCGGTTGCGGGCGGCATATTCCCACTGCGCCTCAGTGGGCAAGTCCATGAGCGTGCCCACCTGCTTGCCCAGCCATTGGCAATAGTTTCGCGCGGCTTGCCAGTGAGTCCTGGCAGGCGCTGTGCGGCGCTTGTAGTAGATGTCGCGCGGATCTTGCGCAATCTTCTTCTGCCCAGTCGCTTCGGTGTAGACGTCGTAGTCTTCATACGTTGTCTTGTAGGCCGCGATGGAGAAGCTATCAAGGGTTACCTCGTGCAGCGGCATGGTATCCAGCGCGCCGTAGTAGGGCAGTTTTGCAGTGTTGTGCACCATGCCAAAATCGCCCATCTGAAATGTGCCGCCTTCGACAAACACCAAGTTTTTCCTGGTCTTGGTGACCAGCGCTTGCAGGGCGCTGTTTTCGAGGGGCGACGCTTTAGCGTCGGTTGCAGGCGAGGAGCTGGAGGCTTCGCAAGCGGCTAGGCACAGCGCCAAGGCCAAGCAGGAGAAAGTTTGGTTCGCGCGCATTTCTATTGAATTTTTTGCGCGGAATTGGCTACACAGCGCATGGCGTAATCCGCAAATCTCCCCGTCGGATCGATTGGCAATCGAACCATGGTCATAGCGCGCATCTCCATCGCTACCGGCTCCAGATTTTCTTGACCGCGGGTTACTTTCTCCGTGCCCGTTTTGGGCCCCTTGGGGTTGAGGATGGGGGAGTTCGCGTAGTACTTCGCGTCATACCAATCCAGCGTCCAGTCCGCTCCGTTCGAGACCAGATCGTATAAGCCTAACGGGGACGGAGGGAACAACCCAACCTCATATAGTGAGCTTGCGGACCCTTCTTTGTTGTGTTCTTCCAGCCATTCATAGGTTGGCACATTGCGACCCGCTTCGATCTTGCCGTTGTCTGTGGCATACACCACCATTTGGCCCCGGTTGCGGGCGGCATATTCCCACTGCGCCTCAGTGGGCAAGTCCATGAGCGTGCCCACCTGCTTGCCCAGCCATTGGCAATAGTTTCGCGCGGCTTGCCAGTGAGTCCTGGCAGGCGCTGTGCGGCGCTTGTAGTAGATGTCGCGCGGATCTTGCGCAATCTTCTTCTGCCCAGTCGCTTCGGTGTAGACGTCGTAGTCTTCATACGTTGTCTTGTAGGCCGCGATGGAGAATCTATCAAGGGTTACCTCGTGCAGCGGCATGGTATCCAGCGCGCCGTAGTAGGGCAGTTTTGCAGCGTTGTGTACCATGCCGAAGTCGCCCATCTGGAATGTGCCGCCTTCCACAAATACCAGATTCTTTTTGGTCTTTGCGACCAGAGCTTGTAGGGCCGGGCTTTGGGGGCTGGGCGCCGAAGCACTCTTGGCGGGCGCGGGGGTGGATGCTTCGCAAGACGAAAAGAAAATAGCCAAGGCAAACCAAGCGAAAGTCTTGCTTGCGCGCATTTTTATTGGATTTTTTTTGTGGAAGTGGCAACGCAGCGAAGGTGGGTGATACTGACGAACTTTGGCATTAACGGGCTTGAGTGCCGCACCATCGTCATTCCACGCATCTCCACACCGTCGCGGGACATGTTTTCGTGACCTCGCAACACCTTTTCTGCTCCAGACTCTGGCCCCTTGGGGTTGAAAACAGGTGAGTGTGCGTAATAAGTTGCGTCGTACCAATCCAGTGTCCATTCCCTTCCATTCGAAACCAAGTCATATAGACCTAAAGGTGACGGGGGGAATAGGCCGACTTCATATCCCGAATAAATTGACGAATAAACACCTTCAGCTTGATTGTGCTCCTCGAGCCATTCATAAGTTGGCACATTGCGCCCCGCATCTATCTTGCCGTTGTCGGTGGCATAGATCACCATCTGGCCTCGGTTGCGCGCGGCATACTCCCACTGCGCCTCAGTGGGCAAGTCCATGGGCGTGCCCACTTGCTTGCCAAGCCATTGGCAATAGTCACGCGCAGCTTGCCAGTGAGCCCCGGCAGGGGCTGTACGGCGCTTGTATTCGATGTCGCGCGGATCTTGCGCAATTTTCTTCTGCCCAGTCGCTTCAGTGTAGACGTCGTAGTCTTCATACGTTGTCTTATAGGCTGCGATGGAGAAACTATCTAGCGTGACCTTGTGCAGCGGCATGGTATCCAGTGCCCCGTAGTAAGGCAGTTTTTCTGCGTTGTGCACCATGCCAAAATCGCCCATCTGAAATGTGCCGCCTTCTACAAATACCAAGTTTTTTTTGGTCTTGGCGATCAGAGCGTGCAGGGCCGGGTTTTGGGGGGTGGGCGCCGTAGCAATCTTGGTGGGCGGGGTGGTGGATGCTTCGCACGCGGTTAGGCACAGTGCCAAGCTCATGCTTAAGGCGCGGCGAGGGTGTGATCTGAACATCATCAGGTTACCGTGTTGGTGTCTTTAATTTCTGCCAAGGCAAACGACGGACTGGTTTTTTCGCCAGAAATGTTAAAGGCCGGCGTGTCATTCATCGCCACCTTGTAACCTTTAGGGAACTTTCCTTTAAGCCTTGCTTTCATTTCAAAAAATTTAGTGAGGTAAGGGTTATCCATCTCTTTGTTGGCTGCGTTTTTGCCTGCATTGGTGTTGGTAAAGGCTTTCTGCAGATCGTCGCTCAGATTCAGGCCGTTGTTCAGCAAGCGCAGCACGTCGCCTTCGTTGTGGCCTGCATCACCTTTGGCGATCTTGGTGCCTTTGGCCGTCATATGCTGAAACACATTCTCCCATTCTTTGGCGAGCTGTACAGGGGTTAATATCTTCAGAATGGCTTGCTTGCGCCGGTCCAGGAAGTGGATATTGGGCAGGTAGCCCGTCCCCTCCCTTTTTACCGCTGGAGTATCACCAGCATGATCATAGGCCCAGTGGCGAGTCATTTGATAGAGGAGCATGCCACGTGTCTCAGGGGTGGCATTCACCAGCCAGTGCGGATTGCGCATGATGCCATCGAGCATTTTTTTGCGTGCATCGGAGCGGTCAATTGCCTTTAGCATGGCATTAAAGTTTTGATCTATTTCTTCCGCCGACTTGGCCAGGGCTTGCCCCAGGGGAGTTTGCTCGCCAATCAACATCACTAAGACTTGCGACAATGCCTGAAACGCTTCCTTCTCGATAAACACCAGTTGTTTGAAGCCCACGTGCTGCAACTGCATGGCCAGCCATTTCACCATTTCGGCCATCTGGTCTAGGTTTACAGCAAAATCCAGCGCTCCCTTGGCGCCGACACCCCACGTTAGGCCAGCAGCCATCTTGAAACGGAACTTGCCGTGGGCGTAGTACATGTGAAAGTTGGCCTTGGCTCCGGCGCCTGCACTTAGGGCAAAATCAAAGGCCACGTCAGCAAAGCTTATAAAGTCTTTCTTTTCCGGCGGTAGCCACTGCAAGCTGCCTTTCGGGGTGATGCCGACTTCTGCTCCGGCAAACGCGTCCACACTGGCTTTGACACCCGTGCCATCCGGCATTGCGGTGTTTTCGCCATCGGCCTCAAAGGAAGGTAGTTTGATGGGTTTGTTTTTGTCCTTCCAAGCGGTCTTCACCATGCTTGTATAGTTGGGGCCTTTATCACGGGGTTTTCCTTCAAGCGACGGGCCGACGCCTGGTATGAACTTGAGCGTGGCGCTGCCCTCCATTGCCACTTTGGCGCCCGCAAAACCATACAGCGTAAGTTCCAGGTAGACGCGTATCGCGCCCATGTCTTGGCCACCGCATGTCATGAGCCAGCCCGCACGCGAGGGCACGGCATAGTGCATCGCGTAGCTGCCTTCGCACGCGACTACCTTGCCTTGCAGGTTGCCGCTAATGCCCACTGCGCCTTTGCGCCAGTCCATTTGGCTTTGTGCGCCTGCCGCTCCGACCAGCCGCAGCCACTGTGCCGAGTAGTCGGTGTCAAAAGATTCGCTGTACTCAATGCTGTCGGCCAGCTGCCCGCCGAAGCCGGGCAAGTCTAGGGTACCGTAGGCATTTTTATCGAGCCCCTTGGTCTTGAGCTCGCCAAGTATGTTCGACATGGATTTAGTTAGTAAATTGCGGTCTACGGCCCCGGCCCCTAATGGGGTGCGTGGCGGCGGGGCCTTGCCGGGTTTGTCGGCGTAGTAGGCTTCTTTTCTAGCCGCATCAGCAGATTTTTTGGCAGCAGCCTTTTTTGCTTCATCGGTATTTTTTGCTGCTTCCTCTTTGTCTGCTTTGGCTTTGGCAGCGGCATTGTTTTTTTGCAGATTATTTGAAGCGTCAATGGCGGTGTGGCCTTTGCCTTCGTATTGTTTTTTTGTGGTGCCGTCTATGTCTTTGACCGTGAGCTTGATGCTGAATTGTTCACGGTTGAGTCGGTTGTTTTTTAGCTTTAGATAGTGGCCTTCATTGATGTAGCGACGACGAAGCGTCGTTTTGGGCTTGCCGTCGAGCTTTCCGCTGGTGGTGGTTTCGAAGGTGTAGACCTCTCGAATGTCTGTGAGCTTTTTAAAGTTTTTGTTTAACGTTTCTTTTACCTTGTCCTCCGCCAAACCCAAGGCCTTTTCAGCAGCAGCGACCGCATCGGCGTCTCTCGACTCTAGTGCCTTGCCAAGGTCTGCTTGTGCTTGGTGTTTGGTGCGCAGAACAGCGTCAAACTGCCCGCTAAATTTCTCAAAGTCTTCAAAGTCTTTGCGCGGCACGACCAGCAACTCTTGTGTCTGCGGGTTGACTACCACGGGTGCCGAAGTTACGCCTGCCAAAGGCACGGTATGGTTCGCATCCGGCGCAGTGTTCGCCGATATGGTTTTAAACGGTACATTGTGATGGGTTGATGTGCCGCCCTGTACGAAGGGTTCAAGGTATCCAGTTTTAATCAGCGCACGGGTACCTGGGTAGGTGAATTCAAAACTCACGCTATCTGTGCACCAAATACGCTCTGTCAAACCCTTGGCATCGGTTTTGCCTTCAATGAGCTGGCCTGACTTTGCGTCACGTGCGCGAACACGCTTGCCTTTGTCGTCCACCATAAACGCTTTGAACGAGGCCCCGGCAATGGGTTTGTTGGTGGCAGCGTTCACAAACATCGCGCGCTGGAATGACAGTAGGGCCACTTTCCCGGTGATAGCCCCTGCAGCATTGCTGCCCAACACATCAATGTGTAATTGCGAAATGGTTTGATCTTCCACACGAATTACAGGGTCTTCGTAGCGGGCAAGGACTGGGTTCAGAACTTTAATTTTGAATGTCTGATTGGTTGCACTAGTGTTGGGAAACTGCGCAGTTTCTCCATTGGCTCCAGTGACGCCGCGTGTAATTTCCGTGTTTGCATCATTGACGATTTGGTAATGCGTCTGCGCGCTTGCATGCCTGCCGCCGTAGGTATCCAAGTAGTACAAAGAGAATTGTCCGTGTGCCATATCGAAGCTCTTGGGTTAGATTTCTTGAGGCTGCACGTGGTAGCCCTGGTGATCGTCGTCTTGCAGGAAGAGCTGCACACGTTGCGCAAATTCGGTGGTGATTTGTGGTGTGCGGCCTTGAGCGTCAGTGCGGCCTGATGCTAGTACGCTGCCGTCTTGACTGAGCATGACGTAGTTGGCGCCCTTGATTGGCTCGCCTTGCACGGTCAAGGCTTGGTAGCGAAGGTAGTGAGGGCCAGAAGACAAATTGAGACTGGATTGAATAAAACTCACCGGTGATGGCGTCGCACTCTTCGCACTCGTGAAATTCCGCTGACTCCCCAGCAACGAAACCTTTCCGGGCGCGATTAGCGTGATATTCCCGCCCGATATCTGGATCGACGCGCCGCCTGCTGTGAGCGCGAGGTCGTTCTTGCCCTGCAGCAGCACATCCTTGGTGGTGGAGGTGATCGTCACCTTCTTGTCGGCGTTGAAGTCGGCCTTGTCTGATTGCGCCTGCACGCTGAGTTTGCCCTTTGCTGCGTGGACCTTGAGGCCTGTGTCCTGCACGGGGCGGCTGTTGTCGGAGGCTTTGCCGTAGGTGTAGAGCGCGATGCCGTCCTTCACCGCCCAGGCGCTCTTGCCTTGGGCGGCGAGGTGGATGTCTTGTGCGGCGAGTGTGAGGGTGTTGCCGGCGTTGAGGATGGCGTCTTTGGGGGTGAGGGCGCCGATGCCTGCAGGGGTCTCGGCGATGATCATCGGCTCGCTCCAGCCGGCTTCGCCGGAGGACTGAGGGCTGGGTGCTGAGGACTGAGAGTCACCCAGCACGTTCCGGCTGTGGGCGAGTTGTTCAGTTGCGGCGAGCTTGTCGGGCGCGGCTTCGCCTTCGAGGGAGGCCTTCTGCTTTTGCGCCGAATCGGCGAGCGCCTTGACGAGGCCGTGGGCGGCTTCGAGCTGGCTGCTCGCAAGGCGTGCGTCCATCTGCGCGCCCGTGGCATTGGCGCGTGCGTCGGTGCTGAGCAAGAGGCCGCTGCCGGCGCGCAGCGCACCGGACTCGTGGGTGCTGAGCTCCGCGCCCTGGCCTCGGAAAGCTTTGCGCTGATTGTCGAACTGATGGCGCAGCGCGCCCAGATTCAGGCTGCTGGCGAACTGGGTGGTGGCCAGTTGGGTGCGTGGCTCCTTGGGCGTGAGATCAAAGACCAGTTGATTGAATCCACCGTTGCCAGATTGGCTGGCGGACATCGCTTGGGTCTTGAAGCCGGCGAGCACGGCAGGGTGGGCATGGCCTTCACCGCTCGCCTCGGAAGACTGAGGATCTGTGCCGGCAAACCAGGCCGGTGCATTGCCCGTGGCCACCCCCGCGCCGCTGGCCACCTGATTGCCCTGCGCGGAGTTGGCGCCCTGGCCGTTGTAAAGACTGCCGACGACGACCGGGCGATCGATATCACCCTCGATAAAGGCGACCAGCACCTCCTGGCCGACACGGGGCACGAAAGAAGCGCCCCAGTTGGCACCGGCCCATTGGCTCATCACGCGCACCCAGCTCCAGCTGCCGGCATTGGCCGGCGCGTTGTCCTCACCCGAGGGCGTGGCCAGCCGGCTATGGCTCTGGCCGCCGCGTTGCCAGTGAAACTGCAGCCGGATGCGGCCGTCGCGGTCGGTGTGCACCGGCTGGCCCGCATCGCCCACCACGATCGCGCTCTGCGTGCCCTGCACGCTGGGGCGCGGGCGCAGCAAGCGCCCTTGCTCGGTGCTCAGGGGCGCGCGCCAGGGCAGGGCGGTAGGCAGAAGGGTGAAACTGTTGTGATAGAGCGGCGCCTCAGGCTGTTGAGGAGGCGCGCCGAAGGTGCTCGCGAGCTTCTCGGTGAGACTCGCCCCAAGATTGTTGCGGGCCTGGTGGCGGACGCGAATCACCGCGTAACGATTGCGATCCGCCTCGTTCTGCGCCTCGGGCGCATCTGCATCGAAGTGATCGAGCAAAGTGAAACGGCTGCCGGGGGTGAGGCTGCGCACGGCGCCTTCACCGAACAGTGTCTGGCGCTGAGCCTCGATGGACTCCTGCAGGCAGCGGGCGAAGCGCTCGCCCGTTTCGCGATCGGGCCAGGCATAGGCGCCGGGCGTATCAAAGCGGGTCAGCGGCATGCTGGCGACCTGCTCGTCGGGCAGCCCCGGGGCACTGGAGAGACGCGCGTCCAGGCTGCGGTAATCCCAGCTCGCGAGCGACACCGCATGGCTTGCCAGCGCGCGTTGCGACACCAGATGCTGGATCGTATCGGCCGCCTCGGTGGCGTCGGAGCGGTGAAAGCGGATCGAAGCCTGAGCGTTGTCCGCCAAGGCATCCATATGGTCTGCAATCACCAGCCTGTGGCTAGCCTCGGCGGCGCTCGCCCCGCTTGCGTGCTCGAACCAGGCATAGAGCCCCTCTTCGGCCAGCAGGCGCTGCACGAAGGCCAGATCGCTCTCGCGATATTGGGTGCACACCGAGCGCTTGCGATACACCGAGGCATCGGCGAGCGCCCAGCGCCAGGCCGGGTTGAGGCTAGCCTGACCGAGATAGTCGGCAAACACGGATTCGACGATCTCGATGACCGACATGTCATGGAAGACATAGCTATCGCGCCGATGGGCAAGAAAGGCCAGCCAAGGCTCCACCGTGAGGCGGTAATAGCCGAAGGCACCATCGGCAGCGAGGGCTTCGAAGTGGGTGATGTGGCCGGAGAGGGGGCGCAGGGCCGTGCGTGACTGGGCCGTGAGCAGTTCGATCAGGATGGGCTTGCCCAGCCAGTCGACCGCTTGCAGACGGGTGTTGGGGCTCAGGGCGAGCAGCTCGAAGCGGAAGCCTGCGCCATCCTCCCGGGCGGGGATGATTTCTTCGACGCCCTCCAGACGTTCGGCGAGCAGGGAGACAGTCTTGTCTGCCGTATGCAGGCGCAGCAGGCGGGTGCTGTCGGAGTGGCCGGGCGTGAGCGCTTGTTGGATGGCGGTGGCGATCGTGTTCATGTCAGCAGGCAGGGCATTGAGGGGAGGGTTCATTTCCGTTTCGCATACTTTCGGGCGAGTTGATTCAGCTCCCGGCTGTGAAACAGATCCACGCATTTCATGAGGATGAGTTTTTCTGAGCCCTCATGGCTCAGGTAGTCCCGCGTGAGAAACGCTTTGCCCAGGGCTGCCGCGTCGTTGTACGCATCGATATCCAGACTGCCCAGCTCCTTGTAGCCATTGGCCGCAGCAAGGGCATCGCTGACGACCTCCCCGGACTGAAATCCGTTCGCAATACACGCGCTGAGTGCGTAGTTCTTGAGGTATTGCGCGGGGGTGTAATGCTTTCTTTCAGGCGCACTGGCGAAGCACGACAGGCTTGCTGCGGCGCACAGGCATGCGAGGGCAAGTCTCATTTCAGGAGCCATATCGAAGCCTCTGTTGCGATAGGGAAGTGACAGTGATCCGAGCATGTGGCGCCGTTCCAGAGCGTCGCGTGGCCTGTAGCATCGCGCCACGGCACACCAAAGAGAAGAATGCCTCGCAGGCCTTGAAAATCTTTGGGCTGCGGATTCTTTGCAGATAGATCAGCCTTGCCGAAGGCCTGGTGCATGAACTTGATCAGATCTGATACGCGATAGATGTACTGCATCTTGTCGCCGCCGGAGACTGCTTTCCAGATGCCTCGCGTTATGGGCGTGCCGGAGCGGTTCAGGCAGTAGCTCATCCGGATGGCACAGGCATTGGTGAATCCGGCGCTGGGATCCTTGATGCCCAGATCGATGTTTTCCTGAACTTTCCCGCCAATTGTTGCGCCAACGATTTTGAGGCTGCCGTCGCCATGAATGGTGGAGAAGTGTGACCACATGGTTTGAAATGCGGGTCTGGATAGGGGCATCGTGCGCTCCGGGTGATTACGGAAGAAGTCTGGCTTTCAAGCTTGTGAAGCAAGAAGGCTCGTAGTCGAGCTGTAAGACGGGCTGGCATAGTTCGATGAAAAGTGAGCGGCCTTCAGCCTTGAGTAGGCGGGTTTCATTTCTTTTCCTTACAAGGGAGCGCAGCCTGCAGCCCCTCTTCGATCAGGCTTGAGGCACGGCGGCTCAGCTTCGCGGCGGGCTGCTTGCGCAGGTGCTCAAACACGATCTCGCGCAAGGTGACGGACTTGGCGATGCGGTAACTGCACCAACTCCGACCTTCGCTGGCGTCCATCACACCGAGCAGATAAAGCTGGGCGCGTTCGCGGATGGCCGGGTCGCTATGGGTATAAGCCGCGAAAAAGTCCGCGCCGGAGAGATTCACGCTGTCGATGCCAGGATTCGGCGCTGCATCGGGCGCGGCCGATGCTGCAAGACTGGCTGCACAAAGCGCGGCGCACAGGGCCGGTTTCAGCCGGCCACTCCACACGCCTGGCGTGCCCGAAGCGCGGCGCTGGCGTGCGGCTGAAGCCGCACCTACGGGGAGAACGTGGCGAACGTCAGCTGATCGCATACTTGAACTCACCCTTGTCGTTGGAACTGAGTTTGATCTTCTTGATCTCGCGCCCTTCGGCCATGCGCGAGAGCACGCTGCCGGCAATCTCGGGCAGCATCGTGCCGTTCAGGATGTTGTCGACGTTGCGGGCGCCAGAATCAACTTCGGTGCAGCGTGCGAGCACCGCTTCGACGAGATCGTCGGTGTAGCTCATGGCGGCGCTGTGGTTGGCTTCGACTCGGGCGGCGATGCGGTCGAGCTTGAGGCGGATGATCTGCTCGAGCACGTCGTCGGCTATCGGGTAGTAGGGCACGACTTTCAGGCGGCCGAGGAAGGCGGGCTTGAAGGTTTTGTTGAGCTGGCCGCGGATCAGCGCATCCAGTTCTTCCGGCGTCGGGATCTCGTCGGCGCCCTTGTTGAGACAGGCCTGCATCAGGGCGCTGGAGCCGACGTTGCTGGTGAGGATGATGAGGGTGTTGCGGAAGTCGATCTCGCGGCCTTCGGCGTCGTCCATTACGCCTTTGTCGAAGACCTGGAAGAAGAGCTCCAGCACATCCGGGTGAGCCTTCTCGACTTCGTCGAGCAGCACGACGGAATAGGGCTTGCGGCGCACCGCTTCAGTGAGCACGCCGCCCTCGCCATAGCCGACGTAGCCCGGGGGCGAGCCCTTGAGGCCGGAGACGGTATGCGCCTCCTGGTACTCGCTCATGTTGATGGTGATGAGGTTGCGCTCGCCGCCGTAGAGTGATTCGGCGAGCGCCAGGGCGGTCTCGGTCTTGCCGACGCCAGAGGGGCCGACGAAGAGGAACACGCCCTTGGGCTTGTTGGGGTCTTCGAGGTTGGCACGTGCAGTGCGTACGCGCTGGCAAATGGATTCAAGCGCAAAAGGCTGGCCGATCACCCGGGCTTCGAGCGATTCCTTGAGCTTGAGCACGGCCTGGATTTCGTCCTTGACCATCTTGCCGAGCGGAATGCCCGTCCAGCCCGAGATGATCTCGGCCACCACGTTGCCATCGACCTGCAGCGGCACCAGCGGGCTCTCGCCCTGCAGGCTGCGCAGCTCGGCGGCGAGTGCATCCAGTGCGAGCTGGGCGTCACTGCGTACGCTCTTGCCTTTGGCCTTGCCCTTTGGTGCTTCATCCGCCTCGGGCTGAGCCGCTTTCTGTTCGAGTGCCAGACGTTCGCCGGCGATTTTTTCGACGAGCTGCTTTTCCAGTTCCCAGCGAGCCTTGTCTGCGGTCAGCACTTCGCTGAGGCTGACATGCTCGGCATTCAGTGTCTTGATGCGTTCGGCATGATCCTGGCCGATGGCGCGCTCACGCGAGAGGGTGGCGAGTTCGGTATCGATGCGCGCGAGGCGCTTGCTGGTGTCTTCGATGCGGGCCGGCGTGGCGCTCTGGCCGAGGGCAACGCGGGCGCACGCGGTGTCAAGCACGCTGATGGCTTTGTCTGGCAGCTGGCGGCCGGTGATGTAACGGGCCGAGAGGCGCACGGCTTCGGTAATGGCTTCGTCGAGGATGCGCACGTTGAAGTGGCGTTCCATGAGCGCGGCCATGGCACGCAGCATGGCGCTGGCGATGTCCTCAGAGGGCTCTTCGACCTTGACGACCTGGAAGCGGCGGGCCAGGGCGGCATCCTTCTCGAAGTATTTCTTGTACTCGCTCCAGGTGGTGGCCGCGATGGTGCGCAGCTCGCCGCGCGCCAGCGCCGGCTTGAGCAGATTGGCGGCATCGTTCTGGCCGGCCTGGCCACCTGCACCGATCATGGTGTGGGCTTCATCGATGAAGAGGATGATCGGTGTAGAGCTTTTCTTCACCTCATCGATCACATTCTTGAGGCGGTTTTCGAACTCGCCCTTCACGCTGGCGCCAGCCTGCAGCAGACCCATGTCCAGCGTGTGCAGCGCCACGCCTTGAAGCGGGGGCGGTACGTCACCTGCCGCGATGCGCAGCGCGAGGCCTTCGACCACGGCGGTTTTGCCGACGCCGGCTTCACCGGTGAGGATGGGGTTGTTCTGGCGGCGGCGCATGAGGATGTCGATCACCTGACGGATCTCGGTGTCGCGGCCGATTACCGGATCGATCTTGCCTTCTGCCGCGCGGGCAGTGAGGTTGGTGGTGAACTGGTCCAGTGCCGGGCTGCGGGCATGCCCCTGGCTGGCGGCTGCCATGTCTTCGGCATCCACTTCACTGGCGTCAGTATCATCGGCGCTTACGTTCTGCACGGCTTCATCGGAGCCGACAGTGAGTTCGACGAGCTTGTGCTTGATCTCGTCGAGCGGGAATTTCACGAACAGCTTGGAGCCACGATAGGCGAGCTGGGAGAGATCCGGTGCGGTAAGTAGCGCTAGCAGCAGATGCCCGGAGCGGATCTGATGATTGCCCGCTTCGAGCGAGGCGATCAGCCAGGCGTGCTCGAAGAGCGCCGGCAGGTGCTGGGAGAACACCGGGGTGCGGGTGTTGCCGTTTTTGAAGCGCTGGATCTCATTGGCCAGATCACGTTCGAGCGCGGTGATGCTGACGTCGAACTTGCGGGCAAGGCGCGAGAAATCGGAGTTGTCGGTTTCGCACAAGGCCAGGAACAGGTGCTCCAGATCGACCTCGAAATGCCCGGAGGACATGCACAGCGCAGCTGCACGCTCGGCGGCCTTGCGGCAGGTGGGGTTGAGTTTGCTGATGAGAACCTTGAGATTGTTCGACATGATGTTTGGGTGCGCGGAATGAGTTGAAAAGAGGGGTCAGGCTGCGGCGTCGTGGCGGACTTCCCAGGCGAGGTCACTACGGTCTTCCTGGGTCATGCGGGTCAGCATCCAGGTGTTGTGGCCAAGGCGGGCCGGGATGCTGCCGCCGAGCTGAGTGGGGCGCACATCCTGGCGCCGCAGGATGGGGCGCACCGTGCAATCCAGTGTGATGCCGGTGAGCATGGCGAGCAGGCTGGTGATGGCGCGGGCGGCTTCACCGCCGGGCAGGAAACGGTCGAAATCTGCCCGCGCCAGCGGGCCGATCTCCAGTGCGATACCGGTTTGGCATTGCCACATGCGGGTGCCGCAGACGGTATCCACGCCCAGGCTCATGTTGGCAGCGCCGAGCATGCTTTGCTGGGCTGCCGGCAGATCGTGCCAGCGGCCGACGAACTGGCGCAGGCGCACCGGCACGCGGAAATAGTCCGCTACGATGCGTTCGATCAGATGGGCCGGGCGCGCACTTTGGCGGAGCGCTCCGGCGTAATAGGCCAGTGTTTCTGCCATCAGCTGGCGTGATGGATCGCAGACCTTTTCCTGGGTGCCAGCATTGCCGACGCCGATCAGCGAGAGCAGCATCGGCAGGAAGCGCTCACGCCGGTTGCGCTCGTACTGAAAGTGCAGACGGTGCTTCTCCCAGGCGCGGTAGAAGAGGGCGACGGCTCGGTTCGAGAAGATGTCGAGGAAAGCGCGTGCGCCCTTGTCGCGCTTGCGGAGCTCGCGCTCTATCAGATCTTCGGTATAGCCGCGCGGCAGCGTGCCGTTGTTGCCGGTGAGGCCAATGAAACTGGGGGTGAGGCGAGCCGCGATGATGCCTTCGCTGGCTGGGAGCGTGGCCTCGGCTGGCCAGGCCGGCGCTTCCGGTTGGGCTTCCTGGTAATCGAAATCCAGAGCCTCGATTTCGCTGGGGGCGAAACCGATATTCAGCGAATTGCCGAAACGGATGCGCTCGCCAATGATGCGCGAGGGTGCCTCATTGTGTTCCTGGCGGAAATGGGTGGCCAGCAGGCGCACGGCCTGAAAGAACTCAAATTTGTACGGCGCCTCACGCAGGCGCTCGATTACACCAGCGTTTGGTCGCCGTTGCGGGGTAGGCATCGGGTGATCTCCTCGCCATTTTCGTGATTGCACACGACGAGCTGGGTGAAGCTGTTGGTGTGGACATAAAGTCCGAAGAAGTGGTCTAGCAGGCGCGCGAACTGCTCCACGCTGGTGCCGACGAAGTGCTGGGTATTCACGCCGAGGCGGATCTCCACGCCCTTCACGAAGCTTGGGAAGGGATTGCCGGCGATGCGCGCGGTGACGACTTGATGCGAGATGCTCTGCAGCCCGTCGATGAGCTTGCGGGTGACTGGGGAGCGGGTAAGGTCGTAGAGCGCGAGGGTTTCCTTGAGGGTTTCAAGGCCTGCTTCGGTAAGCGAGAGCTGGCCCAGAGAGAGATGGGAGATCAGGCGCCAGTGAGACTTGCTGCGATCGATGCGCACCGTCTGGCTGGGTTTTCTCAGCAGGCTGATGCTGCGGGCGACTGAGCCGCCTTCCATGAACAAGTCTCCACCCGCCATGCCGAAAGGCAGTTGCGCGGGCAGGTCACGGTTGGTGCAGGTGAGCTCGATGGAGAGGGTTTCAGTTTTCTCGGCGCGGGTATCGAAATCGATATCGACCACCGAGATTTCATACTCGAAACCGGGGCTTAGTTCTGCAACCTGCTCGTCGCGGCGAAGATGCCAGAAGCGTCCGCTGTTCTCGAGATTTTCGCCGTGGCGCAGGGCGTAATAAGGGCGGTAGTCCAGCACCGCTTCGCCGCGCGAAGTCTTCTCGACCTTGCAGACTGACTTGACGGCGTAGAGCTCGAAAGCATGGGCGCGCCGAGCGTCCGGCACCACGGGATAGCTGGATTTGGTATGGGTGACGCGGATCGGATCTGCATTCTGGTCGAACAAATTCACTACGGGTGTGCAGTGGGTGAGGATATTCGAGGTGCTGACGCGCTCGAGCAGGCGGGCATCGCGGCTGTCGTCGTGTTGCGAACCGAGGATGAAATGCAGGCTGCAACGGCGGATGCCCGCAGGCAGCAGGGCACGCAGGGCCGCGTAGTCGAAATCTACGAAGTTGAACTTCTCCGGGAAGGCAAAGAACTCGGAGAGCAGGCGGTAGGCCAGATGAGAGCGGGCGTCGTAGTCGAAGAGTTCCTCACTGAGGCCGAAACCGACTGCCTGGGTGAAGCCGGCTCCCAGCCGATGCCAGCGGTATTCGCCCGGGATTTCGAGCACGATGGCCAGTGAGCGCGATAGCAGGGCTTCGCGGATCTGCTCGACCTGCGAGCTCTCACCATCAATGAAGCAGCGCAGCTTCTGCAACTCGATGCTGCCCAGTGGCAACTGCTCGGAGGCAGAGCTTAGTCCGATGCTCAGCAGGGCCGCACTGCCCGTGGGCAGGGTAAAGCCGCGTGGCGGCGTGAAGCTCTCGGAATAGCCGACGGATTCGATACGTAGTGGGGACAGCGCCACATCAAACGCGGTGCGGAACTTGCAGCTGATGCCCTTCACCGGGCGGGTGGTGAGCTGGCTGCCACGCTCGATCCGGCTGATGCCGGAGAGCTGGGCATCGGCGCCGCCCAGGTCGAAGCGTGCGATCGAACAGGCGGGAAGGGGGCGCAGGTAGTGGGGGTAGAGCACATCGATGAACGAGGAGGTGAACTCCGGGAAGTCGTCATCGAGTTTCTTTTGCACGCGGGCCGAGAGCAGCGCGAAGGATTCGATCATGCGCTCGACGTGCGGGTCTTCGCAGGAGTCGCCGGATATCAGCAGGCGCGAAGCGACCTTCGGATAACGCTGGGCAAACTCGCGGGCGTGGCGGCGCAGGAAGGTCAGTTCCTGCTCGTAGTAGGGCAGCAGATCGCGCATGAGCTTCAGCGGACTCCGGACAGACCGCGGCTCTTGGCCACGGAGTACTGCAGGGTGTTCGGTTGTAGCAGCGCATCGAAGGTCACCGGCTCGCTGGCCGGATTGACGTAGAGCACGGCATTGATGCCGAACTGCAGGCAGCCGATGGAGCTTCGATCCGCTTCCAGGCGTACATCCACCTGGCGCAGACGCGGCTCGTGGTGTGCGATGGTGCGCTCCAGGGTGCGACAGATCAGGTCACGATCAGCGGGATTGGCAAGGCTCAGACCCACGAAATCACCCATGCCGTAACTGGCAACTGAGCGGTGGCTTTCGGGGAAGCGCTCGAAGCTGTCGGAAAACAAGGCGGCACGGCTGTTGAGCAGGGATTCCAGATCGCGGGCGACGGACTCCTTCAGCTCATCCACGGACCAGCGGCGCATCGGATCTGTTTCGGCACTGCGGTGAGGCGCGTCATCACGCAGACGCTCGAAGAGGGTTGGCAGAAATCCAGCCATGAACTGCTTTCAAACTAGAACTCGGAGGGGCAACAACCGGCGCGGGAGCGCCGGTTGCTGGAGGCTGCCTTACACGTCGTAAGTCGGCGTGTTCTTGGCCAGGCTCCACTTGGCAATCTTGTTGCCCTTGGTGCCGCCCTTGATGTCTTGCGCGGTGTAGGTCCACTGCACAGCGGCGTACTTCAGCGAGAAATTCTCGGTGGGGATGCCTTCACCACCCACGGCCGGAGTCACTGCGGCAATCAGCACGTTCTTGAGCTTGATCTCGAGGTACTTCACGCGCTTGTCGCCGTCGGCACGCATGAAATCAACGGTCACTTCGTCAAAGGTGTGGCCAGCCGAGCAGCCTTCCCACAGGCGGGGCGAGGTCAGATCGATATCCTTCACGAAAATCATCTCGCCGTGCTCGCAACGCTCGGCGGTGTGACCGCCCGCGGTGGAGGCGGTGGCCGACTTCGGTTGCAGGATCTGGTGCTGCCAGGAACCGACTTCAATCCATTCCTTATGATCGTTGTCGCGGGACTCGCCCTTGACGTCGAACTTGCCTTTGAACTGAACGTAAATATCCTTCACTTGCTGCTCCTTCTAGGGGGTTAGTGATCAAGCGCCTTTTGCGGACTGCGGCAATTCGGCCACCAGGCGCAGCGAGACCGAAAGTTCATCGAGCTGGAAGTGCGGGCGCAGGAAAGACACCGCGCGGTACACGCCAGGGCGGCCCGGCACTTCGGAAACCTGAATCGAGGCTTCGCGCAGCGGGAACTGGGCCTTGGCTTCCTGCGATGCGCCGTCATCGAGCAGCACATACTGGGCAATCCAGTTGTTCAGATAGGTTTCGACGTTGCCGGCCGAAGCAAAGCTGCCGATCTTGTCGCGCATCATGGCTTTGAGATAGTGCGCGATTCGCGAGACGGCAAAGATGTACTGCAACTGCGATGACAGCACCGAATTGGCATTGGCCGAGTCGGTGTTGTACTTCTTCGCTTTCTGGGCCGACTGGGCGCCGAAGAAAGCGGCGTAGTCAGTGCCCTTGCAATGCACCAGCGGAATGAAGCCCAGATCAGAGAGCTCCTTCTCGCGGCGATCGGTGATGGCGATCTCGGTCGGGCATTTCAGCGCGACTTCGCCGTCGTCGGTCTTGAAGGTGTGGGTTGGCAGATCCTCGACCAGGCCACCACCTTCCACGCCGCGAATGGCTGCGCACCAGCCGAACATGTCAAAAGCATCTGTCAGGCGGGCAGCGAAAGCATAGGCGGCATTTACCCACAGGTACTTGCTGTGATCGGTGCCGTCTACATCTTCCACGTAGTTGAAGCCTTCTACCGGGGTGCCGTCTTTGGGGTGATAGGGCAGGCGTCCCAGGAAGTGCGGCAGGGTGAGGCCCACATAGCGGGAGTCATCGCTCTCGCGGAAGGATTTCCACTTGGCGTATTCGACGGTATCGAAAACCTTGCCCAGATCACGTGGTTTGCCCAGGTCGGTGAAGGTCTCCAGTCCGAAGAGCTCAGCTGAGGCGCTGGAAATGAAGGGGGCGTGAGCTGCAGCGGCGACATGCGACATCTGGTCGATGAAGTACATGTCTTCCGGCTGGCGGCCGATCTCGTAGTCGCCGATCAGGGCGCCGAAGGGGGCGCCACCGAAGGTGCCGAACTCTTCCTCGTACACTTTCTTGAAGAGCACGCTCTGATCGAAGTCGATGGCCGACTTGAAGTCCTTCACCAGATCCTTCTTATTGGTATTGAAGACCTTGATCTTCAGGGTGGTGCTGGTGGAAGACTGCTTGCACAGGTACTCAAGGCCACGCCAGGATGATTCCAGCTTCTGGAATTCTGGTGCGTGCATGATGGCTGAGAGCTGGCCGGAGATCAGTTCATCCAGCTCGGCAATGCGGGCATCCAGCGTTGCGGAGAGATTGTCCGAAACCACCACGGCACCCTCCATGACCTGGGAAACCAGCTCACTGATCAGGTCGCGTGCGCGCGAGTGTTCGGCCTGTGACTTGGCCACCTTGCTGTCGGCCACGATGCGGTCGAGCAGGGAGGCTGACTCAGCCGCCGGAGCGGCAGCCTGGAGAGCGGAAAGATTGGCGTTCATGGGCTTACTCCTTGACACCGGTTTCCTGACTGATGACAGCCAGTTGCTCGGTGCTGGTCAGTACCTGTTGCAGGATGTCGTCGAGCTTTTCGTTACCGGCCAGCTTGCCGCGCAGGTCGGCTAGCTTGTTCCTGGCTTCGAGCAGCTTCTGCAGGGGTGCGACCTGTTGCACCACGGATTCCGGGCGGAAGTCTTCCATCGACTCGAACTTGAGTTCGATGCCGAGCTCGCCGCCGGCCTCTGAAAGGGTGTTCTTGGCGCGGAATACGGTGCGCGGTGCCATGCCCTTCATTACGTCGTCGAAATTGTCCCCATCGATGCTGACGAACTTGCGATCCCGCAGGCGGGGCAAAGGGGCTTCCGGATTGCCGGAAAAGTCGCCGAGCACGCCGACGACAAAGGGCAGTTCTTTTTGCTCGACGGCGTCGCCGATTTCCACGTCATATGAGAGCTGAACGCGGGGCGGGCGTACGCGCTGAAGTTTCTTCTGGATGCTTTCTGATTTGGCCACGATGGTCTCCGGATCAGTGTTTGGGGCAGCGCGGCTGCGCCTTACTTGAGGGTGCTGAAGGGGCTGCCGCCCGCAGCAGGGGCTGCGGCAGGCTTGGGCTGAGAGGCCGGGGTGCCGGCGCTGGCGGGCTGGGCAGCGGGCGCCGACTCCGTCTTGCCCGTGGAGCGGGGCTTGGCCTTGGTTTTGGACTTCGCTTGGAGGTCTTCGAGCGGCACCAGCTGATCCTGAGCCAGGGTTTCGCGCAAGGCGCGAGCCAGACGCTCAGCCTCCGAGCGGTTGGAGCCGCGCAGCATGCTGTCCTGGCTCATGTCGCTGATCGCGCGGATGGCAACACGCAGGCTGGCCACGACAGCGATGGCCTTGGCCTGTTTGTTGGCCGGCTCACGTTTCATGGCTTCATCCGCTGCCTGGATGGCGGCAGGGTAGTTGTCCGCGTCGAAATGCAACTGGGCTTGCTTGAGCCACGGAGTTGCATCAGCAGGGTTGTTCTTCGATGCGCTCTCGAGCAGGGCGACAGCTGTTTCGCGGTTGCCTGAGTTCAACGCGGTCTGCGACTCTTCGATCAACTGAGCGGTTGTTTTCGGGGCAGGCGTTTGCGGTGACAGGGCACATCCGGCAACCAGCAGGACGAGAGAAAGTGAAATAACGGGCAAAACGATAGATTTCATTGTAATTAACCTTCTTGAGTCGCGAATTCATCAAATCCGGCCGAAAATTTTAAATAAATTCTTGTCTTTATTTTCTGCTGGCGGCGCATCCTAGCACCCAAAATTTTGATTACAAAATGTTCGAATGGGCAGGTTTTAAAAATTTCGTGTCGTTGTATATTCGCCCCTCTGTTTTTTGTTTAAGATTGTGGCGCGACTTAAAAAATCCATAAAAAACAATAGCTTGGTTGTTTGTTTGATGGATTTGAGATATTTTTTATTTTTTTGTTTGCGGTGTTGTATTTGGTGATTTTTGAAAGAAGCATGTAATGAGTGATGATTTTAAGAAATTAAGAATTTGCGCGCTTCTTTTGGTGTTTTTGTTGTTTCAGGGGTGCGCCAGCTCGAGTGCGACAAAAATAAAAGATGGTGCGCTGGCATTGGTTGGGCTTGTGCCGGCGGAGAGCCTTTCCAAAGCGGCTGCAGCGCCTGCCAAGCCCACCCGTGTAGAGGTGTTTGCCGGCCGCAACCTGAATGCCGATGAGCGTCAGCGACCGATGGCGGTGGTGATCAAGTTCTATCGTCTGCGTGATCCAGCGGCCTTCATGCAGGCGCCCTATGAGCTGTTGGCTGATGGTCAGGCGGAAAAAGGGGCACTGGCCAGTGATGTGATCGAGGTGAAGGAGTTGGTGGTCACGCCTGGTCAAGAGGTCGTGCGTCAGGAAATGCTGGCAGGGGATGCCACCTATCTCGGCGTGGTGGCGCTGTTTCGCAAGCCGCATCCGGACAGGTGGCGACTGGTGTTTTCGGGAGCGGAGCCAGCCAATGCCAATGGCGTGGTTATGGGGGCGCATGCCTGTGCGATGACGGTGTCGCGCGGCGTGCCTTTCAATGCACAGCTGGTTAATGCCGGCTCGTTGGGTGGCGTGTCGTGCAAGTGAGCGTAGCGGGTGAGGTAGCGAAGACGTGAAGAAAGTTCAGAAGTTGATGTGGGGCGAGGGCTTGTTTCTGAAGCCCCAGCATTTTCAGCGCCAGGATCTGTATCACGAGCAACGTTTGGCGACTGGTTTGCACGCGGTGCACCCCTGTTTGTGGGGAGTGGGCTCCTTGAGTGTGGACCGCGATGCGCTGGATAGTGGCTCCTTGCGGCTTGTGGAAATCAAGGCGCTGGCTCAGGACGGGGAGCAGATCGATGCGCCCTATGTAGACCCATTGCCGGATCCGCGCTCCCTGGCGGACTTCGACCTGCCAGCGGAAGGCCTGGTCTTTTATCTGGCACTGCCCTTACTGCGTCCGGAGGGAGGGAACTACGCTCAGGTGGGGGTACGGGCGGCGCAGGCGGCTCGTTATCTGCTGGCGAATGAAGAGGCCGGTGACCTGTATACGAATGCGGTGAGCGGAGATCTGACGGTGCTGCGCAAGCAAGTGCGTCTGCTGGCCGATACGGAGCCGCGTGATCAGTGCGTGTCGTTTCCGTTGCTGAAAGTGCGCCGTACAGCCACAGGGGGTTTCGAGCTGGATCCTGGCTTCGTGCCACCTTCACTCAGCGTACTCGCCTCACCGTTCCTGAATGGCATGTTGCGCCGTCTGCTGGATATGTTGCAGGCCAAGTGTGAGGCGCTTTATGGCCATCATCGTGAGCCGTCCAAGCATGTGATCGAGTTTCGCTCGGGCGACGTGGCGTCTTTCTGGCTGCTGCATACCGCAAGCTCCGGTTTTGCGGAGCTTTCGCATTATCTGCATCTTCCTCAATTGCATCCGGAGCGGTTGTTCCAGAGCATGCTGCGTCTGGCGGGACAGTTGCTGACCTTTTCGAAGGCCTATTCGCTGGCTGATCTGCCTGCCTACAAGCACCAGGATCCTGCGCCGGGCTTTCAATTGCTCGATCGCATTATTCGCGATCTGATTGATACGGTGATCTCGGCACGCTATGTGACCATCACCATCACCGAGAGCAAGCCTGGTCAGTACTCTGGTCGTCTGGAGTCCGACAAGCTGGGGGCGAACGCTTCGCTGTATCTGGCGGTTGGGGCTGACATGCCGCCGGCAGAGTTGGTCGAAGCCGTGCCGCTGCGGGTCAAAGTGGGAGCCCCGGACGATGTGGACAAGCTGGTCCTCTCGGCCATGCCCGGTATCAAACTGATGGCTGCGCCACAGGTGCCTGCGGCCATTCCGGTACGCCCCGGCAGTTACTACTTTTCTATCGAGCCACATGGCGCCATTTACGAACGCATGCTGCAGGCACAGAGCATCGCGATTTATGTGCCCTCAGGCTTCAAGGATCTCAAACTCGAACTCATGGCGGTGATTGAATGAGCCTCTCTGCTCCGACCCTCTTCGGCAACACGCCGGCCCAGCCCAAAGTTGAAGCGCCGCGTATTGCGCGCAGCCTCGCAGACCTCATGCACGACGGCTTCTATCTTCTTTTCATGTTGCGAAACCGCGCAGCCCCGGCGGATGCCAACGTGTTTCGCGAGCGCATCCGGCGTTTCCTTGACGAGTTCGAGCGCAATGCCAAGCGCCAGAATGCTTCGGCGGATGACATCTATGACGTGAAGTACGCCTTCTGCGCCGCAGTGGATGAGGCCATTCTCGGCTCACGCTTTTCGGTGCGTGACGAGTGGGAGCGCCAGCCTCTGCAGCTTGCGCTCTTCGGTGAGCAACTGGCCGGTGAGGGCTTCTTTGAGAAGCTGGAGCAACTGCGCGCCCAAGGGGCTCGCCGTGTGCAGGCGTTGGAGGTGTTTCACCACTGTCTGCTGCATGGCTTTCGCGGCAAGTACCTGCTTGAGGGGCCGGAGAAGATCAATTACCTGATCGCCCGGGTGGGAGATGAAGTGGTGCACCACAAGGGCAAGCGGGCGGCTTTTGCGCCGCATTGGGCGATCCCGGATCGCATCCGGCATGCTCTGCGCAGCGAAGTGCCGGTGTGGGTGATTGCCAGCGTCATGGGTCTGATGGGAGTGCTGGGCTTCATTGGCCTGCGTGCCTATCTGGATCATCAGACCGGCAAGACGCTCGCTTCCTATCAGGAGCTGTTCAAGCTCGCGCCGCGTCAGGCGCGGATCACGATCACCCTGCCTTGATTCGGCTTCGTCGTATTTTCCCGAGCTTCTGATGGACATCTCTTCTGCCAGTACGAGTCTCTTTGCCGGTCTGGGCAGCATGCTGCCCAGCCGCGAGGATTTTCTCAAATCCCTCTCCCAGCACGCACGTCTGCTGACGCTGGTTTGCCCGCTGCCGGAGGCCGCCCTGCTGGTTGAACAGATGCGTGGGCGCGAGGCGGTGTCGGAGGATTTTCAGTTCGAGATCCAGTGCCTGGCGAGCTCGGCGCATCTGGAGCTTAAAGCCCTGATCGGCGAAGAGCTCACCTTGCGTGTCCTGCTGGCCGACGGGCGCAGCAGCCGAAGCTGGCATGGTCTCGTGACGGCCGCTACCCAACTGGGGAGCGATGGTGCACTGGCGCGCTATGCCCTGAAGCTGCAGCCGTGGACGGCCTGCATGGCTCTGCGCCGTAACAGCCGGATCTTCCAGGATAAAAGTGTTGAAGACATTGCGCGCGAAGTGTTCGCTGACTACCCGGCCGGCGCCTTCGAATTCCGTCTCAGCGAAACCTTGCCGCTGCGCAGCCTGTGCGCCCAATACCGCGAAACGGATCAGGCCTTCCTGGCGCGCCTGTTTGCCAGTGAAGGTTTGTCCTTCTACTTCGAGCATCAGCAGGATGAAGCCGCCTCGGGCGAGCTGGCGCATACCCGCCACAAACTCATCATCGTCGATGGCAGCAGCGAGGCTCCCGAGAGTCGTCAGCCGCTTGTGCGCTTTCATCGCAACAACGCGACCGAAGCCAGCGACAGCATTCAGACCTGGCAGAGCGCGCGCAGCCTCGGCAGCAATGCCGCGACACTGGCCAGCTGGGATTACCGGCAATTGCTTGCTCCCGCAGCGAGCAGCGACGCTGACTTTTCTGCACAGGGCGGGGCAGGGGATTTGCCTCGTCTGGAAGACTATGACGCCTCGGGCGCCTATCGATTCAGCGATCAGGCGGCGGCCGAGCGCAGCGTGCGTCTGCATACGGCATTCATGGCACTCAGTGGCGGCTCGAATCGCAGCACCGGCAGCGTTCGCCAACTGGAGGCAGGCAGCAGCTTCACGCTCACGCAGAATCCATCCATCCAGGGCGAGGCAGCGCGGCAGCGCGTGCTGATCGTCGAGCACGAGGCCAGCAACAACCTTGACAGCGAAGCCCATGCTGCGGGCGCGCAAGCGCGAATCGAACGCGGCATTTATCGCAACCGGGCAGTCAGCGTTCCTCTCTCGCTTCCCCTTGTGCCGCGCGCCCTTCCCAAGCCTGCCGTGCCGGGCCTGCAGACCGCACTCGTTGTCGGCACCCAGAACGCGCACGCCTTCGGGACCTGTAGCGAGCGGGATGGGCGGGTTCGCATCCAGTTTCACTGGCAGCGTGGTCAGCAGCCCAACCCGGGGGGCCTCGCGCACGACACCGAGCGCGCTACGGGGGAGCTGGGTAATGGCACCTGGGTACGCGTGGCCGAAGCGCTTGCCGGCGCCAACTGGGGCAGCCACTTCACGCCGCGAATCGGCAGTGAAGTGCTGGTGGATTTCCATGAGGGCGATATTGATCGTCCGGTCATCGTTGCTGCCTTGCATAACGGGCAGGACGAAGTGCCCTGGCCTGCCGGTGAGGCGGCTAACCACTCTGGCGTGGTGGCGGGCATTCACGCTCCGACGCTGGATGGCAATGGCTGGAGCCAGTGGCAGATTGATGACGCCACCGGGCAACTACGCACCCGTCTTGCCAGCAGCGCCTTTGCCAGCCAGCTCAATCTGGGGCACCTGATCCATCACAGCCCGAGCGGCAGTCAGCGTGGTGCCGGGCGCGGGCAAGGCTTCGAGCTGCGCACCGATGGCTGGCAGATCCAGCGTGCCGCCAAAGGCATGCTGATCTCCGCTACGGCGCGTCAGAACGCAGGATCAATCCAGCTGGACACCACAGAAGCCGCCGGCCAGCTCAAGGCCGCGAATGACACCGCCCAGCGTCTCTCGGATGCCGCGACCCAATCCGAGGCCGATGCGCTGGCCCAGGTCCAGAAAATCGAAGCCTTCCGCCAGAGCATTCATCCAGAGGCCCCGCCGCCTGACGGCAACGCACTCCCGGATCGCGAGCTCAAGTCCTTTGAGGGGCCGGCCTTGCTGATGGAAGCGCCGGCCAGCATCGCCTTCACCACGCCGCAGAGCAGCACGCTGTTTGCAGGAGAGCATCTCTCGGCAACGGTACAGGGTGATACCCAGCTAACGGCGCAACATACCGCCAGTTTCGTTTCGGGCGACGCCACCAGCCTCTACACCTACGCTGGCGGCATCAAGGCGATCGCCGCCAACGGCCCGCTCAGCCTCCAGTCCCACAACGGCCCGCTCGAAGTGCTGGCTGATCAGAACGTTACCGTCACTAGCAGCAACGACGAGATTCACGTGCTGGCCAACAGCAAGATCGTGCTGCAGGCGGGGCAGAGCTCGATCACGCTTGAGGGCGCAAACATTACCTTTGCGTGTCCGGGGAGTTTTACGGTGAAGGGGGCGCAGCATGTGATGGCGGGTGGGGGGAGCTCTGGCGCGAATCTTGATGATTTACCGCAGGGCACGATGCACGCAGTCGCCTTAGAAAAGCTCCCAATCGGCCCGCTTGTGGAAGAAGCAAACTGGCTTGATCTTGATTTACGCGGCTGGGAAGCCCAACCGCTTGGGAACGTACGCTACACAGTCACCTTTGCGGACGGATCGAAACGCAAGGGCACGTTGGACGACAAGGGCTACGCCCACATAGAGAACGTCCCTAAGAAAGGCGAGCACAGCGTCGAGTACGAGAATCCGCCCCCAACGGAAGATCCGCCTGCGTACACCCTGGCAGACCTCTCGAAATCCATCAAAGCCTATCTTGGCTGACGCCATGCTTTTCAATGAACTTTTGCTTACATCATGACCTTTGCGTTTGATGACATCGTTAAATCCGCAAATCGCTATAAGCGTGAAGCGCAGGCCTCACTACAAAGCGGCAAAGAGAAGGCTAATTGGGTGTGGGAGGCTCTTCAGGGCGACTTCAACCCTAATAGAAGTACTGGTCAAATTGGTCTGGATACCGCTGTCTGTCTGGTTCCAGGGTTGGATACCATCATGGACATTCGCGACCTTATCGCCAATGTCATTACCATAGCGCGCACCCCGGCCAGCGGGATGGCCTGGTTCTCGCTGGTGCTCACCTTGATAGGCTTCATCCCCGAATTAGGGTCTGTCGCCAAAGGGGTCGTCAAAATCGTCTTCATTCGCATGCGACCTCTCATCAAGCATGTCGATGACCTGACCAACACCAGCAAGATGGTGACGCACTTGGATGAAGCGTTTGACGCTGCGTTGCCAGAAATCATTCAGTTTTTGCGCCATCCCAAAGTCCAGAAGTTTCTGACCATGAAACGCGTACCCGACGTGGTGCGTTGGGTCGGGGCCACCATCCGAAAAGTTGCGGACAAAATCGATACCGTCCAACTTAAAAAGCGCTTCAATGAACGGGCAAACGATGTCAAAGATATTCTGAATACGCTTAAGCACTTCTTGCCGGACAGCGCCGGCCATAAGATCAAGGCCGTATTCGATGGCATCGTGACGGTGCAGAAGAGGTTCGACGAGTCCGTCGACAAGTTCATTGAGCCCATGCGCGCCGTCATGAGGCGCTTGGCGGAGCGTCTCGACAATATGTATTGGGTGGCTTATACCCAGCAAGTCAACAAAGGCTGGATCGCACCGCTCTCGGAGGCGGGGGCGAAACGGCTCATCAAGAAGCATCAGCCGCCATGGGTGAAAGTTGCAGATCCGGTGACTTTTAAGCAGCTGAGTCCCGAGAGATTTAAAAAGACAGCCGATTACAAGAAAGGCATCGAGGACGGTGCCCCTGAGTTGGGCGACTACGAAATCAAGAGCTTTGCTAAAGGGGTAAAGGCCCGCAAGCTTAGCGATGGCGAAACGCTCTACCGCATTGTCGATCCCACCAGCGGAAGCCTGAGCACCTGCTGGATCACGCAGAAGGTCTGGGACGAGATCAACAGGACCCCTGAAAAGGCTCGCGAACTCTGGCGTGGACGGCTTGCAGTCAAGCCGCACTGGAATCAGAACGGCACTTATATCAAATTCACCTACAACAAGGCCCGTGATGGTGAAATCACCGTATGGGAAGGGCCTACCGCGATGCAGTTCCTCAACGAGAGTAGCAAGAAGGTAGAAGATGGCTTTTTAGAGGGGGGCTTGGATCAGGTGGTTTGGCACCCTATTGGACTTAACGGTGGGCGCGACCAATTGAGGAACGCAAAATCCGATGGGTTTGTGAGCGCCCAGTTCCCCGATATGGTGGAGGGGAATGTCATCAAGGATGCAAAAGGCAATGCAAGCCAGAGCGGTGTGCGCATCCAGATCAATGACCCGCGAATTGAAGGCCCGATTGAAACTGGCTGGGGTTTCAAGGACTTTGAAGACCAGCACGACATTATTGGCCTGCCAAATCCGTTGAAGGAATGAACCGTATGCAACGTAATTTGAGCCGCGAGGCACATCTCTGGTACACGATCACTTCACCCGAATATATGGATCGGGCGCAGAGCTATCTTCAGGATGCTTTTTTTATTTTTAGCCGGAGATCTCAGGCTCATCCTTTCATTGCAGATTACAAACCCGTCTCGTATTGGGGAGGGGTTATGGAGAACTTGCTTCAAACTTACCCCAATGCTCGTGCATTGCTGGAGCAGGGGAATTTTGATGCAATGATTGCTTTTGGTGGAGGGCTTGAAGATATACCACGCGGATTACGTGAAGGCGTAACGACTTGGCTGGAGCAAGACCAAAGCTTGTTTTTTAGTCAGCTAAACAATGCTTACGGTGTTTGCAGTGAGTTTTGGTCTGCTATTCAAAATAGCCAGATGTACACCAGCGACGGCTACAAAACCCACACAAAGGATTGGCGCATCTGCGTCCCTGAAGACATGGGTTTTGGGGGGGGAGACATCGCTCGCTACCATGAGGATTCCGCATATATCGAACGCCCCACCGAAATCCCGGAGTACGCTGTCGATAAATCCATTTCCTGCAAGACCGGCGAAATCGTGCCGTGGACGGGAGTATGGGTGCCGGCAACAGGGATGGGCACGGCGGCCTTGGCCTTTGCCCGCCAAGGCATCCAGATCATGCAACCCGCCTATGAAGTGACGTTTGAAGATCCTGAAGATGGAAGTCAGGTGTTCGAACTCGTTGAAACCACCTGGCATCCGGTTCGTCCCACGGGTCACATGGTTCCACTTCCTCCGCCAGAGCCTGACGAGAGTGAGGATGAGGATAGCGATCGCTTGCGCTGCCCGGCCGGCCAATCATGCCCTCAGACCGGCTACTGGATGACGCCCGCCAAGGAGGATTCTCGCCGCATGTTCAAGCAGGGAGAAGTGATGCCGGATCTGGACTCCAATTACGGAGCGACGATCTGGCAGTGGGATGTTGCGCAGAAGTGATTACTTGTTAATGGTTCAGCGTGCCACGCTGAGTATTTCTAGGACTGGGAGTTTGAAGTGAAGACTAGATTCGTACTGTGTTTGTTCGCCCTCGGCCTGAATGCCTGCGCAGTGTCTTCAGGCAATAAGCCCGAAGTGCAACAAGTTCAGCTGCCTGAACGCTTCCTGGGCTTGAATATTTTTGTGGCCACCGATCCAGTGAAAATCCCCGAGAAGGGTGTGGCGATGCAGGTGATGCCGGATCCGCACAGTCCTCATCAGACGTACCAATCAGGATGACGGAGCGCTCGGGGAGGTACAAAATTGGTCAGCCGAAGCGGCCTAATATTGTCCATGACCAAGGATTCTTGGATAGATTCACACCAGAAGCGCCAACGAAGCAAGCTCGTCTCGACTATGCGGTTTGGTACGCCAAAGGTGTAGGTGCAAAGTCCTTATGCAATGGGGCTACAGGTAGTTATATTGACAAGTGCGGCAACGAGGACCAAACGGAAGCAGCAGATGCATATTTGCACTACATGAACGCAAGTGGCGCTGATCGAACGATTGATTATGGCAAATTTTTGAACACAGACTCGAATGGAAAAAAGGTAAGGGATCTCCTCATTGAGGACCTAAAGAAGCACGCCGAGGTTATTGGGTTCAACAGGTCAAGTTTTCAATTGACCAGTGAGCCTTATCGCGTAGGAGGAAAGGATGGTTTGTATCCGGAGCCGCCACTTCGCTCTCTTTATCCCGCCACAGTGAATTGGCAACGAGCGATTGGCGGGCATTCGGTATGGGTGCCTGCAGACGTGCAAATCGACGTTGATACATCCAATCGACAATGCCGAATTCGACACGTTGCTCACATCACGTTCCATATGGAAGATATGTATAACTTCAATCCAGGGATGGCAGACATTACAACCAACATACCTGACAGTGAGAATGGCCGATTTCAGGTGGTAGGTCTTGCGAAGCAGTACATCAATCGTGGGACTTATTCGACGGTGGTGGCGTGGTGAAGAACAACCTCTTTATTGGTTTGCTTGTAATTTTTCTAGGTGTGTTTGGCTATTTCGCGCTGCGCACTCATGAGAATGACCTTGCAACGGAGGGTAGTCAGTTGAGTTTTAGTACGAACATTGATGAGCTGCGCCGATATATCAATATCGATTCAGGACTGCAGGTGTCGCAGTGGGAAATTTTTGGAACTCCTGATTGGGAAGGAGGCGTGCCGGGCCCAACAGATTATTTAAGCATCCTTTTTGTGGGGCCGACAGAACACGCTCAACAGAAGTCAGCTGGGGACGAGTCTCATAAGGTGGACTTTCTTCCTCCCAATGCAGTGAGAGCTTGGCTTGGTAGCGAAGAGAAAGAGGCGTTGCAAAGAATACTTGGCCGAAAAAGCCAAGTAGCAAACGCGTTTTGCGCGTTGCGAAGTTTTTACGCGGTGAAAAGCAACAAAAGCGTGGAGGGGTTTGCTTGTATTCTAGGTACTCGCACACTGTATTTTGTGCTGCTTGCGGAGCCGGCACCCTAGGTTTTTCTCGGTTTTTGTGACGGCGGGGTTAGCGAAGTAATCGGCCGAGAGCGTCGCAAATCGTCCGGAAGTCAATCTTCACCGTCATTAAGAATCATAGGGTTATGAGGATTGACTTGAGAGGTCTGGCATGAACACGAAGTTTCACGAGGTTGGCGCGACATACAGTGTTACCAAGTATAACGGTTCGGGCTCGGACGCCCCTCATTGGTCAACGGACGGAAGGTGAGTTGTGAACAAAAATCTCGGTGCAGTTGCGACGCTGCTACTCTTATTTTTTTGCACGGTCGCTGAGGCAGCAGTGCCTTCGGATGTTGCGAAATTTGTTGCTCGCCGCGAACGGTGTGATCACTTTCGGGGAGAAGAGGTTTACGACGAAAGGCGAGGTCAGTACTTGGCTAAGCAAGTCTTTAAATACTGCACAGGAACTGACCGTCAGCTACTTGCACTGAAGAATCGCTACAAATCGGATAGCGATGTCCTCAAAAGCCTGAGCGAGTTTGAGGAGCGAATCGAGATATCGCCGAAGTAGTGCCAGCCAGTGTGAACAGCGGGTCATGAACAGCGGGGGCAGGTCTTGCCTTTTGGGTCAAGGCTGGGGTCAGGTCTTGAATTGGGTCAAGGCTGGGGTCAGGTCTTGAATTGCGGCATTTCAAGAAAGGTTTTGAGCAGTCTTTCTTTTAGTTTGTGGCGAAATTTAAGATATTGCCATTTATTGGAAATTATTTATTTCAAGACCTGGTCCGCGTAGCCTCCGTATCCAGATTAATTACTCGCGAATAGAAGGCCCGATTGAAACTGGTTGGGGTTTCAAGGACTTTGAAGATCAGCACAGCATTATTGGCCTACCCAATCCGTTGAAGGAATGAAGCGCATGCAACGTAATTTGAGCCGCGAGGCGCACCTCTGGTACACGATCACTTCACTCGAATATATTGATCGGGCATTTTATAATTTAAAAGAGGCGTTCGATGTATTCATGTCATGTATAGAGCGGCATCCGTTTATTGTTGACTATGCGCCGGTTCCCCGCGGTGGTGAGCGCATGGAGCATTTGCTGGAGACCTATGGCAATGCAAGAGCCTTGCTTGTTCAGGGCGGATACGACGCGATGTTGCGTTGGGGGGGATACCTCGAGAATACGCCCCGGGTCTTTGAAGAAGGCAACATGAGCTGGATGGACGGCAAAGCAGAGTCCTTTATGCGCAAGCTTGAAAAAGCCTACAGCATATGTAGTGAGTTCGGCATTGCTGTGACTAATAGCCAGATGTACACCAGCGACGGCTATAAAACGCATACGAAGGACTGGCGTATTTGTGTGCCTGAAGACATGGGCATTGCCGGTGATCGCATCGCACGCAATCACGAGAAAGACATCTATCTCGACATCTATCCCGAACGCCCCACCGAAATCCCGGAGTACGCCGTCGATAAATCCATTTCCTGCAAGACCGGCGAGATCGTGCCGTGGACGGGAGTATGGGTGCCGGCAACAGGGATGGGCACGGCGGCCTTGGCCTTTGCCCGCCAAGGTATCCAGATCATGCAACCCGCCTATGAAGTGACGTTTGAAGATCCTGAAGATGGAAGTCAGGCGTTTGAACTCGTTGAAACCACCTGGCATCCGGTTCGTCCCACGGGTCACATGGTTCCACTTCCTCCGCCAGAGCCTGATGAGGGTGAGGATGGGGATAGAGATCGCTTGCGCTGCCCGGCCGGCCAATCATGCTCTCAGACCGGCTACTGGATGACGCCCGCCAAGGAGGATTCTCGCCGCATGTTCAAGCAGGGAGATGTGATGCCGGATCTGGACTCCAATTACGGTGCGACGATATGGCAGTGGGATGTTGCGCAGGAGTGATTACTTGTTAATGGTTCGGCGTGCCACGTTGAGTATTTCTAGGACAGGGAGTTTGAAGTGAAGATTAGATTCGTTCTGTATTTGTTTGCCCTCGGCTTGAATGCCTGCGCATTGTCTTCAGGCAATAAGCCCGAGGAGCAACAAGTCCAGCTGCCCGAACGCTTCATGGGCGTGAATATTTTTGTGGCCACCGATCCGGTGAAAATTCCCGAGAAGGGGGTGGCTATGCAGGTGATGCCGGATCCGCGCAAACCGATTCCGTACGACGAAAGTGCGGCTTCTGAAACCCAGCAGATGGTTTATGGCTTTGCGGTGGATTTGCGCGAGAACATTGAGCCGGTTTTTCGCCAGCAGAACGTGCAGGCCTTCAGTTACATCGCGGGAGCGAATTACCGCTGGGACGAGTTGCGCAAGGATCAGCGCAATTATTCCCTGGTGATATGGCCGACCCGTAGCAGCCTGCAGGGGCAGGAGGTGGATGTGCGGGCTGTGCTGGTGCATGAGGGGAGTGGACGCCAAGTGTGGCAATACACCTTCAAGGACCCTTATCGCAGCAGGAATGCCGTGCTGGGTGGTTATACGCGCAGTGAGCGGTTGAGCATCGTGCGCGCCATGTCGGAAAAGTTGCTCACCGAGATGAAGTTGCAGGGCATCCTCGTGACGGGGGGCGTTTGAATCGAGCGACCGGGTGTTGAGCGCCCCGGACCGGCCCTTCACATGAGCCGGTGCTGACGGGCATGGCTTCTAACCCCGTACGCGGGGCTTCTGCAGGATCTGTATTCATGTCTGGTTTGACTTTGCGTCTGGTGATGCTCTTGTGTTGTCTGGTGTCTGCCCGGGCAGGGGCGGTTGATGCGCTTCCTTCTGCGGAATCGATGCCACTCTGGCAGGAGCAGCCCTGGGCTTTGCGTTACATCCTGAAACTGGATGCGCCGTATTTCTTTGATATCCGCGCAACGCGTGGCAAGAAAAAGCTCTCTGAAGCGAGGCCCGGGCAGGAGCAGGAGATTGAGGCTGTTGCGCAAGGGGTGCGTACCTACGTCGTAGAGAACGCGTTTCTTGAGCGGGAGGAAGTTTTTGCTTCCCTGCTGCTCGAATTCAACCGTTCCGGCGAACTCGTGTCTCGTCACTCCAGCAGGGCTCCCTTGTTCGGGCATCTGGCTCAGGATGATGAGCTGGTACTGGCTTCCGGAAATGGCACGCAGGACTTTGTGTTCGGCTTAGGGCAGTGGCAGACAGCTTCCCTGGGGGAGGGGAGTGGCACGCTGCCCGCGTTGTGCTCGAAGGAGGATGAGCAACGTTATCGCCCGAATTTTCGGCCCAGCTCTGTGCTGGGAGGCTTTGGTTGTCGAGAATGGCGCGCCTACCTGGAGAATCGCAAGCTGCCCTATATCGATGTCACGTCCTACGAGCTCGAAGATGATCGCAGTGCCAAGCCGGATCGCAAGGGGCGCTATCCGCAACGAATCCTGGCGACGATCCGGCCGGTGATCGGTTGGGGGCGTTTTGATTTGCCCGCCAAACCGGTCATCGGGCGTCATGGCAAGAGCTGGTTCTGTCTGCACGACTGCCCCGGCGGTGATTTTCCCGGTTTTATCCCGAACATCGCGTCCTGGGCCGCGCGCAGTGGTTGGCCGGTGCCGAAGCCACCCAAGCGCATGCCGCTGTTCCCAGATCCTGCAAGCTGAGCATTCAGCAAGCCGCGTAGAGGTGCAGTCGGCCGCGCCTCTGCTACGTGCGCGAAGCTGGCGACACCGATCGCCTAGAGTTTACCTGCCCCGGCATTCTTGAGCACATAGGCCGGCACGGCTTCTGGCGGGAGCAGATCGTCTGGCGTGGGTGGTGTCCAGCCCAGGTCCGAAAGGATCACTGCACGGCCTTGGGCCGCGTTAAAGCGCTCTACGATGCTGACGGCCTGGCCGTTGAGTAGAGTCCCTTTGTCCTGCAGGGCGGCCCCGACGATGAACAGGCTGACCAGCCGCGCCGGGTCACTCAGTCCCTCTATCTCGAAAACATTGTTCTGCGAGTAGATGCGTGCCGAGGTGCCGAGGCCGAAGGCGTAAGCGAAGGGGTACTGGGGATCGGTGCGACTGCTCTTGAACAGATTGTTGTAGCTGTGCAGCTTGCCGTAGCGTACAAGTTGCTGGCGTTGGCGCAGGTTCTCGAACAGGTTGTGGTGGTAGGTGACGTTGAGGCTGCCTTCGTCTGCAGGCTGGTTGTCGCTGCCTCCGACCAGCATGGATTTGTCATGGTTGAAGAAGTGGCTATTGGAGACCGTAACAAAGTCAGAGGCGTTGGTTATGTCCAGCAGACCATCGTGTGGTGTGATCTTCTGTTCAGGCTGATCGTAGGGAATCGCGAAAATATTCGGGATGGTCTTGGCCAGACTCTCGCCATCACTGAATGAGCAGTGATCGATCCAGACCCGCTTGGCGCCCTTGATTGAAATTAGGTCGAACTCTGAGTTCCAGCGTCCACCGTTGCAGCGATGCGGGCCGTGTTCGTCATCCACGAACTCGGTCTGGCATCCTGGTACAGAGTGATTCTTGCCGAAGTCGTCCACAACCGGCGCGGTACGCGTCGTGCTGTAGGAGTCTCCGGGATTCCATTGAGGGAAGTGATCGTAGGCATCTTCAAAGTGGATGTTGCGGATGATCACGTTCTCTACGCCCTTGTCGAGGTAGAGATTGCCACGGGTGATCTTTGCATCACTGCCGATGCCGATCAGGGTGGTATTAGAGGGAATCAGTACCTGTACTTGTTGCTTCTGCTTGTTCCAGGAACGCTTGCGAGCTTCTTCGAGCGGGCCGGCAATCCGGGGGGGCCTGCCATTGACGAGTGGCTGGCGATTCCAGGTGTGTGGATTGACCAGCTTCTTGTATGCCTCAAAGTCGTAACCGGGATCTGCAAAGTCCTTGAAACCGAGTTCCCGGCCGCGATCGTCCGTCATCAGGTTGATCGTGCCCTGGATGCGGATGATCTTGGGTTCGTTGCCTGCCTGTTTGAGCGCATCCAGCAACTGTTGCCGGGTGCCGACGGTATAGGTGTAGCGCTCCTTGGCTGCCATGCCCCCGGTGACGCCCCCGCCTATTGCGGCCCAGCCATCGCCAGGAGGCAGGGGCTGTCGCTCAGGAGGAACCGGCTGGGCAAAGGCGCATGCACAGGCCATTGAGACGAGAAGTGCGCAGAACCTCCGTGCTGCAGGCGTCATGACAAACTACTCCCTTGAGTGAAGCATTCAGGATCTCTTTCGTAAGGAAAAAAGCCGACGGCGAAGCGTCGGCTTTTTCACTCAGAACCGCCTTGCTCAGAGCTTGCCAGCTCCCGCGTTGGCTTTCACGTAAGCCGGAACTTCAGCGGCTGGCTTGAGCTGGCTGCCATACAGTGTCGGCTTCCAGCCCACGTTGGGACTCAGCGCCTTGCCACTGGCCGCATTCGATTCGGCCAGCAGATCAACCGGTTGGCCGTTGAAACTGGAGCCTTGATCGAAGAACACTGTGCCTCCGGTGTATGGCATGACTGCTATATCAGCCTTGCCACCGGTGATCTCGAACACATTGGCTTCAGAGTAGATTGCCGAATCTTTGCCAACGCCGATCAGGCCGCGAGCGATATTGTGTTTGGCATGGGCAGCAAGTTCCTGCTGGTGTTTTTCGTAGTCAGTCTTGGCGTTGCCCAGACCGGTTGAATTGGCTACGTAGTAATTGTTGTAAACGTGGACCTTGCCGAAACGCACACGCGGAGCGCGCTGACCGACGTTTTCAAAGTAGTTGTTGTGGATCGTGACGTTTAGTTTGCCTGTATCGAGCTTGGAGCTATCGCTGCCGCCAATCAGGAAGGACTTATCATGATCCTTGAATACGCTGTAGGAAATGGTCACGTAGTTCCCGCCATTGGTCACGTCGACCAGACCATCGTGATGCTGGACCTTTTGCGTCACTTCGTTGTGCGGGAAGGGGAAGATCGGCGGGAAGAGCTTGTCGGAGCGATCACCATCACTGAACGTGCAGTGATCAATCCAGACGCGCTTGCCACCATTGACCGAAATGTTGTCGTATTCCGAATTCCAGCGCCCGCCCGGGCACAGTTGCGGACCCGTCTTGGCATCCACATAGGCTTCCTGGCAGCCGGGATAGCTCTTGTCGATCTTGAAGCTGTCGCCCGGATCCCAGCCCGGGAAATAGTCGAAGGCATCTTCAAAAGAGATGTTACGGATGATGACGTTTTCGGACTCCGGCCCGATCCACAAGTTGCCCTTGACGATCTTGGCATCCGCACCCAGCCCCACAAGAGTGGTGTTGGAGGGGAGCTTGATCGTGATCTGGTCGCGCTGACGTTTCACCGAGGCTTCACGTGCGGCTTCCTGCGGACCATCAAGCTTGCGGTTGGGGCGGCCTTTTTCCAGCTTCTGGTTCCAAACAGCCGGCGCATAGGCCTTCATGTAGGCATCAAAATTGTAGGGCGCAACGGCGTAATCCTTCTCTGTCAATTCGCGTCCCGAATCATCACTGGAGAGATTGATCGTGCCCTGGATGCGGATGATCTTGGGGGAAGTTCCGGCTTTGGCCAGCGCAGCAACCAGTTCTTTACGGCTGCTGACGGTGAAGTCGTTTTCCGCTGTGGCGGCCGAGCCACCGGTGACGGCGCCCTCCGCGGCAGCCCAGCCATTGTTGGCAGGCATGACAGCACGGCCCAGATCCGACCCGGCAATACCTGAAGCATCGCCCTCTGCCTCCAGTTCAAAGCCGGCACAGCCGCTCAGGACGCCGATCATGGCGACCGACAGGGCCAGTATGTTTTTTTTCATGCTCTCCTCCAGATTGAATATGACAAGCAGGGCAGTGCAGGTGCCTTACCGCGCGTGAGCCGTCTGACTCCAAGTCGCGGCTCCGGTTCCGGTAAGACCGGAAACATACGCCCAAAAGCAGGCTTTCGCCAGTTCAAAAAAGTGCGTTTTTTTCAGCTTTTTGCTTCAAGCGCTTCCCAGCGTTCAAGTAACTCCAGGAGCGCTTCATCGATCTCTGCAAGGCGCGCGTTCATGGCCGGAACATCGGCGCCACGCGTGCGATAGATATCCGGGTTGGCGAGTTGTTGTTGCAACTCAGCCTGCTCCGCCTCAAGACTCGAAATCCTGCCGGGCAGGGCTTCGAGTTCGCGTTTTTCGTTGAAGCTGAGTTTGGCACTACGGTTGGCAGTGGCTTTGCGCTCTGATTCGATGGGCTTGGCGGTGCTGGTCTTGCCCGCATCGTTCTTTTCCGCGGTTTCGCGCTCTGCCGTTTTGACTCTCAGCCAGTCGTAGTAGCCGCCGGCATATTCACGCCATTTGCCATTGCCTTCAGCCGCAAGGGTCTGGGTGACGACATTGTCGAGAAAGGTCCGGTCGTGGCTGACCAGAAACACCGTTCCGTCATACGACTGCAAGAGGTCTTCGAGTAGTTCGAGCGTCTCCACGTCCAGATCATTGGTCGGCTCGTCGAGTACCAGTATGTTTGCTGGCCGCGCAAACAGGCGCGCCAGTAGCAGGCGGTTGCGTTCGCCGCCGGAGAGCGACTTCACCGGACTGCGCGCGCGCTGCGGGGAGAACAGGAAGTCTTCCAGATAGCCGATCACATGTTTGCGCGTCTTGCCGATTTCCACGTAGTCGGAGCCGGGGCTGATCACCTCGGTCAGCGGCGCTTCCGGATCCAACGCTTCGCGGAACTGGTCGAAATAGGCGATCTGCTGTTTCGTTCCCCGCCGGATGCTCCCCGTGTCCGCCTCAAGATCGCCGAGGATCAGCTTGAGCAGGGTGGTCTTGCCAGCACCGTTGGGCCCCAGCAGGCCGATGCGATCACCACGCATGATGCGTGCCGAAAAACCCTGAATGACGGCCTTGGTCCCAAAGGCTTTGCTTACGTCCGTCAGCTCGGCGATCAGCTGCCCACTCTTCTCACCACGATCCAGTTGCAGGTTGACGTTGCCAATCCGGTCACGGCGCTCGGCACGCTCGCTACGCAGCCCCTCAAGGCGTCGGACCCGACCCTCATTACGGGTACGGCGAGCTTCCACACCTTTGCGGATCCAGACCTCCTCCTGAGCGAGGAATTTGTCGAACTCGGCAGCACTCTTGGCCTCCATCTCCAGCATTTCGGCCTTGCGGCGCTGGTACTCGGAGAACGAGCCCGGGAAGCTGCCCAGCCGGCCACGATCGAGTTCGATGATGCGGGTCGCGACGTTGTCCATGAAAGCGCGGTCATGGGTGATGACCACCACGCCACCCCGAAAAGCACGGATCAACTCCTCCAGCCAGCCGATGGCCTCAACGTCCAGGTGGTTGGTGGGTTCGTCAAGTAGCAGAAGATCGGGCTCACCAGCCAGCGCGCGGGCCAGTGCCACGCGTTTGATCCCGCCGCCAGAAAGACTCGCCACCTGTACATCGCCATCAAGGCGCAGGCGGTCAATGACTTGCTCAACCTTGTGGTGCAGGCTCCAGCCGCCGCCGGCTTCGAGCTGATGCTGTAGCTCGGCCATGCGCCCCAGAGCGGCCTCTTCGCCTTGTGCCAGTGCATGGGCTGCAGCGTGATAATCAGCAATTAGGCGCGCCGCCTCACCCACGCCGTCTGCAATCGTGGCGAATACGGTCCGATCCAGAGCGAAGTCTGGTTCCTGCGCTACATAAGCCACTTTCAGTCCGGGCTGGCGCCATACCGTGCCATCGTCCAGCTTTGCCTGCCCGGCCAGAGCGCGTAGCAGACTGGATTTGCCGGCGCCGTTACGTCCAATTAGCGCGACTTTTTCTCCCGGTTCCAGTACCAGCTCGGAATGATCCAGCAGAGCCACGTCGCCAAAGGCGAGGCAGGCATTTTCAAGAGTCATCAAAGGCATGTTGCGATCGGCAGGCAAAGCAGAGGGGGCTGATTGTACCCGCCCGTCTAGTCTTTGCCGTGTATCACTCCTTCGCGAAACGGCCGCAGGGCGCTACAATGCGCGCCTTCTTGCCGCCATAGTTCAATGGATAGAACGGCCGCCTCCTAAGCGGCAGATACAGGTTCGATTCCTGTTGGTGGTACCAGCCCATGCAAGCTGGCGAGCGAGCGCGAGACGAAAAAAATGGAGCCCCGAAGGGCTCCATTTTTATTTCTGGCGGGGCGGTGTCTTTCATACTATTCCCTGGAAGTATCGCCAAATATACCAGCCACGCAGCAGCACCGCCTTCTGTTCTGCGAAGACTTCAGCCGGAAGCCCGATGCGGGCTGCAATCAGCGCATCCTGACTGGGCAAAGATCCGCACGGGTTCTGAGTCCATGCGGATACCAAAAGGTGGAGCAGGGAGCCGCGTTGCGCATCGGGTGTCAGTGCCCAAGTGTCGGACTGAAACAGGCGTTCGCAGTCAATTTCCAGCCGCCAGCCTTTGGCGCGGACATCATCCGCATAGGGCGCAGGAGGGCATTGTGGGCCGATTGTCATTCGCGCCTCAGAGCCACGCGCAAAGCGCCCAGAAGCTGAACTTTAAGCTCGCGTTTGAATTCGTTCGTAAAGGCGAAAGGGATGGCTGAGGCCAGCGCGTGGGCACGCGCCCAAGCTTCGCTTGTGTTGGCGGGGGCTATCACTTGGAACCCCCTTGCTGCTGCCATGTGCCATCGAGGATGGCCCGGATGTCTGCAACTTTCCAGACGCTGGTTCTAGGGCCAAGCTTTATCGGGGCGGGGTAGATAGCCGTTCTGCGGTTGGCTGGCCTTCTCCATATTCAATCTCTGCCATGAACTCATTGTAAAGAGCATTGATGGCATCAGTTCTGGACATTCTGTTTCCCATTGTCGGAGTCTTTCAAGCGGCAGTTCCATGTGGCTGAATGCCCTCAGCGCCAGCTTTGAGCTTGTCTAGATAGTCCGCCCACTCCTGCATCATGGTGCGCCGCTCTTTCAGGTACTCGGCGCGGTTGTAGGCGCCGCGCACCTCGTTCTGTTCGCAGTGAGCCAGTTGCCGCTCGATCACATCCGGCCGGTAGCCCTGTTCGTTCAGGATGGTGCTGGCGACGGCGCGGAAGCCGTGCCCGGTCATCTTTCCCTTGTAGCCCAGCCGATACAGGGCAAACAGCATGGTGTTGTTGCTGATGGGCTTGTCGCGGTTGCGCCCAGGGAATACGAAGCGGGAACCACAGCAGGTCTCTTGAAGCAGCAGGAGCGCTTCGATGGCTTGTTTCGCAAGGGGAACCAGATGTTCGTTGCGCATCTTCATGCGCTGGGAGGGAATGATCCACAGCCCTGCATCCAGGTCTATTTCCGACCACTCCGCGCCGATAAGCTCTGTTGTCCGAGTGAAAGTGAGAGCACAAAGCGTGAGGGCCAGGCGGGTCTGGCGGTCGCCGATGGCTTCGTAACCGTCGATGGCGCGCAGCAGTGCAGGGACTTCCTCGGGGCGGACGGCTGGCTGGTTGCGAGCCTTGTGGGGCTTGAGGGCACCGCGCAGGTCGGGGGTGGGGTCGCGCTTGCAGCGCTGGGTAGCAACACCGTAGCGGAAAACTTGCCCGGCGACTTGCAACACGCGGTGGGCGAGGTCGCGGGCGCCACGTGTTTCGATTTCGCGCACAGCCGCCAGCAGGTCGGCAGGCTCAACCTCAGACAGGGGCAACTCGCCCAAGGTGGGGAACAGGTTGCTTTCCAGTCTGCGCAATACATCCTTGGCGTGGGTGGCTACCCATGTCGGCTCTTGATTGGAGTACCACTCGCGGGCGACCGCCTCAAATGAATTGGCCCGCGATACCAGTGCGCGCCGCTTCTCGGCCTTGCGTGCGGAACCGGGATCAGTCCCAGCTTCCAGTTGCTTGCGGGCTTCATTACGTTTGTCGCGAGCAGCCTTCAATGTAGTTTCGGGGTAGACGCCCAAGGAAAGGCGTTTTTCTTTGCCGTCAAAACGGTACTTGAGGCGCCACCACTTGCCCCCGGATGGGGCGATTTCAAGGTACAGACCGCCACCATCAAACATTCTGAGCGGTTTTTCTCCGGGGAGGGCGTTGCGGATTTCGGTATCGGTCAGGGGCATGGGGGCAACTCTTTGTGGGGCAACTTATTGCCCCCAATGTTGCCCCTAGTTGCCCCCGGATTGCAATGGGCGTCTTTGGCCTGCGTTGGACAAAGAAAAAGCCGGAAAGCCTTTTTTTACTGGGCTTTCCGGCTTTCTTTGGACGTTGCTGTCCTTCATTCTGGCGGAGGCGGTGAGATTCGAACTCACGGATGTCTTTCAACATCGCCGGTTTTCAAGACCGGTGCATTCAACCGCTCTGCCACACCTCCAGAATCGGTCAGGCTTATCAGAAAGCCAAGGGAACGGCATTCTGCCGCTGCTTCGAGCCGCTGTCCAGCCTTAACGACGAGCATCCGCCCAGCAGTTGGGCGTTTCGTAGATCCGTACGTTTTCCAGCGTCAAAGCCTTGTCGCAGAGATCATTAATGTGAGGAGCGAGCAGTTCGAAGGCCTTGGCTGCGAGGTTTTCGGCGGTCGGCACCACGTTCAGTACGACCGTGCGATGCTCTGGCAGGCTGTCGAGAAAGTCGCGGATCTGTTTATCCCCCTCGTAGACCAGAAAGGCGTGATCCCAGACGTCAACTACGTACTGCCGCATCAAGGATTTGACCTCTGAGAAGTCCAGCACCATGCCATTGCGAGGATCACCATCCATCCGCGTGACATCTCCCGACACAGTGACCTCCAGCGCATAGCGATGGCCGTGCAGGTGTCGGCAAAGGCTGCGGTGATCCGGAATTCTGTGTCCGGAGTCGAATTCGAGGCGGCGGGTGATGATCACTATGAAAGTCCAGAATGTGCGGTCAGCCCACAATAGGGCAAGAGTGCTGGATTGTAGCTGAAGCAGAAACAACAAGCCCCGCCGGACGTATGCCTGGCGGGGCTTCGCTGATGCAATGCAAGCAGGGTATTACTTTTCCTTCTTCCAGGCCTTGGCTTCTTTCTTCAGGCTCTTGAACAGATCCGACTTCTGCGAGCGCAGGAACTCGACCACTTCGTAGTCGTCCTTGCGGATCTTGTTGATATCGATCTGCTCAATGTGCACCAGGCGCAGCAGGGCTTGAACCGGGCGAGGGATGCTGCGGCCACTCTCGTAGCGTGAGCCACCAGACTGTGTGACACCGATTTCAGACCAGAAATCCGACTGGTTCAGGCCCAGTTTGCGGCGGATTTCACGCACATCTACGTTTTCAACGATCTTCATATGACCTTATCCTTTTCAACGGGGTTGGGGCGAGAACCGTCATGATCGATGGTCAGTCAGAGCGTAAGTATATTAAACAACAAAAACAAACACTTCCCAAAGCATCGATCTATGACTTTGGTTATAGACGCATTCAGTATAGATCAATATTTCGGGAGCATTCAAGTGGCATTTGCTGTGTTTCCAGGGCGCTTTTCACGCTTTTACTTATAGATGCGGGCGCTTCAAGTCTGAGCACACTTGTCTAGCGCCCCCTGTATGGATCAAGCTGCTTGTTATAGAATTCGCGCCTTTACCGTTCCGGCAGCACCAAGCAAGATGGCCCTGATAGTTCAGAAATATGGCGGCACCTCGGTCGGCACCCCCGAGCGCATCAAGAATGTGGCCAAGCGCGTAGCGCGGGCGCATGCGCAAGGGCATCAACTGGTGATCGTGGTATCTGCAATGAGTGGCGAGACCAATCGCCTGGTTGCACTGGCCAAGGAAGTCCAGAGCAATCCCGATCCCCGTGAGCTCGATGTGGTCATCTCGACCGGCGAGCAGGTCACCATCGGTCTTTTGAGCATGGCGCTGCAAGCCGAAGGGATCAAGGCGCGCAGCTACACTGGCGCTCAGGTACGTATCCTGACCGACAGTTCTTTTACGAAGGCCCGGATCCAGAAAATCGATGAAGACCGCATGCGTCACGACCTTGAAGAAGGTTGTGTTGTGGTCGTTGCCGGCTTTCAGGGGGTTGATGATGCGGGCAATATCACCACGCTGGGGCGCGGTGGGTCCGACACAACCGGCGTTGCCTTGGCTGCGGCGCTGCGTGCAGATGAATGCCAGATCTACACCGATGTGGATGGCGTGTACACCACTGACCCGCGCATCGTGCCCGAAGCACGCAAGCTCGACCGCATCACTTTCGAGGAAATGCTCGAAATGGCGAGCCTTGGCTCCAAGGTACTGCAGATCCGTTCGGTCGAGTTCGCTGGCAAGTACAAGGTCAGATTGCGAGTTCTCTCCAGCTTCCAGGAAGGCGGCGAGGGGACTCTGATTACATTCGAGGAAGATATCAAGATGGAACAGCCGATCATCTCCGGCATCGCCTTCAACCGCGACGAAGCCAAACTCACCGTGCTTGGCGTGCCTGACCGCCCAGGCATTGCCTACCAGATCCTCGGGCCGATTGCTGAAGCCAATATTGATGTCGACATGATCATTCAGAACGTCGGTCAGGATGGCTCCACCGATTTCTCTTTCACCGTGCCGCGTGGCGAGTTGGATCGCGCACTGGGGATTCTCGATGGCGTCAAGGCGCATGTTGGAGCCCGTGAAGTTCGTGGCGACCGCGCTATGGCTAAGGTGTCTGTGGTTGGCGTAGGTATGCGCTCACATGTCGGTATTGCCAGCCGCATGTTCCGCACGCTGGCTGAAGAAGGCATCAATATCCAGATGATTTCCACCTCGGAAATCAAGATTTCCGTGGCGATCGACGAAAAGTATCTCGAACTTGCTGTACGCGTACTGCACAAGGCTTTCGAGCTTGATCAGGTTGCTGGTTGATCTTGACCAGCTAAGGGGAAGTGGCTAAAATGCTGCTTCTTCGCGGAGAGTTGGCCGAGTGGTCGAAGGCACTCCCCTGCTAAGGGAGCAGACGGGCAAAACCTGTCTCGAGGGTTCGAATCCCTTGCTCTCCGCCAAAGAACACAGCATCGAAAGATGTTGCTAAGGCAAGAAAAGTGGCAGATAATACTGCCTCTTGATTTTGCACCCATAGCTCAGCTGGATAGAGTACCTGGCTACGAACCAGGGGGTCGGGCGTTCGAATCGCTCTGGGTGTACCAAATAAGTAGTGAAGCCAATCTTCAGTAAGATTGGTTTTCCGGGGTTTGCACCCATAGCTCAGCTGGATAGAGTACCTGGCTACGAACCAGGGGGTCGGGCGTTCGAATCGCTCTGGGTGTACCAAGCTTAAGTAAAAAAGCCAGTCGAGAGACTGGCTTTTTTATTTTTACGCTTAGCTGGGGCCTGGCATGAATATCAGGTGCGCGCTTGCTACTGATGTCTGCTTGAAATTACGCGACTTACTCTACTTATGGTTTTGCCTTCTGGCAGCAGTTTTGGTCAAGGTAGATAGAAGTTTGCGGCCCGGGTGGATTGAGGGCCAGGATTCGCAGGAAGATGTAAGGCGTTAGGGTTGTTATCCAGACAGCTGTTGTGTTCGCCAGATCGAGCATCTTCTGGCAAGGAAGTCCTTCAAAAAACCATGCTATGGAAGTTTCTTCAAATTAGTTCTTGACTCATTAAGAACTAACGTACATAATGATTCTTCTCTGACGCGGGGTGGAGCAGTCTGGCAGCTCGTCGGGCTCATAACCCGAAGGTCACAGGTTCAAATCCTGTCCCCGCAACCCAATACCTTCAGTAAAAAGCCCGGTCGAAAGACTGGGCTTTTTGCTTTGTAGGTCAGTGCTTGGATAAATCTAAGCACTTAGCGACTCAAGTGCGAATTCGCAGGGGCCAGCGCCGTGCTGGACGCAATGGGGCTTCAGGCTCGATCCAGGGCTTACCAGTGGTGGTTAATGCAAAAAGGACATGGTATGCATGTCCTTTTTGTTTGTCTGGGGAGCGCTGCGACTCAGGTCACAACGATCTGTACGTGATCGTTCTCGATGCGCACGGAATGGGCACGCACTGAGTAGGCTGGGTTTTCCAGGCACTCGCCGCTGCGCAGATCGATGTGGTTTTTGTAAAGCGGCGAGGCCACCGCAATACGCTCGCCGAAGCTACCCACCAGACCGCGCGCGAGTACGCTAGCGCCGGATTGGGGGTCGATATTGTCGATGGCGTAGAACTGCGCCTGACCAACCCGGAAGATCGCGATATGCTGGTCGTTGATCAGCGCGCAGACTCCAGTGTCGGGCAGGACGTCGCTGACTGCGCAAACGGTGGTCCATTGCTGGGTGCTGTTTGTCATGGGGCTTACTCCTGGTGTCAGGCTGGGCTGCCGTCAGTTGAGGTCTGGACGCGTTCTTCAGGACGGGCCGGGCGGATCTGGCCTCGCTCCTGCACGAAAACGATCCTTTGGTCCGCTTGTTCGCTATTGACGAAGGAGCGGAAGCGCTTGCGGGTTTCGGGGTCGGAAATGGCCGTCTTCCATTCGCACTGGTAGGTATCCACCACATGCTGCATCTGGGCTTCAAGCTCGGCAGCAATGCCGAGGGAGTCCTTGATCAGCACTTCCTTCAAATACGCCAGGCCGCCTTCGAGGTTTTCGCGCCAGGTGCTGGTGCGTTGCAGGCGGTCTGCCGTGCGCACGTAGAACATCAGGAAGCGATCGATCAGGCGGAGCAGCTCGGCCTTTGTCAGGTCGGAAGCGATCAATTCGGCGTGACGCGGCTTCATGCCGCCGTTGCCGCATACATAGAGGTTCCAGCCCTTGTCTGTGGCTATGATGCCTACGTCCTTGCCTTGGGCTTCGGCGCATTCACGTGTACAGCCAGAGACGCCAAATTTGATCTTGTGCGGCGCGCGCAGGCCCTTGTAGCGGTTCTCCAGTTCCACTGCGAGCCCGACACTGTCATCGACACCGTAGCGGCACCAGGTCGAGCCGACGCAGCTTTTCACCGTGCGCAGGGACTTGCCGTAGGCATGACCGGATTCAAAGCCGGCTTCGATCAACTCTTCCCAGATCAGGGGTAGTTGCTCGACACGGGCCCCGAAGAGGTCGACGCGCTGTCCCCCGGTGATTTTGGTATAGAGGCCGTATTTCTTGGCGACCTGTCCCACGGCGATCAGGCCGTCAGGCGTTACCTCGCCGCCAGGCATGCGCGGTACAACGGAATAGCTGCCGTCTTTCTGGATGTTGCCCAGATAGTAGTCATTGCTGTCCTGCAGGCTGGCCAGCTCGGGCTGGAGCACAAAATCGTTCCAGCACGAAGCCAGGATATTGGCGGCGGCAGGCTTGCAGATGTCGCAGCCCAGCCCCTTGCCGTGGCGGGCCAGAAGTTCGCCAAAGGATTTGATCTGGCCGACCCGGACCAGGTGGTAGAGCTCCTGACGGGAGTGCGGGAAGTGCTCGCAAAGGTGGTTGTTGACGGCCATGCCGAGGCGAGCCATTTCGGCTTTCATTACCTGGGTGACCAGCGGTACGCAGCCGCCACAGGTGGCGCCGGCCTTGGTGCAGGCCTTGAGTTCGCCGATGCTGCAGGCTCCCGCAGCTACGGCTGCACAGATCTGCCCTTTGCTGACGTTGTTGCAGGAGCAGATCTGGGCGGTTTCCGGCAGGGCCTCCACGCCGAGGCCGGGCTTGGCCTTGCCATCACTCGAGGGGAGGATCAGGAATTCCGGATCGGCGGGCAGCGTGATGCCATTGAGCGCCATCTGCAGCAGCGTGCCGTATTCGTCGGCATTGCCCACCAGTACGGCACCGAGCAACTGCTTGCCATCTTCGCTGACCACGATCTTCTTGTAGACCTGACGGCGTTCATCCACGTACTGGTAGCTGCGACAGTCCGGCGTCTTGCCATGGGCATCCCCGATGCTGGCAACATCGACGCCCATCAGTTTGAGCTTGGTGCTCATGTCGGCGCCCACGAAGGCCACCTGTTCCTGGCCGGCGATATAGCGGGCCGCCACGCGGGCCATGTCGTAGCCGGGCGCCACCAGGCCAAAGACCTGTTCATTCCAGGCCGCACACTCGCCGATCGCAAAGATGGCCGGATCACTGGTGCGGCACACGCTATCGATCGCCACGCCACCGCGCGGGCCGATCTCCAGCTGGCACTGCCGGGCGAGCTCGTCGCGGGGGCGGATGCCGGCCGAAAACACGATCATGTCCGTCTCCAGCGAGCTGCCATCCGAGAAGTTCATGCGGTGCCGGGCATGCTCGCCCTCAACGATCTCCAGCGTGTTGCGGCTGGTATGCACATGTACGCCCAGCGCCTCGATCTTGGCGCGCAAGACGCGTCCGCCGCCTTCGTCGACCTGTACCGCCATCAAGCGCGGCGCAAACTCCACGACATGCGTTTCCAGACCCAGATCGCGCAGAGCCTTGGCGCATTCAAGCCCCAGCAGACCACCACCGATCACCACCCCGACGCGCGATTGCGCACCGCTGGCCTGCATGGCCTGCAGATCTTCAATGGTGCGATAGACGAAACAATGCGCCCGCTCGCGCCCGGGTACCGGTGGTACGAAAGGTGTGGAGCCCGAAGCGAGAATCAGCCTGTCGTAGGGCAGCAGCTCACCGTCGAGCGTGGTGACGGTGCGATTGTGACGGTCGATGGCAACGGCCCGGGCCGCGAGGCGCAGCGAGAAACCGCTGCGTTTGAAGAAGCCTTCCTCAACCAGCGACAAGTCTTCAGCGCTCTTGCCGGCGAAGAATTCAGAAAGATGAACCCGGTCGTAGGCTGGCCTGGGCTCTTCGCACAGGACGGTGACTTCGATATCCGGCACCTGGAGCTGATGCAGTTCTTCCAGGAATTTATGGCCCACCATGCCGTGGCCGATAATGACTATCTTCATGTTGAATCTCGCACGACCGGCTTCGGAGGCTTGTGCAAATCATCGCGTGCCAGGCTTTGAAGCGGCACGTACATGAAGGCCCCCGCAGAACGCGGCGCTTTGTCGGGTTGGAATAACCGGGCTTCTGACTCTCGATAAAGAGAGAGGCCCGGATTTCGCCGTCGTTGGCGGAGGCAATATGTCCGCTACTACGTTGCAGGCGGACGCATGATCGCTAGCAGCATTTGTGCCAGATGCAAAGGGCTTTATCTTTCAATGGTTTGAGATAGGGCAGGAGATGCGTTTGAAACTGCGCAGCACTGAAGTAGTGCGATAGGGCAGCTGTGCTGCATTGGTTTGGGAGTGGTGCGCGCGCTCAGCTGCACAAGAAAGTTGATTGCTGTGGGCGGGCTGGTGAGCCCAGGTGTCGCGAGATGCTGTGCCTGACGCAAGCAGGCGGTAGCGGAATGTGCTTCACCCAAAAGCAAAACCCCCGGAGACCGGGGGTTTTGCTTTTGGGCACTGCCCGGCCGCAGCCGGGTTTAGCGGGGATCGATCAGGGGGCAACCGTGATCGTGATCTTGCCCTTGGTGCTGCCGCCGAGGAAGTCCGTCACCTGGTACTGGACCACGGCGGTGCCGGCGAAGTCGGCGGCCGGGGTGAAGGTGACAATACCGTTCTCGTCGAAATCCACCGTGCCCTGGCCTTCCAGCACCTTGGTTTCTTCGATCATGAGCGGATTGTTCTCCTTGTCGGAGTCGTTCTTCAGCACCTCGATCTTCACCGGCTGACCCTTGGCGGTCTTGCCAGCATCGTCCACCACCGTCGGGGCTGCGTTCAGCTCACCTACCGCGGTAGGCAGCCACAGCGAAAGCTGGGGCAGATAGGTCACCATCATCAACACGGCGAACAGGGCAACGAAGAAGGGGGCCATGGCCTTGGTGACCTGCTCCATCTTGCGCCCCGATACAGCGCTCGCTACGAAGAGCACGGAGCCCACCGGCGGGGTGATCAGGCCGATCCCCAGGTTCACCATCATGATCATGCCGAAGTGCACCGGGTGAATGCCGAGCGGGGCAACAACCGGGTACAGGATCGGGGTCATGATCATGATCAGCGGGGCCATGTCCATCAGCGTGCCGAGGATCAGCAGCAGGACGTTGATGGCCAGCATGATGATGATCGGGTTATCCGAGAGGCTTGTGAAGAAGGCCGAGATGGTTGCCGGGATCGACAGGATGGTGAGAATCTGGCCGAAGGCTGCAGCAAAGCCGATCAGGATCATCACAATGGTGACGGTCTTCACGGTGCGGTGCACAAGCACCGGCAGCTGGCGCCATTTGTAGTCGCGGTACACGAACATGGTGACCAGGAAGGCCCACACGCAGGCGATGGCGGCCGATTCCGTGGCCGTGTAGAGGCCGGAGAGGATGCCGCCGAGGATGATCACCACGGTGAACAGGCCGGGGATAGCGTCGAAGGCCTGCTTGGCGGCCTGCTTCAGCGTGAGCACTTCGCCCTTCGGGTAGCCGCGCTTGGCTGCGAAGAAGATGCACAGGGCCATCAGGGTCAGGCACAGAGTAATGCCCGGCACCACACCGGCCAGGAACAACGCCGGAATCGAGGCGCCGCTCACATACAGCGAATAGATCACGGCGTTGTGGCTGGGCGGGATCAGGATTGCCTGCACCGAACCGGATGCCGTGACGGCTGCTGCGTAGTCACGCGGATAGCCGTGCTTTTCCATCTGCGGAACCATCACAGAGCCGATCGAGGCGGTATCCGCCACGGAAGAGCCGGAGATGGCGCCGAAGAAGGTGGAGGCGAGGATGTTCACCAGCGACAGGCCGCCGCGGATGAAGCCCACGAAGATCGAGGCGAAGTTGATCAGGCGGGTGGCGATGCCGCCCTCGGCCATGATGGCGCCAGCCAGCACGAAGAAGGGAATGGCGAGCAGGCTGAACTTGTTCACCCCGTCACCCATCTTGAGCATGATGGTGGTCATGTAGCTCATGTCGCCGGCGAAATAGATCGCGCCGAACATGGCAGTGAGCCCCAGGGTGTAAGCGACGGGCAGTCCTACTGCGAGCAGCAGGAAGAAGATGCCCATGATGATTGCAGAATCCATGACGGGCTCCTTAGTTGGTCGAGTCTTCAGCGCTGCCACCATGGCTGCCGATCATGACGATCGGGCGATGCTGCTGGGAGCCGAAGAAGAAGGATTCGATGATGAAGAGCAGGGTGGCGGCCGAGCCAATGGGCAGGGGCAGGTAAGTCCAGCTCACTTGAATCTGAGTGAAATCGGCAAGCGTTTGGCCGGTTTCCATGAAGAAGAGCACGCGATCAGTACCGTAGACGATCACGAAGAGGGCCACGAGGGCCATCAGCAAGTCGACGATGCGGGCAAAGATGTATTTGCCTTGCGGGGGCAGGCGATCGGTGAGCATGGTCACAGCGATGTGCGAACCCGCGCGATAGGCCGCTGCCGAGCCGACGAAGGTAAAGATGATCATGCACATGAGGGCCATCGGCTCAGGCCAGGAGAGGCCGGAATCGAACCACTTGCGGGCAACCACCTGAACCGGGATGACGAGGGTCATGACCACCATGGCCAGACCGGCAATCCAGATGCAGAGCCAATACACCGCATCCATTGCCTTGCAGTACGTATCTTTCATTGCTACTTGCTCCAAAAGGCCGCAAAAAAACTGGCGGGCCGGGCAGACCCGCCAGTTCCTTGGTGCAGCGGTATTACTTGACGTCGTTGATGCGCTTGATCAGGTCGGCGAACTGGGCACCGTACTTGTCACGCACCGGTTGGGTGGCCTTGTAGAAGGCTTGCTTGTCGACGTCGGCAACAATGGTCACGCCTGCAGCCTTGAGGCGGGCGGAGTCCATGGTGACGCGCTTGTCCCACAGGGCGCGCTGCTCAAACTGGGCTTCCTTGGCCAGCTTCTTGATCAGAGCCTGGTCTTCCGGGGTCAGTTTTTCCCACTTGGCCTTCGAGAACACGAAGATTTCGGGAATGATCAGGTGGCCGGTCAGGTCGTAGTACTTGGCGACGGTGAAGTGGTTCTGCGTCACATAGGTCGGCACGTTGTTTTCGGCACCGTCAACCACACCGGTCTGCATGGCGCTGAAGAGTTCGCCGAAGCCCATCGAGATGCCCGAGCCGCCCATGGCGTTCATGGTGTCGATGAAGAGCGGGTTGCCCATCATGCGCAGCTTCTGGCCAGCCAGGTCAGCCGGTTTGCGCACCGGCTTCTTGGTGTACAGGTTGCGCGTGCCGCCGTCCATCCAGCCCAGTGCCACGAGTTTGGCGGAGCTGGCGGTGATCTTGGCAAGGATTTCGTCGCCGATCGGGCCGTCGATCACCTTGCGCATGTGGGCTTCGTCACGGAACACGAAGGGCATGTTGAACACGTTCACTTCCGGCACCACCGGGCCCAGCGGGCCAAGCGAGGTACGCAGAATGTCGATGCCGCCTGCCTGAGTCTGCTCGATCATGGACTTTTCATCGCCCAGAACGGCACCCGGGAACATCTTCAGGGTGTATTTGCCTTTGCTTTGGGTTTCAAGCTTCTTACCCAGATTCTGCATGGCCACCACGTTCGGGTAGCCCTCCGGGTGGACGTCAGCGGCCTTGATTTCCACGGCTGCTACGGGGGCGGCGGCGAAAATCGCCGTGGCCAGTACTGCTGCCAGCTTTGATGTACGCATTATCGTGTGTCTCCTGATAGTGACCAACAAAACAAAAAACGTCCGGCCAGGGCCGTCCATCTCCTGAAACCAGCCCTCACAGGTGATGCGGATCGGAATCCATACCGCCTGAGCGGGGTGCTACGACGATATCACCGGGGGATATCGTGTTTTCGATGCCATACCCTTCGGGTGCGATGTCAGTGTTGCCCTTGAGCAACACCTGACCCGCGCTTATCCGGAGGTCTTCTGAGCGGGGCCTTCAAACAGTCTGCGGCGAGCGTTGCCGAGGTGAAAACGCATCGCCTCGGCTGCATCGACCGAGGAGCCCTTTTCGATTGCGGTGAGGATCTCGCGGTGCTCGATCTGCACCAGCTCACGCCACACGCGTTCGCGTTCGAGCGAGAGATTCAGCGCCAACTGCATGCCCACCCGCATCTGCTCGATGATCAGTTCCAGTGCCGTGACGAAGAAAACGTTTTGCGAACCACGCGCGACGGCAAGGTGGAACTGCAGATCGTGTTCGACGAAGGCGATGTTGTCGTCCTGATTGCGTGCAGCTTCCATCGCATCGAAACAGCGCCGGATGTCGTCCAGATCACGCGGAGTACGCATTTCGGCCGAGAGGCTGGCTCCGGACGCTTCCAGCGCGATGCGGAAGGCGAAGCAGCGCTGCACGTCGGCAATGCTTTCGATCGGGGCAAAGCGCTTGATATTGCGATCCGGGCGGCGCAGTACATAGCTGCCGGAGCCGCGCTTGGAGGCAATCAGGCCATCCAGACGCAGACGGGAAAGTGCTTCACGCACGGTCGGGCGGGAGACGCCGTACTGCAGTGCCAGCTCGGCTTCGGTCGGCAGACGTGCGTTTTCCGGGAAGTCTCCGTTGGACATGGCTTCCACGATGCCGGTGTAGACGGTGTCCACCCGATTCGTGCCGCTTGCCCTGGTTTTTTTATCCGGCTGGATGTCAGCCATGTGCCCCTCCTGTAAGAGTCGGCGCATTTTGCCTTACACCTTGTGGGTGATGTAAACCTTTTTCGGACAAGTCATCGAAAAGCCCGTTTTTTTTGATCTGGCAAGGGTTTGCTAGGTGTTAACCCGCATGCTTTTGGGCTATTTTGGGGCGTCTGGTAAGACAACTTCTTACGTATAAACCTTGATTGTGCATGCCCTGGAGTGCTTGTCAGGCAACTGCTGAACAAGCTGGGTCGCTTCGCAAGCGTTTATCGGCGTTTTAGCCAAGCTGACTGAAGTCGCTTTCCTCGAGGCGTCGCCACTGTCCGCCCACGCGACCTTCGAGGGGGCGGAACTTTTGCTTGTAACTCATCTTGCGACTGTCGCGAATCCAGTAACCCAAATACAGATAGGGGCGGCCGATACTGTGGCAGCTGGCGATCTGCCACAGGATGCCGAAGCTGCCGTAAGAGGCGCCCGGCACTTCGGTGTCGTAGAAGGTGTAAACGCTGGAGAGGCCGTCACTGAGGCAGTCAATCAGGCTCACCATGCGCAATACCCCGTTTTCGCGGAACTCGATCAGGCGCGTGTCGACCTGGCTTTCGAGCATGAAATGGGCGTATTGCTCGCGATCATCCTGATCCATGCCGCCGCCTTCATGGCGGGCATGCTGGTAGCGGCGGTAGAGGTCGAAGTGCTCTTCCGAGAAACGTAGCTCGGCCTCACGTGCTTCAAGATTCTGGTGCTGTGCCCAGGCGCGACGCTGGCTGCGGTTGGGCGTGAACTCGGCAACGGGCAGGCGCACCGGCACGCAGGCGCGGCAGGCATCGCACCAGGGGCGGTAGGTGTAGATCCCACTGCGGCGGAAGCCATCGCGTACGAGCTGGCTGTAGAGCTGGGTGTCGACCATGTGGGCCGGCGTGGCGACCTGCGAGCGCGCCTGACGCTCTGGCAGATAGGAGCATTCATAGGGCGCCGTGGCGTAGAACTGCAGCAGGGCGTAAGGCAGATCCTGCAACTGGGACATCAGCTCCTCCAGTCGGCCCGTGCAAAATCAGCGGGCCATGTGCCGGGAACGGCATCGCGGGTCCATTCCTTGAGGCCGGCCACATAAGCGTGGCGTGGAATCTCGGCGGCTCCCAGCGAGGCTAGATGAGTGGTGTTCATCTGGCAATCCAGGATTGCAAATCCTTCGCGTGCAAGCAGGCGGGCAAGATGGGCGAAGGCGATCTTGGAGGCATCCGTGGCGCGGTGAAACATCGATTCGCCGCAGAACACGCGCCCGATCGCCACACCGTAAAGGCCGCCGACGAGTTCGCCATCAATCCACGTTTCCACGCTGTGCGCCCAGCCCAGTTTATGCAGGTGGCAGTAGGCTTCCTGCATGTCCGCCACGATCCAGGTGCCGTCGGCATAGCTGCGTGGCGCCGCGCAAGCGGCCATCACAGCCGGAAAGGCGGTGTCGCAGCGCACTTCATAGTGGCCGCGGCGCAGGGTCTTCTTCAGTGAAGCGCTGATGCGCTCCTCGCCGGGGCGCAGCACCATGCGCGGATCCGGGCTCCACCACAACAGCGGGTCGCCCTCGGAGAACCATGGAAAGATGCCTTGACGGTAGGCCATGAGAATCCACTCCGGGGCAAGGCTGCCGCCGGCCGCAAGCAGGCCCGCCGGGTCGCGCAGAGCGCGGCTGACCGGCGGGAAGGCAGGCGGATGCTCGGGGTTGAGACAGGGGATCATGCGGCTTGGACTGGCGGGCTTGCGTTCATTCTAGGGCATGAATGAACAGGGGCGGCCTTCTGCAGAAGAACCGCCCCTGAACGGCGTGCGTCAATGCGATCAGTTGGCGCTGATCGTGAAGGTCTTGCTGCCGAGCAACACTCCGTTGGCGTGGAACTCGGCGCGCCACTGGCCTTCGCCCAGCCCTGCTGTGGTTTGGGTTGCCCAGAACGTGGCGGGTGAACGCTTGTAATCAACCTTGGTGTTGCGCTGGGTGCGAATCAGCTGGTTGCCCTTGAACCATTTGACTTCGATGTGCTGCAGGCCAGGTGCCCAGTCTGCAGGTTCCCACGAGATGTTGGCAAAGAGCACGACCTTGCCTTCCAGCGTGAACTGGTCGGCGATGCCCTGCAGGCCTGCTTCCTTGCTGTAATCGCGGGCCAGGCTCAGCGTGACGTGCTCGGGCTTGAGGGTGGGGGTGAAATAGCCGGGTGCACTGCTGCTAGCAGTCGCATTGGGGGCTGAGGCGCTGGGCGGCTTGGCGCTCGTCTCCGCTGCGGCAATGGCCGGGGCGGGCAGATCAAACGGGACGAAGACCACTTTGTCATCTACTGCGTAGAAGCGGCATTCGCCGATCTTTGCGTTGCGGCAGGCGTTGATAGTGGCTTCGTAAGGGCGCGGAACCTGGGCATTGGCCCACCAGCAAGCCTGGTTGGCGCCAATCACGAAGGCGCGCGGAGAGTCCTGCTGGAGGAAAAGTTTGTAGCGCTCCGCGCATTCATCGGTGAGCGGGGCAATGGGCTTGCTCTCAAGGGCTGCGAGCTGGGTGGCCGGTGGGGGTGAGAGGTCCTCTTTTTCGACCAAGGAGGCGTGCGTGAAGCGCTCTTCGCTTGTGATGATCTTCTTCTGCAGTGCCGTGCCGGGGGTGGGCATGCAGTCGTTCAGATACTGGAAGCGCCCCAGTTTCTTGGCCCGCTCGCCGGAGCAGTGCAGGACCGCGCCCAGCGAGTGCCGGGCGCCCGGAGCGAAGAAGACCTTGCGGTCATAAATGCCGTCCATGTTGCTGGCAAAGATCGAGTCGCGATGGATCAGCAGATCCTTGCCGGAGAGGGTCGTGTGGTCTTCCCACCAATCGACGACTCTGAGCATCGGTGTCTGATCCTCGGTCTGACGATAGGTGGTGTCGGCGAACATCAATGAAACGTAGTGAATCTCTGGGCGGCCTGCGCCACTGAACATGCGCCGCTGTCCAGCCAGAAACATCATGGCGCAACTGAAACTCTCGCAACTACCGTGTGCGACGGTGGTGAGTTTGGCTTTCTCTACTTTTTCAGCCAACTCCGCAGCTACTTGCCAGTTATTGCCCGCCGGTGCGCGCAGCACCAGCGTGGTGATGCTAGGGGTCAGCGCAGCTTGCAGGCGCTCAGCGTCGCCCGCTTCGGCCTTGCCCTGCACCAGCAGTACTTCATTTTTCGGGATGAAGCTCAGTGCAGCTTGTGTCGTGCTCAGCATGAGCATGGCAGCTGCAGCAAGCATTGCGTGCAGCAGTTGTGTTCCTTTCATGTTTTCCCCTTTTTGTTCGCTCTTGTTTTTATGACGCTGCGTATTTTAGTTGATGCGTTGAGCGCATTGCGTATGGTTCCGGGCCGTCTCCTCAAGGCCGCCAGCTGCCGAGCAGTTTGTTCCGGGTGAAGTCGGCCAGCTGTGCATCGGTCAGCTGGCGGCGCTTGGCATTGCTGGCCGCCCCGGGGCCGCTGCTTTGGTACTCGAAGAAGCGGGATTGCTCCGGGGTGTAGGTGACGCGTTCGCCGGTCTTGGTGGTGGAGCTCATCGAGTCCCAGCCCTCGGCGGTGATGTGGGCATCCATCCAGCATTCGAGGAAGACGGACTGGCCGATGGCGTCTGCCGCGCCATTCGGATGCCAGGGGCGGCCCAGCGCGACGGTGGCGTCCGGCACGCCGGCTTCGCGGCTCAAGCGGCAGCGATTGAAGATGAAGCCGTATTTCTGGCTGACGTGCGTGCTCGGTGCGGTGAGATAGCCGACCTTGGTGGTGGCGTAGCCGGCGGGGCGGGCGCGCAGTTCGCATTCCTCGAACCAGGCTTGGCCGCCACCGAAGATGAAGTCGACATTGCCGGTGATCAGGCAACGCTCGAAATAGCTGCGGCCCACGTGGGGGCAGAGGGTGTCCTGATAGCCCAGCAGATTCACGTTGCGGAAGCTGCAGCGGTCGGCCTGGCCGCCGATGTACACGGCCAGCGCCTGGCTGCCGCGGATGAAATCGGGGCTGCTGCGGTCGCGCGCCATGTTGCCGAGGTAGTCGAAGCTGTTTTCGATGGTGAGGTTTTCGGCGCTGAAGTCTGTGCCACGGATCGTCAGTGTGGCGCTGCCATCTGTGCCCCAGAAACCGCCAGTGGGTTTGACCTGGCCGGCGTAGGCATCGAAGCTCAGGATGCAGCGCTCGCGGTCTTCACCGGTGAGGCGCAGGCCGCTCTTCATGACGGTGATCTTTTCGACGTAGCGCCCAGGCTTGAGCTGGACCCACCAGTCACCGAAGACCGGAGCGGCGTCGAGCGCCTGCTGCACGGTCTGGTAGGTGGGGCGGCCATTGATGAGGCTGCCGGCCTTGCCAGTGAAGCTGGCGTCGACCACGCTGTCCGGCCCGTCCTTGGGCTGAGCGGGGGGGCTGGCACAGGCGCCGAGGCCGAGGGCGGCGAAGGCGACGCTACTGCGGGTGAGAAATTGGCGGCGATCAGGATTCATGGCGGGCTCCAGCGAAAACGGGTTCGCGGGCAGGATAGCAGTGCCGTGTTTCCGGTGCCAATGCAGGCGGGCCAAGCAGGTTTCAGCGCTCTGCGGCTGGCATGTGCCGCAGGAACCATGCGCAGGCAGCACGGCTGGCGTTCTCCAGGCTCCCCGGCTCGATCAGGCTGGCACTGGCGCCGGGAACGGTATGCCAGAGTTTTTCGCCGCCGAGCAGCTTCCAGGCTTGCTGGCTGGGGGCTGTGAGTTCGCTGGCGGCTTCGGGCACGATCATCATCAGTGGTACTTGCAGGCTGCGCAGCGGGGCGGCGCCGGCAAGTTCCGGGCGCCCGGCGCGGCTGACCAGTGCGCTCACATTGCCGGGTTCGCGCGCGAACTGGCGGATGCAGGCGCTGAGTACGCTGTCGCTCGCCAGTACGCCCAGCGGCAGGCCTTGCAGACTTGGCTGGTGAGCGATCCATTCGAGTAGGGCGGCGATGCGTTGGTCGAGCAGGGCAATGTCGTAATGCGCGTCGGAATCGTGCTGGGCCTCGTAGGGGGTGAGCAGGCTGACCAGCAGAGTGGTGAAACCGGCTTCATGCAGGAAGCCGGCGGCGTGGCTGTCGCGTGAATCGCGCAGCTGCGCAATGTGTGGCAAGGCACAGAGAATCAGGCCGCGCGGCTGTGCGGGGCTGGCGTGGAGGGCATCGAGCCAGACCTTGCCAGTCTGGATACGTAATTCATGGGTGCTTGTCATTTCATCCTTCGCGGGCCAGCTGGATCGGAATGCGCCGGTTGCCGAAATTGCCGGCCTGGGCGGCGAAATGCCCGGCGAGTGGCTGGCCGCAGTCGGGGCATTTGCCTTGGGGGTCGAGCCGGTAGCGACGAATGGCATAGCCTTCGCGCTCGATCAGCGTCGTGCCGCAGCCGGCGCAATGGGTGGTGGCGCCGGCCGGGTCATGTACGTTGCCGGTATAAACGTGGCGCAGCCCGGCATCCAGTGCGATGCGGCGCGCGCGCTGCACGCTGGCGAGTGGTGTGGGCGGTCGGTCGGTGAGCTTGTAGTCGGGGTGAAAGGCCGTGAAGTGCAGCGGCACTTCTGGGCCCAGCTCGCGGCAGATCCAGTCGCTCAGGGCCTTGATTTCGGCGTCGCCATCGTTGGCGCCGGGGATCAGCAGGGTGGTGATTTCCAGCCAGCAGGTGCTTGCGTGCCGGACCCACTGCAGGGTGTCGAGCACCGGGGCGAGGTGCGCGCCGCAGAGCTTCACATAGAAATCGTCCGTGAAGCCTTTGAGGTCGACGTTGGCGGCATCCATCACGGCGAAGAATTCGCGCCGCGGTTCGGGATTAATGTAGCCGGCGGTGACGGCCACTGTGCGCACATTTTCGACATGGCATTCGGTGGCGATGTCGATGGCGTATTCGGCGAAGATCACCGGGTCGTTGTAGGTGAAGGCGACGCTGGCCGCGCCGATCTTGCGCGCGGCACGGGCGATGGTCAGCGGGCTGGCCTGATCCATCAGCCTGTCCATGTCGCGGGATTTCGAGATGTCCCAGTTCTGGCAGAACTTGCAGGCGAGGTTGCAGCCGGCGGTACCGAAGGAGAGGATGGAGGAGCCGGGCAGGAAGTGGTTCAGCGGCTTCTTTTCGATCGGGTCGAGGCAGAAGCCGGAGCTGCGGCCATAGGTGCTGAGTACCATCTCGTCGCCGATGCGCTCGCGCACGAAGCAGGCGCCGTGCTGGCCAGCGTGCAGGCGGCAGTCGCGCGGGCAGAGGTCGCACTGGAGGCGGCCGTCATCAAGCAGATGCCACCAGCGCGCCGGGTGATTCATCCGGCTTCCTTGTATTTCGTGACGCGGTAGCGGCCGAGCTGCATGTCGGCCGGCCACAGGTCGACCGGCAAGCCGGCTTTCTGCAGCAGCTGGCGGATGAAGTCTTGCGGGTCCGGCAACTGTTCCCACACTTGCGGCAGGAAGGTGGCGCGGCGTGCGCCGCTGGCGAGGATCACGCCGTCTTTGAAAGGCGTGAGCTGGCGCAGGCAGTCCTCCTCGGTGGGGCAATGCACGAAGCTCACCGGCCCCAGCACGGATACCTCGATCTGCAGATCGGGCCATTCTTCGGCTGTGAGCGGGGCAAAGCGAGGGTCGCGAAAAGCCGCTGCGCGGGCGTTGTCGGCTACGTCCGGTCCGAGCGCCTTGACCGGCTGTAGCTGACCGATGCAGCCGCGTAACAGCCCTTCGCGGGTGAGGGTGACGAAGCTGGCACCGAGCTCATGCAGGGCCGGGTGATCGCCGGGTTCGGCCGCCTTCAGCCCCAGCGTGCCGGCAATTGCCGCACGGGCTTGGGCAAGGAGAAGAGGGCCGAGTGCGGCGTCGCTGGTCATGGCGACTCAGTGAGTGCGGCGCTGGCCGGGCGAAAAACTCAGGGCCGCGTAGCCGACCACGCGTGAGCGGTCGCCTGCCGTGTCGCCCGAATTGCGCAGATCGAGCAGGCGCGGCAGCAGGCCGTGGCGCCGGGCGGTGATGCACAAGGCATTGATGGCGGTCGCACCGCAAGCCTGCTCATGATTGAGCGGGCCTTCGCCTTCGAGAATCAGGCCAATGGCGTCCATGTCGTCGGCCTGGGCCTGGGCATAGGGGTGGTAGTGAGAGAGATCGGAGCTCACCACGATCAGGGTTTCCGGCCCGCCCCACACCGCTTCGAGCAGTTCGGCGACCTGCTGGGCTTCGATCATGCCGAGGGTGAGCGGCAGGATGCGAAAGTGCTCCAGCACGGTTTGCAGGAAGGGCAGCTGGACTTCGAGCGCGTGCTCCTGAGCGTGGGCACTGTCATCGAAAACCACGCCAGGGCGTTGAGCAAGCGTGAACACGGCGTCGCTATCGATTTCCACATTGCCGAGCGGGGTGGCGAAGGCAGCACAGCCGGGCAGGGCGGCACCGGCAAAGGCCATGCGGTGGCTGGGGCCCACCAGTACTACGCGGCGAATGATGTCGCGCAAGGCTTCCAGCATGGCGTAGGCGCTAGCGGCGATTGGGCCGGAGTACATGTAGCCGGCATGCGGCACGATCAGCGCCTTGGGCGGCTGCAGGGCGGACGGCCGCTCGGTTTGTGCGAGCAGGCTATGCAACTGCGCGCTCAGCGTGTGCGGATCGGCCGGGTAGAACAGACCGGCAACGGCGGCGGGGCGGACGGGCTGGGTGGCCATGGGCAGGGGCGAGTGAGAGGCTATCCTGATTATAGGTAGCGGGAACCCCACCTGGCCGGGCTGAATTGCCCGGCTGTCCGTTACAATCGTATGAATTATTCAATATGAACAACAGGATAGCGGCGTGATCAGACAGAGAACCCTGAAAGCAGTGGTCAAGGCAACCGGCGTGGGCCTGCATGGCGGCAAGCGCGTGGAAATGACGTTGCGACCCGCAGCCCCCGATACCGGGATCGTGTTTCGTCGCGTGGATCTGACGCCACCGGTGGATCTGTTCTGCGATCCCTATGCGGTCGTCGATACGCGCATGTGCTCCGGTCTGCAGAAGGATGGCGCCAAGATCGGCACCGTTGAGCACCTGATGTCCGCCCTGGCCGGGCTGGGCGTGGATAACTGCTATGTGGACGTCGACGCGCCCGAGATCCCGATTCTCGATGGCAGCGCCGCGCCTTTCGTGTTCCTGTTGCAGTCGGTGGGCTTCGAGCTGCAGGATGCTCCCAAGCGTTTCCTGCGCGTGAAGAAGCCGGTGGAGTATGTGGAAGGCGACAAATCCGTGCGCCTGCTGCCGCATGATGGTTTCAAGCTCTCTTTCGCGATCCACTTCAATCATCCGGCCATCGATGGCACGGCCACCGAAGTGACCGTGGATTTTGCCAATCAGAGCTATTCGCGCGACGTAGCGCGGGCCCGCACCTTCGGTTTCGTGCAGGATCTGGAGGTGCTGATCGGTATGGGCCTGGCCCAGGGCGGCAGCCTCGATAACGCCATCGTGCTGGACGAATACAAGATCCTCAATCCGGATGGCCTGCGCTATGCGGATGAGTTCGTGAAGCACAAGGTGCTCGACGCCATTGGCGATCTCTACTTGTGCGGTCATCCGCTGCTCGCGCATTACGTGGCCAACAAGTCTGGCCATGCGCTCAACAACCAGATCCTGCGCGTGCTGCTGGAGGATAAGGAAGCCTGGGAAATCGTCACTTTCGAAGATGACGCAAAGCTGCCCGAAACCCTGCGCGGCCAGCTCGAAACCCAGCTGGCCTTTGCCTGAGGCGGTCATGCTGATCCTGCGCCTGGTTGCCCTCGCACTGGCTCTGGCCATCGGCGTGTGTGCCGCGCTGGGCCTGCTCACGCGGCAGCCATACTTCTTCCGCTGGGCCTGGAATCTGTTCCGCTACGGACTCGTTGTGGGGCTGGTCACCCTGGTCTTGTTGGTGTTCGAGCGCCTGATCGCACCGCTGGTCTGAGGGCCGTTCCTACTGGAAACGCGCGCCGCTGGCTTCTGCTCAAGCGCTCAGGCATCAGCCCTTTGCGCTGCGTTCGATCATCCGCTTCAGGGCCCGTGCCAGCGGATCGTCCGGCTTGAGGCCTTCAGCCAGCCCCAGTAGCGCAGCCCGCCCGTCGGCGCCAATCGGCCGCACGATGACTTCTTCTTCACGCCCGTTGCCTGTGAAGGGGCTGGCTCGTACTTTCACCTTGATGCTCTGAATTGGTTCGCCGGCCACCTGCAGTGAATGCTTGAGGGTTTCCAGCCCCAGCTTGAGGCGGGTGGCCATCACGGGCGAGGCCACGTGCAGGATCAGCTCGCCATCCTGGAAATTGGCGACCTGCGCAGCCCCGCGCGACACTGCCGGCAAGGCAGCGTCGAGCTTGCGCTGCAGGCGCTGCAGGAGGGCGGCGTGATCCTGCAGGCGGGCGAGGACGTCCGAGCGTCCGATGAAACGGTTGAGCGGGCTTGTAGCCATCGAAATCGGCCCCATGTGGGCGCACAAGGGGGAGTGAGTCAGCAGGGCTCAAGCATGCCGTGTTTGCGTTGTAGCAAGCAAGCAAGGAAGAGCTGATCGGCCTCCGAAACGCCCGGCGGGCCATGCCGGGGCCGCATGCTAGAATCCGCGTCTTTGCCGCGCCTTACTCGTCCATCCAAAATGATCGCTGGCCTTCTCAAGAAAGTCTTCGGCAGCCGCAATGACCGGCTGGTCCGTCAATACATGCACAAGGTGCGTGCCATCAACGCCCTTGAGCCGCAGATCCAGGCGCTCAGCGATGAAGCGCTGCGCGGCAAGACCGAGGAATTCAAGGCGCGCATCGCCAAGGGCGAAAGCCTTGATGCACTGCTGCCGGAGGCCTTTGCGGTAGTCCGCGAAGCCGGCTTGCGGGTGCACGGCATGCGCCACTTCGACATGCAGATGGTCGGTGGCATGGTGCTGCACGACGGCAAGATCGCCGAAATGCGCACCGGTGAAGGCAAGACCCTGACTGCCACGCTTCCGGTGTACCTGAATGCGCTCTCCGGCAAGGGCGTGCATGTGGTAACGGTGAACGATTACCTTGCCAGCCGCGATGCGGACTGGATGGGGCGCATCTACAGCTTCCTGGGCCTGTCCACCGGCGTGATCTATTCGCAGCAACCGCAAGCCGAGAAGCTTGCCGCCTACGCTGCGGACATCACCTACGGGACCAACAACGAGTTCGGCTTCGACTACCTTCGCGACAACATGGTCTACGAGCTCGGTCAGCGCGCCCAGCGCGGCCTGAACTTTGCCATCGTCGATGAGGTGGATTCGATCCTGATCGACGAAGCCCGTACGCCGCTGATCATCTCCGGCCAGGCCGAAGATCACACCGACCTCTATGTGCGCATGAATGCTGTGGCGCCCCTGCTGACCAAGCAGGAAGGTGAGGACGACAACGTTACCGTGCCGGGCGACTACACCGTCGACCTCAAGCAGCAGCAAGTGCTGCTGACCGAGCAAGGCTATGACCATGCTGAAGAGATTCTGGTGCGTCTGGGCCTGCTGCCCGAAGGCCGCAGCCTCTACGAGCCGGGCAACATCCTGCTGATCCATCACCTGTACGCCGCCCTGCGCGCGCACTCGCTGTTCCACAAGGATCAGCAGTACGTGGTGCAGAACGGCGAAGTGATCATTGTTGATGAATTCACCGGCCGCCTGATGGTGGGTCGCCGCTGGTCCGATGGTCTGCATCAGGCCGTGGAAGCCAAGGAAAGCGTGAAGATCAACTCCGAGAACCAGACCCTGGCCTCGATCACCTTCCAGAACTTCTTCCGCATGTACGGCAAGCTTGCCGGCATGACGGGTACTGCCGATACCGAGGCCTACGAATTCCACTCCATCTATGGGCTGGAAACGGTGGTGATCCCGACTAATCGCCCCATGATCCGCCTGGACATGAACGATCTGGTCTATCGCACCGAGAAGGAAAAGCACGCCGCCATCATTGCGGACATCAAGGACTGCCATGAGCGCGGTCAGCCGGTGCTGGTCGGTACTACCTCGATCGAGTCTTCCGAACTCCTGTCCGAACTGCTCAAGGTCGAGAAGCTGCCGCACAACGTGCTCAATGCCAAGCAGCACGCCCGTGAAGCCGAGATCGTGGCGGATGCCGGGCGTCCCGGCGTGATCACCATTGCCACCAACATGGCCGGCCGTGGTACGGACATCGTGCTGGGCGGCAACGTCGAGAAGCAGATCTCGCTGGTCAAGGAAAACGCCGAGTTTTCTGATGAGCAGAAAGCCGACAAGATCGCCACCCTGCGCAATGAGTGGCAGGGCCTGCACGAGCAGGTGCTGGCCGCTGGTGGCCTCAAGATCATCGGTACCGAGCGCCATGAATCGCGCCGGATCGACAACCAGCTGCGCGGCCGCTCCGGTCGTCAGGGGGATGCCGGCGCCAGCCGCTTCTACCTGTCGCTGGAAGACCCGCTGATGAAGATCTTCGGCGGCGAGCGTCTCTCCGCCATCATGCAGCGCCTGAAGATGCCTGAAGGCGAGCCGATCGAAGCGGGCATGGTCAACCGTTCGCTGGAGTCCGCCCAGCGCAAGGTCGAGCAGCGCAACTTCGATATCCGCAAGCAACTGCTTGAGTACGATGACGTAGCCAACGATCAGCGCAAGGTCATCTACCACCAGCGCAACGAACTGCTTGAAGCCAGCGATATTGGCGAGACCATCACTGCCATGCGCCAGGGTGTGATCGCCGAACTGTTCCGCACCTATGTGCCGGCCGAGTCGGTCGAAGAACAGTGGGATCTGGCCGGTTTCGAGAAGGCGCTCAAGGCCGAGTATGGTGTAGAGGTACCGGTGGGCCAGTGGGCCAAGGACAACACCCGTCTCTCTGACGAAGACCTGCTCGTCAAGGTGGTTGAAGCGACCGATCAGGCCTATGCCGACAAGGTCAAGGATGTGCAGCACGACGCTTGGGCTGGTTTCGAGCGCAGCGTGATGCTCAATACCCTTGATCAGCACTGGCGCGAACACCTTTCTGCGCTGGATCACCTGCGTCAGGGCATCCATCTGCGCAGCTATGCGCAGAAGAACCCGAAACAGGAATACAAGCGCGAAGCTTTCGAACTCTTCGAATCCTTGCTGGACACCGTGCGGACCGAAGTGGTGCGTTTGCTGATGACCGTGCAGGTGCGTTCAGAGGAGCAGATCGAAGAGGTCGCCGAACAGCATCCGGGTGTGGAAAACGTGCAATACCACCACGCTGACTACGACGAAGCGCTGGCGGAGGCGGCCGTCACCGAGAAGAAGCAGCTGCCGGTTGAAAACAACGGCTTGCGCGTGGGGCGCAATGATCCTTGCCCATGCGGTTCAGGCAAGAAGTACAAGCAGTGCCACGGGGCATTGGCGTAAAGCGTGCTGCGCGAACCGGGCTTGAGGCTGTGATGCTCGCCGTATAGAAAGCATACGGCTGCGTGTCTCGCCTCAATCGCGGCCCGCTCGCTACGCTTTCCGCTAACGCCTGGTTCGGGCGGTGATGAATGCAAAAAAGCCAGACTTCGAGTCTGGCTTTTTTGTGTCTGTCGAAATCTTGGTGCTGACACCCAGTTCTCGGATAACAGGCCCGGCACGGGGTCGAATTCGCGCAGATTAATGCTGATCAGCGTCAGTCCCTGCGCGCGAGCGTGGGCTGCCTTATGCAGATCGTTTACGCCGATGGGCTGGCCCGTTTTCTCCCGCGCGGCTCAGAGGCTGCCGTAATGATATGCCTCGCGTTCGCCATAGGGCGGTACGGCCAGGCGGCTGCAGAAGTCTTCCACCATGTTGAGGTTGCGCGAAACCCGGCTGTTTTTTTAGCGCCATGCACCCGTGCGGCGAGCGTGATGCTTGAGATAGCCATGCGCTCAAACTGTCTGATGGCGCGTCAAAGCGAGAGGCTTGAAAGCAAGAAAGCCGATCTTAAGGACCGGCTTTCTGATGAAAGTTTGCTGAAGGGGGTCAGGATATGGATTCGCCGATGTAAGCCAGTAGCGCTTCAGTCGATGTGTCATAGCGAGGGCCACTCGCTGCACTGAGGCGCTGCTCAATCCCGCTGGCAAGCTGTTTGCCGAGCTCCACACCCCACTGGTCGAAGGAGTTCAGGCCCCAGATCTTGCCTTGCACGAAGACCTTGTGTTCGTAGAGCGCCAGCAGTGCGCCCAGCGTGCGTGGCGAGAGATCGTCCAGCAGCAAGGTGTTGCTCGGTCGGTTGCCGGGGAAGACGCGGTGCGGCAGCAAGGCTTCGATTTCTGCCGTGGCGACGCCCTTGGCCTCCATCTCGGCGCGTACTTCGTCCGCTGCCTTGCCTTGCATCAGGGCGGCTGACTGGGCAAGGCAGTTGGCGATCTGGCTCACGCGGTGGTTAGCGAGCTGACCCGGTTGCGAGAGGGCGAGGATGAAATCAACCGGGATCACCGCCGTGCCCTGATGGATCAGCTGGAAGAAGGCGTGCTGGCCGTTGGTGCCGGGCTCACCCCAGATCACCGGGCCCGTGGCGTAGTCGACCGGGCTGCCGTCTGCGCGCACCTGTTTGCCGTTGGATTCCATGTCCAGTTGCTGCAGGAAGGCCGGCAGGCGGTGCAGGGTCTGGTTGTAGGGGGCAACGACCTGTGAGCGGCAGTCCAGGAAGTTCACATACCATACGCCCAGAAGGCCCAGCAGCACCGGCAGGTTGTCCTTGAACGGGGCTGTGCGGAAGTGCTGATCCATGTCGGCAGCACCTTCGAGCAGGGCATCGAAGCCGGCGGCACCGATGGCGAGGGTGATAGGCAGGCCGATGGCACTCCACAGCGAGTAGCGGCCGCCGACCCAGTCCCAGAAGCCGAACATGTTGGCGGTGTCGATGCCGAACTCAGCAACCTTGGTTGCGTTGGTCGATACCGCCACGAAGTGCTTGGCGACAGCCGACTCCGAACTGGCGGCCTTGACCAGCCAGGCACGGGCGCTGCGGGCATTGGTCAGGGTCTCGACCGTGGTGAAGGTTTTGGACGCAATGATGAACAGTGTACGCGCCGGGTTCAGGCCAGCCAGCGTCTGGGTGAGGTGCAGGCTATCTACGTTGGAGACAAAATGCAGGCGGGGGCCGTCGGCATAGGGTTTCAGTGCTTCACAGACCATCAGCGGGCCGAGGTCGGAACCACCGATACCAATGTTCACGATGTCGGTAATGGTTTCGCCGCTGTAGCCACGCCATTCGCCGCTGCGTACGCGTTCGCTGAAGGCTGCACAGCGGGCGCGGACTTCGCGGATCGCCGGGATCACGTCTTCGCCCTGCACACGGACCTGAACGTCGCCCTGGGCGCGCAGCGCGGTGTGCAGCACGGCGCGGTGTTCGGTGTTGTTGATCTCGCCCCCCTCGAACATGGCGCGGATCTCGCTACCCAGCGCACATTCTTCGGCGAGTGCCAGCAGTTCGCGCAGGGTGTCGGCCGTGATCCGGTTTTTCGAGTAATCGAGCAGGATGCCGCAGGCCTTGCTGCTGAAGTGGCCGGCGCGGTCGGGATCGGCCGCGAAGAGCTCGCGCAGGTGGGTGGCTTCGAGCGCACGGGCGTGCATTGCGAGTTGTTGCCAGGCAAGGGTCTGGGTCGGGTTCATCGGCGTGGATTCCGGTCGGTCAATGGCATTCAGTTCAGTTCTGTGATGATAAGCCGGCCGGGGCGCTGCGGGCGAGTGCGGAATACGGCGGGCCGCGCTGCCTCTAGGAGTATGAGCCCGCGCAGGCATAGGCTGGGGCCAGTATCATGCAGGGTCATCCACCCTTTTCGCGGCCCTGCATGAACCCGGAAGCCAGCAGCCTCAGCACGCTTGTCACGCCCCACGCCGCGCTGGCTACACCCGAGCGCCAGCTGGCCGTGCTGGTGCAGGATGCCGCTGGCTTCGTCAATCGCGGGCTGGCCATCCTGTGGCGCGATCGCGTGGCAGGTGATCTGGCTGTGCAGTACGCCGAGGCTTGTGCCCTCATCGAACGCAACGAGCTGGCCCCTCTGGCGCGCCTGCTGCGCGACGAGCCGGAGTTGCTGGAATACCGTTCGGACGACGACGAGGGCCCTCAACTGCTGCACTTTGCGGCCCGGCGTGCTTCGCTGGCGGCACTCGGTTTGCTGGTCGAGCAGGGCGCGCCGCTTGATTCTCCCAGCGGCCATCTGCGCGAAGGCGTGTTTTTTCCGGGCGCTACGCCCTTGCTGGTGGCTTGCGAGGCGGGTTGTGAGGACGCTGCGCTGAGCTTGCTGACGGCCGGGGCTGACCCCAATGCGAGCTTGCCGGGGCGGCGCGAAAGCGCACTGCATCTGGCGGCCGGGCAAGGCATGACGGCGCTGGTCGAAGCCTTGATTGCTGCCGGAGCGGATGTGGATGCGATGTCTGGCTGGCATTCCTTTGATGATCAGCTCGGTGCATTCGGTGGCGGCTCGCCCCTGCATGCTGCCGCCCTGAGCAACTGCGCCGCCACCGCCTTTCTGCTGCTGAAGGCCGGCGCCACGCGTGACGCAGCGGGCGCCGACTTGCGCACGCCGCTCCACTACGCGGCCGCACGTGGTGCGGTGGGGGTGCTGGAGGTGCTGTTGGCCGCTGGCGCTGAGCCGGATGCTCAGGAGGTCTGTGCGTTTGAAGGTGGCACGACCGGGCTCAGCGCTTTGCATTACGCGGTAGTGAATGGTCATCTGGAAGCGGCTGCGATGCTCCTGTGCTACGGCGCCAACCCAGCATTGATCGAGCCAGCCAGCGGCGAAAGCGCGCTGGAAATGGCGCTACGCAGCGGCAATCCGCTGCTGCCCGGTGTGCTGCAGCGGGCCTTGCAGGGGCAGCCTGACGCGGTTTATGGTCCGCTCGACGAACAACTGGTGCGCTGCAGTCCGGATGACTATGCCGAACAGCGCGATTTTCTCGAAAACCTGCTGGTCGAATCCCCGTTTTCCAATCGCAGCCTGCTGGTGCTCAGCGACTGGCTCGCCGAAACTCTGGGCCCCGAAAACCGTCCGCATCTCGCCCGCGCCTATCGTGAGTGGGCCGGCAGGAGTCAGACCTGATGTTCAAGTGGCTCAGCAGTGATCGCCCTGCACCCGAGGAGCTTGAGCTCGAAGCCAAGCTGCAGCAGCTTGAAGTGCTCGAAGAGCGCTACGCCGAGGTGCAGACCGAATACGCCACCCTGCAGAATGGCCTGGCTGCCTTCAAGTTGCGCTACTGGCGCCGGGTAGGCGATCTGTATGCGCGGCTCGATCGCGTGCGCGCAGAGATTGCCCAGCTGCGCGTGCGCCTCGCACCACGCGATGCGCTGCGCCAGGCTGCCGCCCGCGCTGCCAGTACTCAGGCTCAGGCCAGCGCTGAAGCTGCCCGCGCCATCGATATCGATCCGGGTGCTGAGGAGTTCATGCCCAGTGATGATTTGCGCAAGTACTACCGGATGGCGGCCAAGATCGTACACCCGGACCGCGCCGGCGATGACGACGACCGCAGCCTGCGTGACGAGATCATGTCGCGCATCAATGTGGCCTATCGCGATGGCCATGTGCACACCATTCAGGCCCTGATCGACGAATACCAGATGCGCGCCCAGCCGGGCGAGGACGATGCGGCTACGCGCCTGATTCGCACCATTCGCCTGATGTCACGGGTGCGGGAGCAGATCAGCAATATCGGCCAGACCACTGCGACCCTGCGCGAGTCCGGCCTCTACCGGCTCTACAAGGCGGTGGAGGAGGCAGAGGCACGCGGAGAGGACAAGCTGCGCATCATCGAGATCGGTATCGAGCGCGATATTGCCCGCGCCGAGAACGAGCTTGCCCGGCTGCGTCAGCAGGCCCTGATGCCGGTGGCCGCTGAAGTGGCTGCGGCGTGCGAGCCCAGCCCGGAAGGCGCCCCGGGCGATGCACCGGACGAACCGGCAGAGGATGAGGCCGAGACGCGCCAGCCACAGTGCAGCCCGGCCGAGCTGGCGATCGCCGCGCTGCTCGACGAACTAGGGCTGGAGTACGCCTACCGTCAGCCCCTGGCCGGCAGCGCCCGCCCGGGTGAGCGTGAGCCGGCCTTCACCATCCGGGATGCCAAGGGGCAGAGCCTGCTATGGGAGCATCTGGGCGTGCTTGAGAGCGAAGCTTTGCGTACCGCTTGGCAGGAGCGCCAGGGCTGGTTCGCCGCCAATGGCTTTGATGCCGGCATCAATCTCTTCGTGACGCGTGATGAGGCCGACGGCACCTTTGATGCGGCGCGGCTGCGCAAGATGGCGGAGTTCATCCGCAGTCAGTGCGAGTAGCTTGCCAGCGCACCGCTACGCGCCTTCAAGTCACAAGTAAGTTGCGAGTTGTGGCCCGCAAACCAAGAGTTTTGGCCGCGCATCCGGCCGGGTTTTACTTGAAGCTTGTTGCGCCGAAGGCGCGCCCTTGCTGCTTGCAACTCAGTAGGTGTGTTCCGGCGCCGGGAAGCTGCCGTCCTTCACCGCGGCGGCATAGGCGGCTACGGCCGCATCGATGCTCGCCGCGCCGTCCATGAAGTTCTTCACGAAGCGTGCCTTCTTGCCGGGATAGACGCCCAGCATGTCGTGCAAGACCAGCACCTGACCATCACAGTCCTTGCCGGCACCGATGCCGATGGTGGCCATGCTGCTGAGTTGAGTGCTCAGTTCGGCGGCCAGGGTGGCGGGTACCATTTCCAGTACGACCATGGCTGCACCCGCCGCTTCGAGTGCCAGCGCATCGATTTTCATCTGTGCCGCGCCCGCTTCAGTTCTGCCCTGCACGCGGTAGCCGCCGAGCTGATGCACCGATTGCGGCGTGAGGCCGATGTGGGCACATACCGGTACGCCGCGCTCGACCAGAAAACGCACCGTCTCGGCCATCACGGCACCGCCTTCGAGCTTCACCATCTGGGCGCCGGCGGCCATCAGGCGCGCCGAGTTGCGCAGGGCCTGCTGCGGACTTTCCTGGTAGCTGGCGAAGGGCAGGTCGGCGATCACCCAGGCGCGCTGGGCGGCGCGGGCCACGCATTCGGTGTGATAAACCATCTGCTCCATCGTCACCGGCAGGGTCGTTTTCTGACCCTGGATCACGTTGCCGAGCGAGTCGCCAACCAGCAGCACATCCACGCCGTTGCGCTCGCACAGGGCGGCGAAGCTCGCATCGTAGGCGGTCAGCATGGCGATCTTCTCGCCGTTCTGGCGCATCGCGGCCAGGCTGGTGAGGGTGACGGGCTTGGCGTTTTCGAGGTAACTCATGTCGACTCCTGTACGGTGTGGCGACGGGCCGGGCGAATGCGTCGCCGGCGAACGGGAGCGCATTGTCCGTCAATCTCCTGCTGACGGGCATCCAGCCTTTTTATAGATGCATGAACGCTGCGCAGCGAGACGGGGTCAGGCGTAGCTGAAGTATTCGCGGTAGCCACGCATGGCTTGCAGGCGCTGCAGGATCAGTTCGAAGTCGTCATCTTCGTCGACCGGGTTCAGGACTTCGGCGTTGATCACGAACAGCGGGGCGGTGTTGTAATCGTGGAAGAAGCGCGCATAGCGCTCCGACACGGTGCCGAGGTATTGCTCGGTGATGCGGCGCTCGGCATCCAGCCCGCGTTTCCTGACTCGTTCGATCAGGGTCTCAGGCTGGGCCTGGAGGTAGATCACCAGATCCGGCCTGAGCGGCGCCGGGCGCAGCTGGGTGAAGACCTTTTCGTACAGGCGCGCTTCGTCCTCGGTGAGGTTGAGACTGGCGAAGAGCGGATCTTTCTCGAGCACGAAATCACTGATGACGCGCTGGCCACCCTGCAAGAGGCGAGTGGCTTCGGCGAGCAGGCCGGCGCGCTGGAACAGGAATTCGATCTGGGTGGCCAGGGCCCAGCGCTCGCGCTCTGCGTAGAAGCGGGCGAGGAAAGGGTTCATCTCCGGTTGTTCGAGCACCAGACTGGCCGACAGGCGCTCCGAGAGGCGCCGGGCGAGGCTGGTCTTACCGGCCCCGATCGGACCTTCGACGACGATGTAGCGGGCTTTTTCGAGCATTCCGGGCTTTCAGGTGCGGAAGATGAAGTACACCGCACCCAGCATGCATAGCGCGGCCCACAGGTAATCGAGCTTGAGGGGTTCGTCCATGTAATACACGGCGAAGGGCACGAACACGGCGAGCGTGATCACTTCCTGCATGATCTTGAGCTGACCCAGCGAGTAGGCCTGGGCACCGATGCGGTTGGCTGGTACCTGCAACAGGTACTCGAAGAGGGCGATGCTCCAGGCGATCAGCGCGGCGATGAACCAGGGGCGATTGCCGAGATGCTTGAGGTGGCCATACCAGGCAAAGGTCATGAACACGTTGGAGGCGACGAGCAGGCCGGCGGTTTGCATCCAGATCGGCATCGGCTTTCCTTCAGTCGGCGATACGTGCGATGCGCTGGTCTGGCAGCGCGTTGAGCAGTTCGAGCACCGGGCCGCGGCCGGGAATGCGGGTTTCCGGCGCCAGTTCGGCGAGCGGGATGAGCACGAAGGCACGTTCGTGCATGCGCGGGTGGGGCAGGTGCAGGCCGGGCGCATCGAGAATCTCGCAGCCGTAGAGCAGCAGGTCGAGATCTAGGGTGCGGGCAGCGTTGCGGGTGCTGCGCTGGCGGCCGAAGTTCTTTTCGAGTTCGAGCAGGGCTTCGAGCAGTTCGGGGGCGGCGAGGGTGGTATCCAGTGCGGCTACGGCATTGACATAGTCCGGTTGGCCTTCGGTGCCCGGTCCCTGTGGGGCGGTGCGGTAGAGGCTGGAGGACGTCAGTACGCGGCAACCGGGCAGCTGGCCCAATGCGGCGAAGGCTTCCCTGAGGGTGTTGACCGGGTCGCCGAGATTGGCACCCAGTCCGATCCAGGCGAGTACGGCCATCGCTTATTCGCCTGCCGGCTCGGCGCCGCCGGTTTCACTGCGCGGCTTGCGGCGGCGGGGGCGACGCTTGCGGGCTGCGCCGTCGCCTTTCTTGTCTGCTACCAGCATGGTTTCGCGATCATCGGTGTTGGCATTGGCGAAATCATCCCACCAGTCCGGCAGCGCCATCTCGATCTCGCCGGATTCTGCGCGCAGGCGCAGGAAGTCATACGCTGCGCGAAAGCGTGGCTGTTCAATGAGGCGGAAAGGTGCTTTGCCGGCACGCTTCTCGAAGCGTGGCTGGAGTGCCCAGATTTCGGTGATGTCACCTGCGATACGGCGCGTGATGGCGAGCTTCTCGGCCTGTGAGGCGAGCACTTCGTCCATGGCTTCGAACAGCGCCGGCTGCGGATATTCGCCCCGCTCCTTGCGGGCGCTCCAGTTGCTCAGCACTTCGTTCCACAGCAGGGTGGCGAACAGGAAGCCGGGGGAGATCGGTTTGCCGGCGCGCACGCGCTCATCGGTATTTTCGAGGGCCAGCCAGACGAATTTCTCGCCCTGCGGTTGCTCCAGTATGACGTCGAGCAGGGGCAGCAGGCCGTGGTGCAGGCCCTCGTCGCGCAGGCGCTTGAGGCTCACCACGGCGTAGCCGGAGGAGAGCAGCTTGAGCATTTCGTCGAAGAGGCGTGCGGCGGGCACATTGGCCAGCAGCTCGCTCATTTCGCGGATTGGCTTGCGGGCGTCCGGATCGAGGGCCAGATCGAGTTTGGCGGCCAGACGCACGGCGCGCAGCATGCGCACCGGGTCTTCGCGGTAGCGGGTGGCCGGGTCACCGATCACGCGCATGGTTTTCTGCTTGAGGTCGGCCACACCGTGGTGGAAGTCCAGCACGGTTTCGGTGGTCGGATCGTAGTAGAGCGCATTCACCGTGAAGTCGCGGCGGGTGGCGTCGGCTTCGATCGTGCCCCAGGTGTTGTCGTGCAGCACGCGGCCGTGCTCGTCGGTGACCGTGTCTTCGTCGTGTAGCGCACGGAAGGTGGAGACTTCGATGGTCTCCGGCCCGCTCATCACGTGCACGATGCGGAAGCGCCGGCCGATGATGCGCGAGCGGCGAAACAGGTGGCGCACCTCTTCCGGCGTCGCATTGGTGGCCACGTCGAAATCCTTCGGGTCGATGCGGGCGATCAGGTCGCGCACCGCACCGCCGACCACGTAGGCCTTGAAGCCGGCTTCCTGCAGCACATGGCAGACCTTGCGCGAGGCGGGCGAGACCATTTCGCGGCGGATGCCGTGAAGTTCCAGCGGGATGGCAGCCGCCTCGGCCACGGGAAGGGAGGCGGGGGCTTTCTTGAAGACGCGACGCAGCAGTTTGCGGATCATGCCGATGTGGGCTGGGGGCCGAGGGCCCTGAAGAGGTTCTTGAAGCCCGGAAGTATATCGCCTGGCATGCCTGCTTCGGAATTTAGTGCCGGGGCGCACGAACAAACAGCGTCGGGTACTGTCGCGTGCGTGCTGCGCTGGCGGATGATCAGCGCACGCGGGGGCGTTTTTGAAGCTGACGGAAGATCCAGCTACGAGCGGGCTCCACGCCGCTGCGGACGAATTCGAGCGGGCTGGGGTCGAGGTGGAAGCGGTGCTGCAGACGTTCTTCGCCCTCGCGGCCGGCAAACAGGATCCGGTCGCCGGACTGCAGTTCCATGTCCAGTGCTGGCAGCATGAACTCTTCCTCGCCACGTAGTAGCAGCAGGGGCACGGCGCACAGTCGCAAGCTCGGGTCGAGCGGGTGGATCTGCAGTTCCTTCAGGCGCAAGGGGGCTCCTGCCTGGCCGCTGAGCGCTGCGCGCAGGCCCGGGTAGGAGGCGTAGGCGTTGAAAACCCAGATGTGTGGCACGCGCTCTTCGAGCCCGGTGAGCAAGCGTACCGCGATCTGTTCGGCGAGCTCCGCGCCGTGCTTGCGCACCTGCAGCAGGAAGCGGTTGAGCAGCGGGGCGACCAGCAGCTGCAGGCATTCGCGCACCATGATTTCGGATTTCACGAAGCATTGCTGGGCGCGAGCGGCTTCGATCAGGCTGCGCTCGGCGACATGGTTCTGGCGGATGATCACGTGCAGCTTCGGATTGAGCTTGCGGGCGCGCGTGACGAGGGCCAGGTTCATGGCGTCGCGGTCGGTGCCGGCGATTATGCCGACCGCCCGGTCGATGCCGGCTGCGCCGAGGCTCTCTACCGAATTGTCGCTGTGTTGCAGATGGGGTTCATCAGTCAGGTGCAGGTTGGAGTCGATGGCGGTCCAGGTCGAACCGGTGCGCTCCAGGGCCCGTGCCACGGCGTGGCCGAAGCGGCCGAAACCCAGCACCAGCCAGTGACCTTGCGGGATGATCGGTGGCTGTGGGCAGGCGCTGCCGGGCACGCTGGAGAGCCAGTCCTCCACCCAAAGCACGGCAGGTGCGGCCAGTGCCATTTCCAGATTGGTGGCGAAGGTGTCGAAGGGGTCGATGGCCGTGATGTTTGGGAAGCTGTCGAGGTTGGCGCGAGCCAGTGCGCTATGCACTCGGGTGATGATCGGCAGTCCGGGGTTCAGGGCCGCCGCACCGATGGCGATGGCCTGAGCGGCTTCGTCGTCGCTCACCAGCACGATCAGGGCCTTGCAGCGCGGATGGGTCGCGCCAGCATCTTGCAGCACGTCGGGCCAGCGGGCGTCTGCCGCAAGACAGCAGGGCGGCTCCTGGTAGATTTCCACGTCTGGCCGGGCGGCGCGCTCGGGGCGGGTTTCGATGATCACGCTGCGGGTGCCCAGTGCATCGAAGGCGTGCGCCAGGGCGGTGCCGCTCTGGCCGTAGCCGCAGAGGATGTAGAAGGGTTCGTCAAGGCGCCGGACCCGCGCCGTGAAGCGGCTGCGCGCCACGGCCGTGCGGAAGACCGGTTCTTGCACCAGCGCGAAGATGCTGCCCAGCGCATAGGCCCAGCAGGTGACCGAGAGATAGATCGTGAAGGTGATCCAGGCGCGCTGGGCGTCGGTGAAGACCCAGGGCAGTTCGCCGAAACCGATGGTGGTGGCGGTATAGCTCACCACGTAGAAAGCGTGGAAGAAGCCCAGCTTCATGGGCTGGCCACTGCCGTCCAGCCCGGGCATGGCGACCAGCCCCGCCACCGAGATGGCATAGGCGAGGATGAGGGTGATCAGCGGCGTGCGCAGGCGGCGCAGCGCGATGAAGAGAACGTCACCCATGCCGGGCTCAGCGGCTCTGGCGCAGGGTCTCGCCGATCAGCAGGATCACCGAGATGAGGTTGGCCAGCAGCGCACCGCCGGACAGCGACACCACTACCGAAATGGTCTGGCCGTCGATCGGGTGCTGGGCGATATACAGGTGCCAGGCCCAGACCAGGCTGGCGGCGACCAGTTGCAGCACGGCGACGAGGCTGGTGGCGAGGTGGGTGGCGCCGATGTGGGTGCGGTCACCGAATTTGAGCACCGTGGCGATCAGGTTCACCACGATGGCGGCGAAGAGCTCGGAGGCGTGGTGCAGTTCGGGGCGATCGATGTCGCCGATGAAGAAGCCGAAGTTCAGCGTGCAGGCGAGGATGATGAAGAAGCCGAAGATGACTTTTTCGAGGTTCATGGCGGAGTCTCCAATGTGCTGCCCGCATCCTGCCAGTGCATCGTGCGGGCAGACAAGGGATTGCCCGATCAGGCTTGCAGGATGATGCCGCTGCCGGCGCCGTCCTGATTCTTTTCGCGCAGGCTGATGATCGGCCAGCCGAGGGTTTCGGCGCGCAGGCGCAGGGCGATGCAGGGATCGACGGCCACAGGATCGCTGACCTGCTCGAGCAGCGGAATGTCATTGGCCGAATCGCTGTAGAACCAGCTCTTCTCAAAGCAGGAGAGATCCAGCGCCATCGACTCCAGCCAGGCATTCACGCGGGTAATCTTGCCTTCGCGGAAGGCCGGCGTGCCGCGCGCCTTGCCAGTGAAGCGGCCGTTTTCGAGGGCTGGTACGGTGGCGATCAGGTGCGGCACATGGAAGTAGTAGCGCACGATGCGTTCGGTGACGAAGGCATTGGTGGCAGTCACGACAGCGCACAGGTCACCCTGCGCCAGGTGCCAGTTCACCAGTTGCTTGCCCATCTCGTTGATCATGCCGAAGGCTACGTCGTTCATGAACTCGTCATGCAGCTTCATCAGCTCTTCGCGCGAATGGCAGGCCAGCGGGGCCAGCACGAAATCGAGGAATTCGTCGATGTTCAGGGTGCCGGCTTTGTATTGCTCGTAGAAAGCGTCGTTACGAGCCTTGAATTCCACCGGGTCGACAACGCCCTTGTCGCACAGGAACTGGCCCCAGGCGTGGTCGGAGTCGCCATCGAGCAGCGTATTGTCGAGATCAAAGAGAGCGAGGTTCATGGTGTTTCAGCTTTATCAGAAGGGGAGTTCGGGTTCGCAGTCCTCGCGCAGCACTTCGCGCAAGAGCGGCAGGGTGACTGGGCGGGACTGGGTCAGGGAGGCCTCGTCGAGCGCATCGAGCACGCCCATCAGCCAGCGAGCGTCGCGTCGGCCGTGACGCAGCAGGTATTCGACGATATCGGCCTCCAGCGTGATGCCGCGCGCCAGGGCGTTCTGGATCAGTAGCACCCCCTTGCCATCGTCATCCAGTGGCTGGATCTCGAAGATCAGGGCTTGGCCAATGCGGGTGCGTACATCTTCACGCAGCGCCAGATGCTGGGGGGGCAGCTTGCCGGCGAGGATCAGCGAGCCTTGTGCTTCGCGGGCCTGGATCAGGGCGCGGAAGAGGGCTGCCTGGCCTTCGGCATCGAGCTGGTCAATGTCGTCGAGCGCCACCAGCAGGTCGTCTTCCATCTGCAGCGTGGCGCCTTGCGCCGCACTCAGGTAGGCACCGGGCCGGCCGGCAGCGCAGCTTTCGGCTGCAGCGGCGCGCAGCAGGTGGCTGCGTCCGGAGCCGGCGGTACCCCATAGGTAAAGCCAGCTGCCATCGCGCGCGCCGAGCTGGCGGCGCAGGGCCAGCAGCAGGGCCTCGTTGTTCCCCGCCACGAAATTATCCAGCGTGACCGGCACGCGCGGGCGCACGTCGAGCGTGAGCTGATGCGTCGGATAGGGGCTGGGGAGGGCGGGCATGGAGATGGCGGCGATGAGTGAGGGCGCGATTTTACCTGTCGGCGCCCCCTCACAGCACATTCGCCTGCAGATCCGACGGGCGCCAAGCCGCCCGAGCAGGTAAAATGCCGGCCTTTCCCGCTTGACCGAGTTCCCCATCATGGCCCAGACCCCTCTCGACTACACCGCCGCTGGCGTGGATTACAGCAAGATCGATCCGCTCAAGATCCTTGCCCAGAAAGCTGCCAGCGCCACCGCCGGCAATCTGGCCGGCCATGGGGTCTCCGAAATCCTCGCCTCGCGCGGCGAATCGGCCTATGTGATGGATATCGGCGGCACCCTGATCGCCTCGATCACCGAATGCCTCGGCACCAAGGCGCTGGTGGCCGACGCGGTGCGCCCGATCACCGGCAAGACGCACTACGACTCGATCGCGCAGGACACCATTGCCATGGCGGTGAATGACCTGATCACCGTGGGCGCCACGCCGCTCTCCATTCACGCCTACTGGTCGGCCGGCGGCAGCGAGTGGTTTGCCGACGAAGCTCGCATGGTCGATCTGGTGACTGGCTGGCAGAAGGCCTGCGACGTGTGCAAGGTCAGCTGGGGTGGTGGTGAAACCCCGGCGCTGGCCGGCGTGGTCGAAGCGGGGCGCATCGATCTGGCGGCCTCTTCGGTCGGCATCATCCCTTCGCGCGAGCGCCTGACGCTGGGCGACAAGATGCAGGATGGCGACGCCATCGTGCTGCTCGCCTCCAGCGGCATTCACGCCAACGGCGTGAGCCTTGCGCGCAAGCTGGTCGAGCGCCTGCCGGAAGGCTATGCCTCGAAATTGTCGGACGGCCGCCTTTACGGCGAAGCCCTGCTGGACCCGACCACGCTCTATGTACCGGTCACCGAAGCGCTGTTCGCGGCCGGCATCGTGCCGCACTACTCGGCCAACATCACCGGCCACGGCTGGCGCAAGATCATGCGTCACCCGGGCAACTTCACCTACCGCATCCACTCCCTGCCGGACGTGCCGCCGGTGCTCAGCTTCATGCAGCAGCACGCCGGTATCGATGATCGCGAAGCCTACGGCAGCCTCAACATGGGCGCCGGTTTCGCCTTCTATGTTGCCGCCGAGCAGGCTGAGGAAGTGGCGCGTATCGCTAATGGGTTGGGCATCAAGGCCTGGGTCGCCGGCCGCGTCGAAGCCGGCCCGAAGCAGGTCGTGATCGAGCCGCTGAACCTGACCTACGCGGCGGACGAGTTGCATTTGCGGGCCTGAGCCATGATGCAAGGCTCATGGATGAAATATCTGGTGAGCCTGTGTCTGGGCATGATGCTGGGAGCGGCTGCGGCCGCTCCTTTGCGTTCACAGACGCCACAGGCCCCGTTCCCGTACAGCGAAGTCGAACTGGAATTCGATAGTCCTTACGAGGCCGGTGTGCATCTGGTCGGTAGCCTGATGTTGCCGCCCGGCAAGGGGCCGCATCCGGCTGTGCTGTTGATTACGGGGTCTGGTCAGCAAGACCGAGATGAGACGCTCTTCGGTCACAAGCCTTTTCTGGTGATCGCCGATTATCTCGCACGACGTGGTATCGCCAGCTTGCGCGTGGATGATCGGGGTGTGGGTAAATCGAAAGGCGCATTGCTGTATGCCACGACCGAGACCTTTGCCAATGATGCTCGAGCTGAACTGGCGTATCTGCGTGCCCGGCCGGAGATGGATGCTACGCGCATCGGGTTGATTGGTCATAGCGAAGGTGGCTTGATTGCCGCCATGCTGGCAGCCGAGCCGAATCAAGCTGTGGCGGGTGTGGTAATGCTGGCGGGGCCGGGCGTCAGTGGCGCGCGCATCCTCTCGAATCAGGTTGAAGATGGCGCAAGGGTGTCTGGTGCTTCTCCCGCAGTGCTTAGTGCGATGGTAGAGGCGCAGGAGCGGTTGATTTCGGTGGTGCTGGCCAGCAAGGCGACGACGGTCGGGCTGGTGAGTGAGTTGACCCTAGCCATGATGGATATTGCTCCCGCGCTGAATGAAACAAACGCGCGCAAAAAAGTGGCGCCTTTGGCGCTACCTTGGTTTCGCTATTTTTTGGCGACTGATCCGGCAAGTTTTCTTGCCAGAGTGCAAAGTCCAGTACTGGCCCTGAATGGCGAGAAGGATATCCAGGTGCGCGCCAGTACCAATCTGCCAGCCATTGAACAAGCTCTCAAGTCAGGCGGAAATCGGGATGTCACCGTCAAGAAATTGCCAGGTCTGAATCACCTGTTTCAGTCTGCTCAGACTGGCCTGCCGGCAGAGTACGAAGCGATTGATGAAACCTTCGCGCCTTCTGCGCTGAAAATCATGGCGGACTGGCTGGATCAGCGGATCAACAAGGGGAAACCATGAGCAAGAAACACGACTTCATCCTCTTCGACCTCGACGGCACGCTGAGCGATCCGCTGCAGGGCATCGGGCGTTCGATCAATTACGCATTGGCACATTTCGGCTACCCGGAGCGGGCGCTGGATGATCTGCGCTTCTGCGTGGGCCCACCCTTGAAATACAGCTTCCGCGAACTCACCGGCACGGATTCCGATGCGCATGTGCGTGAGCTGATCGACAAGTACCGCGAGCGCTACGGCGATGTGGGCTACGCCGAGAACACTCTCTATGCGGGCATCCCCGAGGCGCTGGCGGCCATCGATGCAGCAGGCATTCCGATGGGCTTATGCACCTCGAAGCGGGCCGATTTCGCCGAGCGCATCCTCGATCTCTTCGGCCTGCGCCAACATTTCTACTTCGTCAGCGGTGGCGACGTGGACATCCACAAGTGGGAGCAGATCGCCGCACTCGTGGCCGACGGCATCGTGAGCCGGGCCAGCCTGATGGTGGGCGACCGCGAGGTGGATATCGACGCGGCTCACCGCAACGGCCTGGCCGCTGCGGGCGTGCTGTGGGGCTTTGGCTCGCATGCCGAGCTGGCTGCCGGGGCGCCGCGTTATCTATTCAGTCAGCCCGCTGAAATTTATCCCGCACTGGCAGGCTAACCCGCAGACGGGTATTCGCCCGTTGAAGTGCTACGAGCGTTTTTTCGGAGAGAAACCATGATGCGCAAGTTGGTGAGCGGGATCTGTGTGCTGCTGGTGCTGGCTGCCTGCGGCCGGAAGGAAGAGATGGCGGCTGCGCCGATGCTGGCGGCTGCGCCGGCCGTCGAGATGGCACGCAAGCTGGAGGCGCCTCAGACCGATGCCGGCCAGCCCGCCAGCGTGCCGCGCCATATCGAGTTGCGCCACAACGTGGTGATCGAAGTGGCGGAGGATCGGCTCGAAGCCGTCTGGCGCACACAGCTGGAGGCCTGCCAGTTGCCGGCCTGTGAGGTGGTGGCGGCGGGAATCGCGAACCAGCGCGGTGACATGGCCAGCGCAAATCTTGCACTGCGCATTGTGCCGGGGCGGGCGGGGGAATTGCTGGCGACCCTGCGTGGCTTGGGCAAGTTGGCGCAGCATGAGATGAGTCAGAACGATCGCACCAATGAGGTGGTGGATCTGCAGGCACGCCTGGCCAACCAGAAAGCCTTGCGGGATCGCTTGCGCGGGTTGCTGGCCGGGCGGGTCGACAAGGTGCGTGATCTGCTGGAAGTCGAGCGCGAGCTGGCCCGGGTGCAGGGCGAGATCGATTCGCTGGAAGGCCAGATGCGCGCCACCCTGGCGGTCACCGAGAAAGTCAGCTTCGATATCCAGTTCCGCGCACCGGCCTCGCTGAGCCAGCCCGGTAGCTGGGAGCCGCTGCGCGAGGCCTGGCGCCGGCTGGGCAGCACTTTTGCCGAGAGTCTTGCGATGCTGATGTATTTTCTGGTGGGGGGGGGGCCCTGGTTCGCAGTCGGCGCTGCCGTGTTGTGGGGCGGGCGGCGCTTGTGGCGGGCGCGCAAGTCGGGCCCGAAATCCTAGCCCGGCTTGGCGCTGAGGTACCGCGCAGGGCCGTCTGTCCATCCATCCGATGCTACATTTGTTGTTGTTTTGGCGGAAAAGATCTGTGAGAGGATTCAGATCGTTCGACGTTAAAACTTACGGAGCAGGTGATGGCACAGTACGGCCTGAAGTGGCAGAAAACATTCTCTTGGGCGGTGGTGTTGGCCGTGGCCTGTGGTCTGCAGAGTGGGGCACAAGCCCAGACGCTGGAGAAGATCAGCAAGAGCAAGGTGCTCAACATCGGCGTCCGCGAAGACAACCTGCCTTTCGCGGGCTATAGCCAGGGCGTGGCGTCGGGCTACTCGATCGATCTGTGCCAGAAAGTTGCCGAGCAGATCAGAAAGGAACTGAAGCTCTCCGAGTTGCGTGTGCAATATGTCGTGGTGACGGCGGCTGACCGCCTGGCCAAGGTGCGCGACGGCGTAGCAGACATCGAGTGCGGCACGACCGTGAACACCCAGACGCGCGCCAAGGATGTGGAGTTTTCCTATGCCCACTTCATCGCGGGTACGCGCTTCATGAGCAAGCAGTCCGCAGGCTTGAGCGATTACACCCAGCTTAACAATCAGGCGGTTGGCATCGTCAAGGGCACCACGGCTGAGAAGCTCTTCAACCAGTTGCGCGATGACACACTCAAGTCCATGAAGCTGGTGGTTTTCAGCAAGAATCAGGATGCAATGAAGGCTCTGGAGGCCGGCTCCGTGGCGGCCGTCGCCCAGCTGGACATCCTGCTAGAAGGCATGCGCCAGAGCAGCGCTCAGCCGGCTCAGTACGCGATCAGTACGAAGTCCCTGTCCATCGAGCCGATGACTCTGATGGTCCGGAAAGAAGATCCGGCTTTCAAGGCTGTGGTCGACAAGACCCTCGCGAACCTCTATGCCTCGGGTGAAATCAGTTCGATTTACGAGCGCTGGTTCAAGACGTCCAAGCTGAACACGCCGGTCTCGCTGATGTTGGCGGATTGCTTCAGAAGGCCTTGCAACAGCCGGGCGACAGCACTGGGCCTGGGTTACATGCTCTGAGAAGCGGCTCACGGTCTCGTCGTGAGATCGTAAGCTTCTGGGTGGAGAGCGGCTGTTACAGCCGGTTGGCCGCCTTGACCGCTAGATAGCGGTTCACGGTTTCGATCGCCAGATCTTCGGGCTTTACGTCCAGACACAGTACGCCTTCCGCACGTAGCCGCCGCAGCGTGGCTTCGCGGCGCCGCGCGTAGTCCACCGCAGCGGTGACGCGGGCAGCATCGAAGGCGTCCTGGATGCCTTCGTCCTGCGCCGCATCGAGGGCTGCTTCACGCAGGCTGGCGACCAGCACCAGATGGCGGCTGCTGAGCAGGCGCGCAGCAGCCAGCAAGCCCTGATCATCTTCATCGCGCAGATTGGTCATCAATACCACCAGCGCGCGTTTGCGCTCACGCAGCAGCAATTGTTGGGCCGCGCGTTCGAAATCGCTGACCTGCAGCGTGGGTTGCAGATCGTAGGTCTCGCGCAGGATGCGGCTGACGGTGGCGGCCGAGTGCTGCACCGGCAGGTAGCGTTCGGGGCCGCCGAGGGTCATCAGGCCAACGCGGTCGCCGTGCGAGAGCGCCACATAGGCAAGCATCAGCACCGTGTCCAGCGCGTGATCGAAGTGCGAGAGATCACTCCCCGAGGTTTGCGCGGATTCGTTTTCCCTGGCGCCCATGCGACGACCGCAATCGACTAGGAGGAGGATACGCTGGTCGCGCTCATCCTGATATTCACGCGAAATCATCTTGCCCATGCGCGTGGTGGCTTTCCAGTCGATCTGGCGCATCGAATCGCCTTCGCGATATTCGCGCAACTGTGAGAAATCCATCCCCTGCCCACGCCGCTGCCTTTGCTGCAGGCCGAAGCGCGCATTGCGGTAATCCACCGCGCGCAGCGCGTGGCGGGTCAGCGGTGCAAAGTTGGGATAGACGCGCACCTCTTGCGCTTCGGCGACCTGTACTTGCCTCAACCAGGCCGCCCAGGGCGAGCGGATGCGCAGTTCGATGCGGCCGAAGGCGTGATCGCCGCGGGCCCGCGGGCGTACCCGGTAGCGCAGGGCTTGAGCGTTATTGCCGGCGGTGCGAACGGCTGCGGGCAGCCCTTCCTGCTGAAAGCTGGAGGGATGGTGATCGAACACGCTGAGCTCTGCTGGCACGCGGTGTGCCCAATGAAAGCGCAGTTCCACCTGTGCCCACTCGCCGACGGCGAGTGTGGCATTCACCACGCGCTGGGCGGCAGGCAGGGCTTCGCTGCGCGCGCGCAACCAGTCCACCGCCGCCCATAGCAATAGCGCTACCCCCGCAGCGTTATCGAGCGGCTGCAGGGCGGGTTCGATGGCACTGGCAATGGCCAGTACGAGCCAGGCGGCGAGGGCCGCAAGCAGGGCCTTGGCGGGCAGCATCATGCGCGTGGAGCGTCTGTGCGGGCGAGCAGGCTGGTGAGCACGCTGTCGATCGACAGGCCTTCGATCTCGGCTTCCGGTACGAGGCTGATGCGGTGACGCAGGGCCGGCAGGGCAACACGCTTCACATCATCCGGGGTGACGAATTCGCGCCCGGCGAGCAGGGCCGAGGCACGGGCTGCACGCACCAGCGCAATCGCGCCGCGCGGGCCGGCGCCGATGGCGATTCCGCTCCATTCGCGGGTGTTGCGCACGATGCGTACTGCATAGTCCAGCACAGCCTCGTCGATGCGCAGGCCGGCGGCGATTTGCTGCATGGCGATGAGTTGCTCCGGTGTAGCAACCTGCTGCACGGCTTCGACTTCCAGCTTGTCGCCGGTGCGGCCGGTGCAGGAAGCGGCAACCAGCGCACGCTCTTCATCCAGGCTCGGATAGTCGATCAGCACCTTGAGCAGGAAGCGGTCGAGCTGGGCTTCGGGCAGGGCGTAGGTGCCTTCTTGCTCGATCGGGTTCTGGGTGGCGAGCACCAGGAAGGGCGGCGGTAGCGGAAGCGTCTTGCCTTCGATGGTGACCTGGGCTTCCTGCATCACTTCGAGCAGAGCGGCCTGGGTCTTGGCCGGCGCGCGGTTGATTTCATCGGCCAGCACCAGATTGGCGAAGACCGGGCCGCGGCGGATCACGAACTGGCTGCTGCGCGTATCGAACAGGGTGTGGCCGGTGACGTCGGCGGGCATCAGATCGGGCGTGAACTGGATGCGCGAGAACTGGCCGCCGAAGGTCTTGGCGAGTGCCTTGACCAGCAGGGTCTTGCCGAGACCGGGCACGCCCTCGAGCAGGATGTGGCCGCCGGCGACCAGCGCGCAGAGGGTGTGTTCGACGACGGCGCTCTGGCCGACGAAGACGCGGCCGAGTTCCTGGCGCAGGGCGCGGGCGAGTTCGGTGGCTTCAAGCGGCGTGGTGGGCAGGCTCATGGTTCGGCTCCGGGAAGGGATGGGCGTTGCAGCAGGCGGCATTGCTGGCGCAGCGTGGCAAGGATGCGGGCGCGGCGCAGGAATTCATGCGCGTTGGCAGGATCTGGGCTCAGGGCGCGCTGGATGTCGGCGGCCTTGATGCCGGAAAGGTGTTCGCCGAGTTGCTCGCGGCCCTCGATTTCGGGGTGGCGATGCTGCAGCCCGTCGAGCTGGCGCAGTACGGCTTCGCGCAGCGGGGCGAGCAGGGCTTCGTAGCAGTGCTGGCGGAGCAGGAAATGACCACTGGCGGCGAGGTGCTCGCGCAGGCCCGGGCGCTGCGGCGGCGCATCCGGCAGCAAGGGGCCGAAGCGCGGCATCACCCGGCGCAAGGCGGCCAGCAGCAAGAGGGTGGCAACCAGCAAGGCCTCGGGCGCGTGATCAATGAGCCAGCTGAAGAGGCCCGGGTAAGGTGGCAGCACCAGCATCAGTACCGGGCGCGGCCCGGTCGGCAGGGTCAGCAGACGCACGAAGAAGGCGGCGTGATCAAACTTCTCGATGCGCTCGTTGGTGAAGGGCGCGAAGCTGCCGACGGTGACCATGCCTTCACCGAGGCGGAAGCGAGAATACAGGGCGAGGGTTTCAACGTGGGCGGGCTCGTCTTCCTCGGCGGCATCTGGCGTGTCCTCCTCGCTTGCCGGAGCGGCTGCTTCTGGCGGCGCAGGCGGGCTGTCGGCCAGCGGAATCAGCTCGCTGCGAGACTCCCCTGGCGCCGCTTCGCTATCGGCTTCAGCGGGCGCGGCCGGCTGTGGATTGGGGCCGCTTTCGCTGTGGGCAGGCGGAAGCTCCTGCTCGTCCTCGCTGAGCGGTTCGAACACGTCCGGCTGGTTTTCGTCTCCGGACAGGCTTCCACGCAGGCTGGCCTGCCATTCGCCGGGGCGCTTTGCGAAGAGGCCGGCACGGAAAACCGGCGCATCGTGGAGCACAAGCTGCGCGGCGTGACCCTCGGCGCTGAGTTTGCGCCGGCCAATCAGATCGATATCCACGCCGAATTTCTCACTCATCGCGCCGATCAGTTCGCCGCCGGTCTGCAGGCCGCCGCGAATGTCGATCTGCAATTCGCGCAGGAGCTCGCGATCCTTGTCTTCGGTGCTGAGCGGCAGTACGAGGTGGCCGCCCCGTTTCACCCAGTCAAGCAGCCTGGTGCGCAGTTCCGGGTCGGCGAAACGATCCATGCCGGAGAGCATCAGAGTGCCTTGCGGAGCGAGCTGGTCGAGCGCCCGTTCGGTGCTGGCGAAGTCCGCCGCATAGCCCAGGCGGCCCAGCAGGAGCTGGCCGGCATGCCAGGTGTTGGTGCGTGCTTCTGGCGAGTAGCCGCTGCGGGATTTCTCTTCGCGCCATTCAAGATGCTCGGTCACGTACCAGCCGGCAAATGCCAGCGCACACAGGGCGAGCAGGGCGGTGAGGAGGCTGCGCTTATCCACGCGAAACCTCCTCGAAGTGCTTGCGCCAGTCCTGACACAGGGCTTCGATTTCGGCCGGCGGAATCACCTGATGGGCGTAGGCCAGGCGCTGCCAGCAGCCGAGCAGGCGGGCCAGATATGGCGCGCGGGCGGCGGCTTGCTGACGGGTGCGGTCGAGGCAGTCGCCCTCGGTGTCGCCGCGGGCGAAGGCGACCTGCTCGCGATGGGCGAGGCGCGACAGGCTGCCGCGGAAGAGCAGACTCAAGGCTCCTCGCGCATCGCCTGCGGTGAGCAGGGCGTGTGCGGCGCTGGCCAGATCATCCGGCAGGGACTGCGGGCGGATATCGAAACCGGCGAGTTCGGCGGGCGGTGCTTTGGCTTCCCCACTGTTTCTGAACCAACCGAAGCGACTGGCCAGATACAGCAGCAACCCCAGAGCCGCCAGGATCAGCAGCCAGCCGCCGATGCGCCCGAGCATCGCCAGGGCTTTGCCGATCCACTCGAAAAAGCCCTCCAGCCCTTGGAAGAGTCCGCGCAGCCCGTCCGGCAGCTTGAAGGCATCCTTGTTTTTGGGTTCATCGCTGCTGCGCCAGTGCAGGCGGCGTTCTGTTTCTTCCTTGCCGAAGGCCGGGTCCTGCATTACCTGCTTGATGGTTTCGCCGGACTGGCTGATCTGCGTTTCACGCAGGCTGGCGCTGTCGGCCGCCTCGGCCGGGCTCGGCGTTGCTACGCTGAGCAACAGGCCGAGCAAGATTGCGACGCATACCGAGGCAAGGCCACTGCGCATGGTGTGGCTCAGGGCCAGGCGGCGGAACTGCAGCTCGACATCCCAGGCTTCCAGATCTGTGCGGCGCTTGAGATAGAGCATGAAGCCGCCCGCCACGTAGAGCGGCTCCAGCAGCAGGCTGCAGGCCAGCAGTGGCAGGTAGAGCAGGCAGGAGAACCAAAGTGGCTGCGCCGTGAGGAGTTTCCAGAGCGTCACCCCGGCCGGCATCAGGTCTTCCGGGATCAGGAGCCAGACAAGGCCCAGCAGACCGGTCCACAGAATGGTTTCCAGATGCAGCCAGGCCAGCGTATGCCAGGTTGCGGCGCTGCCGATGCGTCGGCCGAGCAGGCTCTTGCGCTGGCGCCCGGCCTTGCCGCGCAGGCCTTCAAGCTGATCCACCGGCAGCCGGATGCTGCGCGTCAGGCTGAAACGCTCCCAGGTGAGGGCGGCCAGCAGGCGCGAGTTGCGCAGCAGGCCCGGCAATGCGTGCAGACTCTGGCGCAGGCTCGGAATTTCGCCGAACACGGCGTGGCTCACCACATGCAGGGCGAGCCGGTCAAAGACCGGCTTGAGCCACCACATGATCAGCAATACCCAGGAGATCTCGCCCAGCCACAAGGCAAAGATCAGCGTCAGCGCAGCCAGCACCGGCAGGGTCAGCGCGAACCAGGCGGCATACAGCGGGCGGGCGCGGCTCAGCGCGAAGCGCACGCCCAGATCGATGGCCTCCCAGTGATTGCGTGGCCGCAGGGTGACCGACAGGCGTTCAAGATCCATCACGCCTCCCGGCAAAAAGGAAGTACAACAAGGGGGTGAGGATCAGCAGGCTGCCCACACCGAGCTTGATCGGGAAGGCCAGGCGCAAGGGAGACCAGAAGGCTTCGATCAGGGCTGCGATCACCAGCATCACTGCCAGCCCGCAGACCATGCCGATGAGGCTGCGGGCGGTGTGGGCGAGGGCGGCGCTGCGGGTGTGCTGGCCCGGTGCCAGCACCGCGAAACCCAGGCGCAGGCCGGCCGCGCCGGAGAGCACGATCGCCCCCATCTCGAAGCCGCTGTGGCCGATCACGAAGGAATGGAAGTTCTCCGCCAGCCCGGCCTGAATCAGGCGCATCTCGATCACGCCGAAGAACAGACCGTTGTGCACCAGAGCAAAGATCGTCAGCAGTCCGGCGCTGATGCCACCGGCGAAGCAGCGGAAGGCGATACTCACGTTGTTGAAGATGTAGAAACCGAACATCTGGAAATCGGTTGAGGCCTCGCGCGCCACTTGGCCGAGGTTCTTCACCTCGTGGCTGTACATGTGCTCGATCTGGCTGAGTTGCTGCGGATCCAGGATCAGGTAAGCCAGATCCGGTTTCAGGTGCACCGCCAGCATCATCGTCAGCTGCGGGCCGAACAGCAGCAGGGCTGCCGCCAGCACCCACCAGCGCTCACGGCGCACATCACGCGCAAAACCTCCGGCCGCGTAGCGCCAGACGCGCTGCCCCAGATTGCCTTGCGCACCGTAGAGCAGGTCATGCCCTTGCTGGACCAGGGCGTGCAGGCGCTCGACCAGCGATAGGCTGTAGTCGCGGTCCCGTGCCAGGGCGAGTTGTTGGCACAGGTGGCGGTAGCGCTGTGGCAGCTCGTGGGCCGGAAAGGGCGGTTGCTGTGCATTGCGTTGCCGCAGCGGTAGTGCGGCATACGTCAGCCAGGTTTCGAAGGCCGCCCAGTCCTGGCGATGATGCAGTTCGAAAGTGTCCTGCTTCATGTGCGCCGCCCAATCAGATGACTCGCCAGGCCAAGCAGGCGCGCCGCGCCCTGCGGGCCATAGCTGCCTTGCGAGAGCTGGGGCAACAGGCTAGCCAGTTCTTCCTGGCGCGCTGGGGTGAGGCTCGCGGCGCGCTCGGCAAAGGCCAGCAAGGCGCGTTGGGTCGCCCGGTCGAGCGGCTCTGCAGGCGCGATGGCGGCCGTTTTTTCGAGGGCGGGCAGGGCCACCGGTTTCTCGCGATAGACCACCAGGGTGCCGGCCACGATATCGCCAAGGCGGCGGAATTCGTGATGACACAGCATCGTGACAAGGCCGCAGCCGTAAGCCATGGGCAGCATGTCGGCCACGCGCAGCAGGTTACGCGAGAGCGACGCCCCCCAGCCCACGGGCGTGCCATTGTCATTCACCACCATGAGCCCCAGTGCTTTTTTGCCTGGGGTAGCTCCCTGGCGCCAGACTTCGAAGAAAACCGGGTAAAACCAGTCCAGCAGGAAGTAGGCGAGCAGCCATAGCCCGCCGCCGGCACGCCCGAGGCCGCTGGTCAGCGGAATCAGGCACAGCAGCAGGGCCATGCGGATCAGGAGGTCTATCGTCCAGGCAAGGCTGCGCGGCAGGAGGCCCGCCGGGCGCAATTGCAGTTCGATGAGTTCCGGGGTGGTGACGTGACGCAGGGTGTCGAGCATGGGAGTACGGTGGCACCTGTGAGTGCCACCGTGAAGGAGGGCGTTTTACTCTTCGATGTAAATGTCGCGGTAGCCGGCGTAGATCGACACCATGAGCATCGGCAGCACGACCAGCAGGCCCAGTCCGAGCGGGATGGCACCGAGAATCATCAGGATGGTGGCGGTGATGAAATACACCAGACCGGCGAGGAAGTTCTTCCAGCAGCCGGCAAAGCTGGCCTTGATCGCCTCTACGGGAGACAGGTTTTGCAGGGTAATCAGCGCCGGTGCAAACCACAGGGCCGAGTACATCAGCATCGAGATCACAACCATCAGCAGCATGGCGAGACCGAAAGAGCCCATCATGCCCATGATCATTGATGGGTCGATCTGTTGGCCACCCATCAGGGCCGATGCAAAACCAAAGCCCATGATGGCGATGACCGGGATCATGCTGACCAGCATGACGCCGAAGGAAATCAGCCCGAGGATGGCCAGCGGCCCAAACTTCTGCTGGAAGCCAGCGAACAGGTCACCGATAGCGAGGGAGCCATTCCGGCGCTGGTTTTCACAGGCGATCATCACGCCACCGTTGAGTACCGGGAAGAGCACGATGGCCAGCAGGTTCACCAGCGGGATCATCGACACCACCATCCACAGCACGCCGAAAACGATCAGCAGCACGATCCAGCCCAGCGGGCTTTGCTTGAAAAACTCCCAGCCCATGCCGAACCAGGACACACCGCGACCTGCGCTGACCGTGCGGCCACCGGGGATGTACTGACCGTCCTGCTGCCAGTTCTGTTCATCTTCAACGATTGCAGCCGGTGGTGCGTACGGGTTGTTGCCCTGTGTTTGCATGAAAGCGCTCCCTGATCTGTTGTGTGGGGTGTGTATCGCCCGGCAGCATGCCGCAGGGACATGCCGGCTGCAAGTTTGGTGGAGCCGGGTGTCATGTCTTTACGACATCCGGTTGGTACTGCTTCAGGCTTGGCGATAGGGTACCTTGGCGCTGGGCACCAGCGGTGCTGCGCTGGCCAGATGCACATCCTGATCATCGAAAAAGATGTGCGCGCCGAAGGCGGCGAGCACTTCGTGCTTGGTGACGCCGCCGAGGAAGAAGGCTTCGTCCACCGTCACGCCCCAAGCACGCAAGGTGTGTACCACGCGGGCATGGGCCGGGCTGGCGCGGGCGGTGACAATCGCGATGCGCACTGGGCAGCGTTCGGCCGGAAACTGCTTTTGCAGCTTGGCGAGCAGGATCAGTAGCTTGGCGAAGGGGCCTTCGCGCATCGAGTCGAAACGGTGGGCTTGTTCATGGGCGTAAAAGGCGTCCAGCCCTTTTTCCTTGTAGATGAATTCGGATTCGGGCGAAAACAGGACGGCATCGCCGTCAAACGCGATGCGGATCTGTTCCTGCCGCGCGGCGTTGGCGGTGGGCGGGGCGTAGAGCGTGGCGGCGGCCAGGCCGGCATTCACGGCGCTCTGCACGTCATCCTGGGACTTGGAGAGAAAGAGATCGACCTTGAAGGGCTGCAGGTAGGAGGCGATCGGCTCGCCGCCGGAAAAGGCCGCGCGGGTGATCGGCAACTGGTAGTGCTCGATGCTGTTGAATACGCGCATGCCGGTGTCTGCGGTATTGCGTGACATCAGCACCACTTCGACAAACTGCTTGCCTGACACCAGTTCATTCAGGCCCAGCAGGGCTTTCACCAGCGGGAAGGCCGTGCCAGGGGAGAGCACCTGATCTTCGTGGGCACGCTGATAGTCGGAATAGGCTGTTACGCCTTGCTTCTCGTAGAGCGCGTTTTCGCTCTCAAGGTCGAACAGGGCCCGGGAGGAAAGGCCGATAACCAGCTTGTCGGAAAGATCGAATGGCATGTGCGGGCTCCTTGTCGTTCGTAGGGCCGACGTCAGTCGGCCGCACAGGTGGTTTGTGCGACTGAAGTCGCACCTACCCATCAATGTTCCAGATTGTGTTTGCGTGCCACCTCGTGCTCGTCGAGGATCTGCAGCAGAGTGGCATAGCGGCGCTCGTTGAACTGGCCGCCATCCCGCGCGGCGCGGATCGCGCAGTCCGGCTCCTTGATATGGCTGCAGTCGCGGAAGCGGCAGGTGCCGAGCAGGGCGCGGATTTCCAGGAAGCCGCACTCGATTTCATTCTTCGTCAGATGGGCGAGGCCGAAGCTTTGCAGGCCGGGGCTGTCGATCAGCTCACCGCCGCCGGGCAGAGGGTAGAGGCGGGCGTGAGTGGTGGTGTGTTTACCTGAATCGAGCACGGCCGAGATCTCGCGGGTGCGCGCATCGGCTTCCGGAATCAGCGCATTGGTGATCGTGGATTTGCCCATGCCGGACTGGCCGACCAGCAGGCTCACATGCCCGGCGAGCCTAGTGCGCAGCGCTTCCACATCGCCCTTGGCACTGAGCTCGAGCAGGTCGTGGCCCGCCTTGACGAAGGTTTCGAGCTGCCGGCGCGCACTCTCCAGCCCGGCGGTGATGTCGCACTTGTTGAGCACAATCAGGGCCGGTATGTCCTGCGCATCGGCGGCCACTAGGCAGCGCGTGATCAGCTCGTCCGAGAAGCCGGGTTCGGTGGCTACGACGACGACGACCTGGCTCACATTGGCCGCGATGAGCTTCTCTTTCCACTGGTCGGCGCGGTAGAAAAGGCTGGCGCGTTCGCTGATCTTTTCGATCACGCCCTGATCTGCACTGGCCATGGCCAGCTCCACGCGATCACCGCAGGCGACTTCGCTCTTTTTGGCGCGCGGCACGCACAGCAGCTGGCTGCCGTCTGCGAGGCGCACCGCGTACTGGCGCCCGAAGGCGGCGATGACCGTGCCGATCTGGCGCGCGCTCATGCCGCGGCTTTCAGGCGCCCGATGCGGATCGCGGCAGGCGGGTGCGAGTCGTAGAACAGCGAATGGAGCGGGTCCGGCGTGAGGGTGGCGGCGTTGTCTCGATACAACTTCACCAGTGCCGAGACCAGATCCCCCGCCTGGGCATTGGCCACGGCGTAGGCGTCCGCTTCGAACTCATGCTTGCGTGACCAGAAGCTCATCATGGGGGTGAGCGGGAAAGTGAAGGGGCCAAGGATCAGCGAGAACAGGATCAGGGTCAGCGCTTCGCTGTGTGCCTCGACGCCCAGTCCGGCAAAGAAGGCCGGTTGCTGCGCTAGCCAGCCCAGCAGCGCGAAAAAAGCCAGTGAAAGCACGGCGAACAGTGCTACACGCTGGGCAATGTGGCGGTGCTTGAAGTGACCCAGTTCGTGGGCCAGCACGGCTTCGACTTCTTCAGGCGTGAGTGTGGCGAGCAGGGTATCGAAGAACACGATGCGCTTGGCCGCTCCGAAGCCGGTGAAATAGGCATTGCCGTGAGCACTGCGCTTGGAGCCATCCATCACGAACAGGCCCTTGCTCTGGAAGCCGCAGCGGGCCAGCAGCAAGTTGATGCGGGCAGCCAGGGCTTCGTCCTTGAGCGGCTCGAACTTGTTGAACAACGGTGCAATGAAGAGCGGATAGATCACCATCGCCGCCAGATTGAAAGCGATCAGCACGCCCCAGGTCCACAGCCACCAGTTCGCCCCCATGCTGCGCATCAGCCACAGCACGCACCACAGCAAAGGTCCGCCGATCAACACAGTCAGCAGGCTGCTCTTGAGCGTATCGAGAATGAGGGTCTTGGCGGTGGTTTTATTGAAACCGAAACGTGCTTCGAGCACGAAGGTGTAATACAGCGAGCCCGGCAGCTCCCAGACGAAGCCGGCCACGGACAGCAAACCGAAGAGGGCGAGCCCGTGCCACAGCTTGCTTGGCTCAAACCATTGCGCAAGCAGGTCGTGCATGAGCTGCAAGCCACCGCCCAGGGTCAGGGCCAATACCCAGATCAGCCCCAGCGCCAGCTCGATGCGACCGAAGCGGCCCTTGGCAAGTGTGTAGTCCGCCGCCTTCTGATGTGCGGTCAGTTCGATACTGGCCGCGAACTCGGCGGGGACGGTTGAGCGGTGTGCTGCCACATGCCGGGCCTGGCGCAGCGATAGCCACAGGCGGATGCCGCCGGAGAGGAAAAGGGCCAGCAAGAACAGGGCGGTCAGCGTGGAAGCGGTCATGAGGGTCTGCGGCTAAGGTGAAAAGGCTCGTACATGCGAGAATCCGGGCTTTGCAAGCGCTGGAGGATTATATGGCACAGGATGTGAACAACCTTGTCTGGCTGGACATGGAGATGACCGGGCTGGAGCCGGATCGCGACCGGATCATCGAGATCGCCATGATCGTCACAGATGTGAACCTCAATGTGATCGCCGAAAGCCCGGTAGTGGTCGTGCATCAATCAGAGGCTGTGCTGGACGCCATGGACGACTGGAACAAGAATACCCACGGCAAGTCCGGCCTGATCGAGCGCGTGAAGGCTTCCTCCACGGATGAGGTTGCAGCTGAAGCACTCTATCTTGAGTGGATGGCGCAATACGTGCCGAAACGCACAACGCCGATGTGTGGCAACACTATCGGCCAGGATCGCCGCTTCATGGCGCGCTACATGCCTACGCTGGAGGCTTACTTCCACTACCGCAATATCGATGTCAGCACCCTCAAGGAGCTGGCACGGCGCTGGCATCCGGCGCTGGCTGCAGGCGTGAAGAAGAGCGAAGCGCATACCGCGCTGGCCGATATCCGTGAGTCCATCGAGGAGCTGCGCTACTACCGCGCAAATTTCTTGCGGCTTCCCGTCTGAAGTCTTTGACAGCCGAAAAAAAATCTCTATAATGCGCAGCTCTTCAGGCGCGTAGCTCAGCTGGTTAGAGCACCACCTTGACATGGTGGGGGTCGTTGGTTCGAGTCCAATCGCGCCTACCAAAATTCCTGAAGCGGGGATTAAAAATGTTTCGAACTCGCACGGTGATGATTGCTTTCTGAGCGCTCACCGCCGCGCGTCCCCGATTTGGTAGAAAATTGAAAAAGTGCGGCTAAGCCCGCACTTTTTTTTTGCCCGCATTTTCGATTGCTTGAGGCCAGACAATGCCGAATATCACCCTCCCTGATGGTTCCGTCCGCAGTTTTGAGGCACCGGTTTCGGTTGCCCAGGTTGCGGCCTCGATTGGTGCTGGTCTGGCCAAGGCTGCGCTGGCTGGCAAGGTGGATGGCCAGTTGGTCGATACCTCGCATGTGATGGCTGCTGACGCAAAGCTGGCGATCGTGACCGAGAAGGATGCCGATGGTCTCGAAGTTATCCGCCACTCCACGGCCCACTTGTTGGCCTATGCAGTGAAAGAGCTGTTCCCGGAAGCCCAGGTCACTATCGGTCCGGTGGTCGAACATGGCTTTTATTACGACTTTGCCTATTCCCGTCCCTTTACCCCTGAAGATCTCGAAGCCATTGAAAAACGCATGGCCGAGCTGGCCAAGAAGGATATCGGCATCAGCCGGGAAGAGTGGGATCGTGACGAAGCGGTCAAGTTCTTCCTCGGGTTGGGTGAAAAGTACAAGGCCGAGTTGATTGCTGCGATCCCGGCAGGTCAGACCATTTCCTTGTACCGAGAAGGCGATTTCATCGACTTATGCCGCGGCCCGCATGTGCCTTCTACCGGCAAGCTCAAGTTCTTCAAGCTCATGAAGGTGGCGGGCGCTTACTGGCGCGGTGACGCCAAGAATGAGCAGTTGCAGCGTATCTACGGTACGGCCTGGGCCAAGAAGGAAGAGCTGGAAGCCTATCTGCACATGCTGGAAGAAGCGGAAAAGCGTGACCATCGCCGTGTTGGCAAGCAGCTTGATCTCTTCCATCTGCAGGATGAGGCGCCGGGTATGGTGTTCTGGCATCCGAAGGGCTGGACCCTGTGGCAGGCTGTCGAGCAGTACATGCGCGGACGTCTGAATGCTGCAGGCTATCAGGAAGTGCGTACGCCAATGGTGATGGATCGCACTTTGTGGGAGAAGTCCGGTCACTGGGAAAACTACCGCGACAACATGTTCACCACTGAGTCGGAAAAGCGCGACTACGCGGTGAAGCCGATGAACTGTCCGGGTCATGTGCAGATTTTCAACCACGGCCTGCGTTCCTATCGCGACTTGCCGCTGCGCCTGGCTGAGTTTGGTTCCTGTCACCGCAACGAGCCGTCTGGCGCGCTGCATGGCCTGATGCGCGTGCGTGGCTTCGTGCAGGATGATGCGCATATCTTCTGTACCGAAGATCAGATCGAGTCCGAGGCAACCGATTTCGACGCGCTGCTGATGAGTGTGTACAAGGATTTCGGCTTCAATAATGTGGCGGTGAAGCTGGCTTTGCGTCCTGAAAAACGTGCCGGTTCCGACGCTACTTGGGATAAGGCGGAAGACGGTCTGCGCGCGGCGCTCAAGGCTTCCGGCAAGGAGTGGGAAGAATTGCCCGGCGAAGGCGCTTTCTATGGCCCCAAGGTCGAGTATCACATCAAGGATGCGCTGGGGCGCTCCTGGCAGTGCGGCACGATTCAGCTGGATTTCGTGCTGCCCGAGCGCCTTGGCGCCGAATACGTTGCTGAAGACAATGCCCGCCACCGCCCTGTGATGCTGCACAGGGCGATCCTTGGCTCGCTTGAGCGTTTCCTTGGCATCCTGATCGAAAATCATGGCGGTGCCTTCCCTTTGTGGTTGGCGCCGACTCACGCGGTGGTGATGAACATCTCCGAAGGGCAGGCCGATTACGTGCAAGAAGTTGTGACAGAGTTGCGCGCCAAGGGCTTCCGTGTCGAATCGGATTTGCGGAACGAGAAAATTACCTATAAAATCCGCGAACATAGCTTGCAAAAGCTGCCCTACCTGCTTGTCGTAGGCGACAAGGAAAAAGAGGCCGGCAAGGTCGCAGTGCGCGTCCGGGGCGGTCAGGATCTGGGGCAAATGTCCATCACGGAATTGGCTGAGCGTTGGCAACACGAGCTGGAAAGCCGTGGCGCCGAGGCTTGATTTTTTGTTTTTCTAGGAGGTTTCTGCCATAGCTCAGGAAAAGAACTCGCATCGCATCAACCGGGAAATCGGTGTTCCCGAGGTGCGGCTGGTAGGTGAAGAAGGCGAACAACTTGGTGTTGTTCCGACTCATCAGGCGCTGGCCATGGCTGAAGAAGCCGAGGTCGATCTGGTTGAAATCGCCCCCCAGGCAAAGCCCCCGGTCTGCCGTTTGATGGATTACGGCAAGTTCAAGTACCAGGAGCAGAAGCGGGCTCACGAAGCCAAGCAGAAGCAGAAGCAGATCCAGGTCAAGGAAGTCAAGCTGCGCCCGGCAACGGACGAGAATGACTACCAGATCAAGATGCGTAACATGGTCCGCTTCTTGGAAGAGGGCGACAAGGTCAAGGTAACCCTGCGTTACCGCGGCCGTGAAATGGCCCACCAGGAGTTCGGTATTCGCCAGCTTGAGCGGATCAAGGCGGATCTGGGCGACACCATCGTGGTTGAGCAGTTTCCGAAGCTTGAAGGTCGCCAGTTGATCATGGTGATTGCGCCGAAGAAGAAGGTTTGAGTTTGAAGGGGCGCAGCAGCCCTGGCCAGAGCATCGGCTGATTGCTGCAAAACAAGTGATGTTCCGGTAGTTGAAGCGCTCCAGGCGGAGCCACCGGGGGTCATATCTAAAATCGTTGGAGTATCAAATGCCCAAGATGAAAACCAAGAGCGGCGCTGCCAAGCGCTTCAAGGTTCGTGCGGGTGGCAGCGTCAAGCGCGGCCAGGCGTTCAAGCGCCACATCCTGACCAAGAAAACCACCAAGGCAAAGCGTCAGCTGCGCGGCATGACCGGTGTTCATGACACCGATACCGCCCGCATCCACGCAATGATGCCCTACGCTTGATTCAGGAAGGAGATAAAACATGCCTCGCGTTAAACGTGGTGTAACGGCTCGCGCCCGTCACAAGAAAGTCCTCGACAAAGCCAAGGGTTACCGCGGCCGTCGCAAGAACGTATACCGTATCGCCAAAGAAGCGGTAATGAAGGCCGGTCAGTACGCTTACCGTGACCGTCGTCAGCGCAAGCGTCAGTTCCGTGCCCTGTGGATTGCCCGTATCAACGCGGCTGCCCGCGAAGTCGGTCTGACCTATAGCCGCTTCATGAATGGCCTGAAGAAGGCTGCGATCGAAGTCGACCGCAAGGTGCTGGCTGATCTGGCTGTGTTTGACAAGCCCGCCTTTGCGGCGCTGGCCAATCAGGCCAAGGCACAGCTCGGCGCCTGAGCTGTCCGGGAGTAAAAAAAGGAGGCGTAAGCCTCCTTTTTTCTTTTCTGGCCTGCTCCGAGCAGGCCGCGAACCAGAATTGCGGGTATTGACGTGGAACACCTCGATCAACTGCTCAAGGACGCTGCCGCCGCCTTCGCCGCTGCAGCCGACATGAATGCACTGGAGCAGGCCAAGGCGATCTATCTTGGCAAGAGTGGCAGCCTGACCGAGCTGCTCAAGGGACTTGGCAAGCTGGATCCGGAGGCGCGCAAGAGCGCCGGGGCTGAGATCAACCGTTGCAAAAGTGCCATCGAGCAGGCGTTGGAGGCCCGTCGTGAGGCCCTGCGCATGGCTCAACTTGAAACCCAGCTCGCAGCCGAGGCGCTGGACGTGACCCTTCCTGGGCGTGGCATGGGGCGCGGTGGCCTGCACCCGGTCGTGCGCACTCAGGAGCGCTTCGAGACCCTGTTCCGCTCCATCGGTTTCGAAGTGGCTGACGGCCCCGAAATCGAGGAAGATTGGTTCAATTTCACTGCTCTGAATACGCCGGACAATCATCCTGCGCGCTCAATGCACGACACCTTCTACATCGACGGCGCCAAGGATGTGCTGCTGCGCACGCACACCAGCCCGGTGCAGATTCGTGCGATGCAGGCGCATGCGGCGAAGTTCAAGGATTTAGATGTCATGCCCGAGTTGCGCATCATTGCGCCGGGCCGCGTCTATCGTGTGGATTCCGATGCCACGCACTCGCCGATGTTCCATCAGGTTGAAGGCTTGTGGGTGGGTGAGGACGTGTCCTTTGCCGGCCTTAAGGGCGTCATCGTCGATTTTTTGCAGCGCTTCTTTGAAACCGACGATTTGCAGATCCGTTTCCGACCCTCCTTCTTCCCGTTCACCGAACCTTCCGCCGAGATCGATTTTGCCTTCATGAGCGGGCCGAACAAGGGGTGCTGGCTGGAAATCGGCGGCTGCGGTATGAGCCACCCCGAGGTACTGAAACATGGCGGCATCGACCCCAGCCGTTACACCGCATTTGCCTTTGGCATGGGGCTGGATCGCCTCACCATGCTGCGCTATGGCGTGAATGACCTGCGTCTGTTCTTTGAGAATGACCTGCGCTTTTTGAGCCAGTTCCAAGATTAATTTCAGGATCGATCATGCAGTTTTCCGAACAATGGCTGCGTAGCCTGTGCAATCCGGCGCTCGATTCCGATGCGTTGTGTCATCTGCTGACCATGGCGGGTCTCGAAGTGGAAGAGGTTGACGCCGTTGCGCCACCCTTCACCGGCGTGGTGGTGGGCCAGATCGTCAGCTTCGAGAAGCATCCGAATGCCGACAAGCTGCGCGTATGCCGCGTGGATGTGGGGCAGGGCGAGCCGCTGCAGATCGTGTGCGGCGCACCGAATGTCGTCGAGGGCATGAAGGCGCCTTGCGCGATGGTCGGGGCGAAGCTCCCCGGCTTTGAGATCAAGCCAGCCAAGCTGCGCGGCATGGAATCCTTCGGCATGATGTGCTCGGCCGATGAATTGGGCATGACTCAGGATCATGACGGCTTGCTGGTGCTGCCGGACGACGCACCGGTGGGCATGAACATCCGCGAATACCTGTCGCTGGATGACAAAAAAATCACCATCAAGCTCACGCCGAACCGTGCTGATTGCCTGAGCCTCGCCGGTGTGGCACGCGAACTGGCGGCCCTGACCGGTACGCCTGCGGAAATCACCGCGCCGCGCAGCGTCGAAGTGGGCCACGCGCAGCAGCGCGCCGTGGTATTGGATGCGCCGGAAGGCTGCCCTCGCTATCTCGGGCGCGTGATTACCGGTGTGAACGCCAAGGCCGCAACGCCGGACTGGATGAAGGCACGCCTCGCGCGCTGCGGTGTGCGCTCGATCAGTGCTGCCGTGGATATCACCAACTATGTGATGCTGGAGCTCGGACAGCCGCTGCATGCCTTCGATAATGCCAGGCTGCAAGGCGCCATCCATGTGCGCTGGCCGCTGGCCGGTGAAAAACTCACCCTGCTGAACGGCCAGGAAATTTCGCCGGCTGCCAATATGCTGCTGATCGCTGATGAAGCGCGTGCTCTCGCGCTGGCTGGCGTGATGGGCGGAGCAGACAGTGGTGTGTCTGATGAGACGACCGAGATCTTTCTGGAATCCGCCTTCTTCCAGCCGGACGCCATTGTCGGCCGTGCCCGCGCATTGAATTTCTCTTCGGATGCCTCCCATCGCTTCGAGCGCGGGGTGGACTTCGAGCTCGCGCCGCAAGCCATGGCGCGCGCCACCCAGCTGATTCTCGATATCTGCGGCGGCTCGGCGGGCCCGATTACGGATGCAATGGTGGCGGATAAGCTGCCGCAGCGCCCTGCCGTGAGCTTCCGTCCCGCCCGTGCCCGCAAGGTGCTGGGCTTCGAGATCGCTGACGAGCAGATCGAGGCTTCGTTGCGCCTGCTCGGCATGCAGGTCGAGCAAAAGGGTGAGGCGCTTGAAGTGACTCCGCCGAGCTACCGTTTCGATATCGTCATCGAAGAGGATCTGATCGAAGAGGTTGCTCGCGTCTACGGTTACGACAATATTCAGCCGCTGCCGCCGAAAGGCCCGGCCAACATGCTGGCCAGTACCGAAACCCAGCGCCCGGTGCATCGCCTGCGCCGCTGGCTGGCGGCTCAGGATTATCAGGAAGTGATCTCCTACGCCTTTGTGGACGCAGCCTGGGAAAAGGATTTCGCCGGCAACAGCAATCCGGTGAAGCTTGCCAACCCGATCGCCAGCCAGATGAGCGTGATGCGCTCCAGCCTGCTGGGTGGTCTCGTCGGCGCCTTGTCAGCCAATCTGCGTCGTCGCGCTAGCCGCGTACGTCTGTTTGAAGTGGGTCGCTGCTTTGCCAGCAACGCTGCCGAAACGCCACTCGATCCGGCTGCGCAACCGCAGCGTGTGGCGGGCCTGGCTTGGGGCGCGGTAGCGCCCGAGCAATGGGGGCAGGCCGCACGCAAGGTGGATTTCTTCGATGTGAAGCGTGATGTCGAGCGTCTGCTCGGGGAGCGCGCCGAGTTCGTTGCCGCCAAGAATCCCGCGCTGCACCCGGGGCGTTCGGCCGAAATCAAAGTGAACGGGATCGTGACGGGCTTCATGGGGGAGCTGCATCCGGCTCTGGTACAAAGCTACGAATTGGGCAATGCTCCGGTCGTATTTGAGCTGGATCTCGCCGCAGCCTTGGCCGTTAGCGTTCCTGCACACGCAGACCTGCTGCGTCACCCGGCTGTGCTGCGCGACTTGGCCATTGTGCTCAAACAGGAAGTGTCCGCTGCAGATCTGTTGCGCGTGTTGCGCGCGGCTGCGATTGAAATTGTCCGGACGGTTGACGTATTCGATGTCTATGCGGGCAAGGGTGTTGCCGCCGATCACAAGAGCATTGCACTGCGTGTGGTGCTTCAGCACACTGAACGCACGCTGGAAGAGACGGAAATCGACAACGCTATGCGCGCACTTGTGAGTGCCGCAGAGCGTGAGCTTGGGGGACAGCTTCGTGCCTGATGAAAGCAAGACAAACGGGATCACGCTGACCAAGGCTGAGTTGGCGGATCTTCTGTTCGATCGCGTGGGGCTGAACAAGCGTGAAGCCAAGGACATGGTTGAAGGTTTCTTCGAAGAAATCCGCAACGCACTTGAACGTGGTGAAGAAGTGAAACTTTCTGGCTTCGGCAATTTCCAACTACGTGACAAGCCCCAGCGGCCTGGACGCAATCCCAAGACGGGTGAGGAAATTCCCATTACCGCAAGACGGGTAGTGACTTTCCATGCCAGCCAGAAACTTAAGACGGCGGTTGAACAACTGAGCGATGGACCATCAGCTTGAAGAACTAACAGAGCTTCCCCCTATCCCCGCCAAACGGTACTTCACCATTGGCGAGGTGAGTGAGCTGTGCGGAGTGAAGCCGCATGTGCTGCGCTATTGGGAGCAGGAGTTCACGCAGCTCAAGCCGGTCAAGCGGCGCGGCAACCGCCGCTACTATCAGCGCCACGAAGTTCTCCTCGTGCGTCGCATTCGCGAGTTGCTCTACAGCGAAGGTTTTACCATCAGCGGTGCGCGCAATCGCCTGGAGGAGTACCAGATCCTGCGCCGCGAGACGGACGAAATCGTCGAGCGTGGCCGTGCAACCAACGCGCAGGTGCGTAGCGAACTGCAAGCAATCCTTGCCCTCCTGCGTGAATAAGAAAAGCCTCTTTGGAGGCTGGCAAGATTAGAATCTCCTGCTATAATCTCGCTTCTGTGTCGGGGCGTAGCGCAGCCTGGTAGCGCACTTGCATGGGGTGCAAGGGGTCGCGAGTTCGAATCCCGCCGCCCCGACCAACAGAAACAAGCACTTAGCCCAATCCTCGGATTGGGCTTTTTGCTATCTAACGCCAAGTATCGTTTCTGGTTGCCGTTTGACGAACGCTAGTGCGCTTAATCTGCTGGCGAACGGGCTGATCTGATCTCGCTACAGGGCGCCACGGGTTTCTTACTGGCTGTCGGCCGGTACCTCTTCCAGTTTTCGCATCAAGCGCCGCAAGGCATCGTTGACTCCGGGTGATACTTCCCTGACGAAGTTAGCGGCCGGCGCGGTGTTGGTCGAGGTAAGCCACATCCAACATGTAGAAGGTCGGGGATTCCTGACTTGTCCGCGCGGTGAAAATGGATCCGCGAGCAGGCGCGAGACGAAATCGAAATCGAAATCGAAATCGCTCTCGCGATGCTGCATGCAGTAGCTGCGTGTGCTTCTCACTGCAGAAGGCTTCGAACTCGATCGGCGCCTTGACGCGCGAGAGGCCTTCGATGGCGTATTCATAGAGCCGGGTATCGGAACGCAGGCTGGCCAGCGCCTCCAGTGCGCTCGCCGCGGCGGGCAGGCTGCGGGGGTCTAAGGCCTGGTTCATGGCTTCTTGTCCGGCAGGGCGGTGGGGTCTGGGCCTTCGGGCCTGCACTGCTGCCTGAGTACGTAGGCTACCCACCAAGCTCTATTTGGCTGCTGCGAACAACACCCACTTTTCTACGCGATTCATGGGTGTGGCCGAATCAAACGTGAAGGCGACGTATTCGGCATCATCAGCAGCCAAGCTTCGCTCTTCCTTTGCGCTCCGACCCACTTCGCGGTTGTTGTTGTCGAAGCCGCGCAGATGCAGACTGCCTTTGAACGCTTGGGCAGACTTTACATAGGCCTTGAGTGTGTTCTGTCCCTCCTTGCCGTTGACCTCCAGCACCGCACGGTCGCTGCTGACGCCAAGTTTTGCGGCGCCATCATCGGTCGTGATCTTGGCTTCCTTGGCGCGGTCAATGCCCTGCGTGACCCCACCGATCACCTTGCCAACACCTGTAGAAAGTTCAGCCGCTGCTTTCTGGCCGTCGCTCTGAAGTGCTTCGCCAATGCCTTTCACGCGGGCGGCCTTGTCTTCAACGAGGGCAGTGCCTTTGGCGTGCTCAGCAGCGATTTCTTCTTCGCGGCTTTTACAGGCGGTGAGGCACAGGGCGAGTGCGAGTAAGTAGGTGAGCTTTGTGTTCGTCAAGTTGATGTCCTTTGGGCATATCACAGTGTGGCTATAGATGTGAAGCAAGTGTTTGGGAGGCTGAAACTTCAGTCGCCGGTGCTGTAATCACCGTCCGGGAGGATGCTCTCGGAACCGCGGCCTTGGAACTTGTATTTCCCATTGCATGTGGCCCACTTGATGGATGTAGCTTCATCCGTCTATTTCTGCTTGCCGTCCTGTGTGGTGAATGAATACGCCATCTCTGATTTGTGAAAAAGTCCCGACTGACCCCGCGATTGCGCCTTCCGATATTCGCCAAGGGGCGGGCGAATTTATAAAATTATATTTTGTAAATATGGTTCGGTGCATTATTTTGGTGTTTTATACGGGGCGCAAACAAGCAAAGCATTTAGAGTGTTTTTAGGGCTAACTCCCGCAATCGCCGCACACAGGATATTGTCTTTTGCGTTGTAGCCGGTGGCGTAGTGGTAAGCACTCCCCATGCCTGAGTTGTTTTTTGTAAAATTATTTTTCCACTTTTCGATTAGTTCGGCTGTTTTTTCTTCAAAAGAAAATTTTATATTTGCGTCGAAGTTGTCTTTTGTTTCAAATCGTTCAATTTTGTCTGAGTCTGAATGTTTTTTCCATGTCTTTACGTTGATGAGTATATTTTCACCGTGAGAGTTGCTGGAGTAAAGATAGTCTTTGTTGATAAATAAATAGTCTCGTAGGAATCGATATCCTCTGTCTTTTACAAAAGACTTTCCTTTGAAGTTGGTGATGTAAACTGTCGAAGAGTTTTTGTCGAATGGCGAATCTGTTCTAGTATCTTCCGACCAGATAAATAATCCCAAATCTTTTCTTCCGTCGTATGTGGTTCTAGCGTATTTTGATTTTTTTTCGAGTATCTTGTTGCAAGACATTCTGTCGTATACGGTAATTTTATTTTTTTCTGTCCCGTAGTCGTTAAGGGTTGTCGTGAGTATTAAGCTTCCGTCATAAGATATGTATTTTGACTCGCTTTCTGGTATGGATGAGCAAATGGTGGATATTGACTTGTATGAATTGTTGGTTGTTAATAATCTTTGTGTGTTTGATTTGTTTAAAGATATTCTTGATAGTAATTCATTGTTTTCGGTTAGTTGAATATTAAGGATGTTTAAGCTCTCTTCTGCTTGATAGGTAAATTCATTAGTATTGAGTTCCGATTGGACTGCCATCGAAATGCCGGGTAGTGTGGATGCGATAGCCGCTATAAATATGGTTTTTGGTTTTTTTGTTTTAGATTTCATTTTTAAGTTTCTTTAATATAAAATAGATTTGTATTTTGTTGTTTCGTCAAGCCTTCTTTTTTCTTCTCCGTAGCCGCCATTAATGGCGTAGGTCACGCTTTTTGAATTATCTTCATCCATGGCAGGGATGGTTTTTGGCCTAAAAATCAAGATGTACCAAGCGCCAGAGTCGATAGTGTTGAAAGGGTCGATTGAAATTTTTTGCGGATCGTTAATGGGGGCTGGCCTGAGCGTCATTCCTGTGACACTATCTGCCGAAGCTGTTGCGGCTTGCTTGTATTTTTCGTCGTTCCACCAGTCTGTGCCGTTACCAGCACGCCCCCCGTAGCTCATGTCGAAACTCTTGATATCGATCCAGTTTCTAAACAACCAGTAGGCTGCGTAGTTCGATCGACCCGTCAGTTGCTTGAAGCCTCTTCCTCGAAATTTTTGACCGTCTATTTTTCCGCAATTACCATTGCCCCACTTGTAATTCTTCCGTTTGACAAAGAAATACTCGTCTTCTTCGGTTGGTCGACTGCCATACCACCAGTCTGAAGTTTCTTCCTTAAAACTTAGGTGATCCGGATATTTGCTTCGGTCTACTGATCCTTCAGCCATGCCTCTTAAATAATCAGACTCAACCGCGCCTTGGCCGAAGAAGTGCGACTGCCGAAGTCTTGTGTTAATCACATACTTTGTCATCGCCTTGTTTAACGCGTTTCGGTATTTTTCTCTCGTGTCGCGCGGCGTGGCGGGATATATTTTTAACAAATCATCTTCAGATAGGCAGGTGCATTTAGCCAAATGTTCAATGAACGCAATCGGGTGCGGGTGCCAGAGCGTAGAGCTTTTGGGTAGTTTTGCGACAGCTTTGGCCTCTTGCCAGAACTGGATGCGTTTAAGATGAGTTTTGAATTTTTCGAAATCTGTCGAAGATAGCTTTTGTCCTTTCCAGGTGCTGCTCATGATGCGCTCGTATTTTCTTACATTATCTGAGTCGTCCCATTCTGTGGGATAGCTGACAATTATTTTTCGCAATTTTTCTTTGGCGTCTTGAGGAAGTTCTGATTTTTCTAGGGCGCTGTCTTTGTTTTTGTCGTACTGAGTGATCAATTTATCTATGCTCTCGTCGTCGGCAAGGCCGTCTGCACCGAATGTGCCGCTTTCTGAGACTTGCGTAAAATTAGGCCAGTCAGCATCCGACTTGTAAGCGATCTTTGATTTTTCTGCCCAAGCGATTTTAATGCTGTCGACAATTAAGACTTGAACATAGTCTTTGCCATCCAAGCGCTCTTCTCTGAATTCGCCTTCGTCTAGCCATGGATATACCCAGGGAATGACTTCGGTGCCGGCTTTGAGTTGTGCATGTTTTTCATCTGGGTCGACTGGAAAGACCTCCAGTGAAGTTGTGGTGGCAACGGTTTTATCTTGTTTTTGTTTGACGATTTTTGTGCCGACCTTTTTTTCGATCTCGAAACTTTTTGTGGTGTAAGCGCCTTTCTTGATCCAGCAAATTGATCCGTCTGGAAGTTTTATTCTTAGATTGCCGGTTTTTGATTCGGGCTTTCCTGATGGAGTCAGGATTGCTTCTGGTCCAAGAACAATGGTTTTTGCGATGGGCGTCGCGGAAGGCATCTGCCCGTAACAGATGTTCAGATCACTGGTCAGGCGTGTCTTGCCCCAGAGGTTCTTCTTCGGGTTCGACAGAAAACTGACGTCTTCCATGAAAATCTCGAAATGTATGCCGCGGCTAGGTGTGCTGAAATTATCTGGAATCGAACCCGCAAAACCCAGAATGTCGCCTCGTTCTACGCGTAAATTGTTGCTATTGCCATGTACAGCGCCATCTACTATCGGTTTTTCGGTTCGTTTGACGGTTTTGTATTTTCTTGGGATTACGTTGCCTTTTTTGTCCTTTTCAGGCTCAGTCACTTGGCTCTTGATGAAAGAAATTTGGCTCTGTTGTTTAGCAGCGGTCACAACGGACCAAGGCGCGAGGTGCATGTACAGAGAGTAGAAGGTGATTGATGTATTGCCTAGCGAGGTGCTGCCGCAATCTGCAACATGCTTTAGCAAGACGAAGCTTGTTGAATAGGGCTTTTCAAAATAGCTGTCGCCCGTGTCGTTTTCGCAGAATCGATAAGCAACAATTTCGCCTTCGGCGATGGCCCGGATGGGCTCAGTTGCGGCCGCAAACAGATGCACTCCGCCGTGCCAGAAGCTATTTTTCCCAACGGGAAACGTGCCGCTTGCGGTTTCGCATAGGTCATACACCTTGTCAGGAACAACCCTCTGCTCTTTGCCTTTGATGTATTCCTGCTTAATCGGATAAGTAATGATCATGAATATTGGCTTTCAACCAGGTTGCTCAGGCTGAGAAACAGAACTTGCCGCTGACTTCAAAGCCCTCTTGGGGGAAGGGTGAGAAGGCATAGTCCACCTTCGCCCCACCCACAAAACTCCTCTGACTCGCATGCACGGTGAGCATCCCGGGGCACTGCACGGTGATGTTCCCGCCCTCGATGGTGATGGCTGATCCACCCGCCACCGCGAGGTGGATCTTCTTTGCGGAGGCGATATCCAGCTTGCCGGAGACGGAGACCATCTTCAGTTGCGCTTTGGCGGCGAGTGTCATCGTGTCGGCCTGGGCCTGGACGAGCACCGGGCCGCTGTTGGCGATGAGTTTGAGGTGGCCGCTGCCTTGCGCGCTGCTGAGGAGGCCGAGCGCCTGGCCGGTGTGAATGCGCAGGTGGCTGGCGAGCGCGAAGTTGCTGTCCTGCCCGCTGGCCCAGTTGATCGTCTCGCCGCTGGCCCATTGCAGACTCTGACCGGCGACGATGCCGAGGCCGCCCCAGCCGGCGAGGGTCAGGAGTGAGTCTTCGCTATGAGGCAGTGCTGAGTTCTGAGTGCCGGCTGCTGAGGACTGCACGGCGCCCGTCTTGGCGTCGACC